>JAJBUT010000219.1 GCA_020860185.1 Lachnospiraceae bacterium | reverse complement strand
CCGCGGAGGAGCAGGAGTCGATGCGGAAAGAACTCGAGGCACATCAGCCGGCGCTCGAGGGTTATATTGCTGAGCTGACGAAGTGCGGACCGGCAAGGGGAGACCTGCAGATGGTGTCTGACTATTACCGGATGCGTGCAGACAAGTACGAAGTACTCGGCACCCTGCCGCAGACGGAGAACACGTTTGCCGTCAGCGGATATGTTCCCGCTTATCTGGCAAAAGATCTGAAACAGGAGCTTGAAACGGAATACGGTGCGGTTGTTGAACTTGAGGAAATCGCGGAGGATGAAAAGCCGCCGGTGCTTCTGAAGAACAATCCGTTCTCGAATTCGGTGGATGGCGTGCTCGCGTCCTACGGACTTCCCGGAAAGAGAGATATCGATCCGACGTTTATTATGTCGATCTTTTATGTAGTGATGTTCGGTATTATGCTCTCGGATGCGGGATACGGCGCTCTGATGGTTATTTTCTGCGGCATCGCTTTGGCGAAGTTCCCCCGGATGAGCGAGGGGCTCAGGAAGAGCCTGAAGATGTTTTTCTTCTGCGGTATTTCAACGGTCGTTTGGGGTATTCTTTTCGGCGGATTTTTCGGCGACGCGATTCAGGTCATCTCACGTGAGTTTTTCGGACATGAGGTTGCGTTCAATGCGGTGTGGTTCGCTCCGATTGATGATCCGATGCGGCTGCTGATTTACGCATTGATTATAGGTATCGTTCATCTTTTCCTCGGTCTGGGTATACATGGATACATTCTGTTGAAGAATGGGGACGGTATGGGATTTTTCAGTGAAGTGGTGGGATGGTATGCGTTTCTGATCGGCCTGCTTCTGCTGCTGATTCCGTCGTCTATTTTCGAGTCTATGGTACAGACGACGATTGATTTCGGACCGGGGCTGACTTATCTGTCTTATATACTGACAATCGTCGGCGCTCTGATCCTGCTGCTGTTTGCCGGCAGACGGAAGAAAAAGAAGATTGGTATGCGGCTGCTTCTTGGCGTTTATGAGATTTACAATATTACCAGCTGGCTTTCAGACTGGCTTTCCTATTCCAGACTTCTGGCGTTGGGACTGGCGACCGGTGCAATCGCGCAGGTGGTTAATATGATCGGCACCATGTTCGGTAGCGGTATTTTAAAAGTAGTGATCTTTGTTGTAGTATTCCTGATCGGGCATGGAGCCAATATGGCGATCAACCTGCTGGGCGCTTACGTTCATTCCAACAGACTGGAGTATGTAGAGTTTTTCCAGAAGTTCTACGATGGCGGGGGAGAACCGTTTGAACCATTTCAGGCGAAAACCAGATATGTGGATTTTGCGCAGAGCAAATAAAAGAAAATATATATTTAATATTCCGTGCCGTGGGTGCGGAGTACAGCTGGCTGTGAAGAAACGGACAGCTGCAAACAAAATCTATTTTTATAGGAGGATTTATCATGGATATCATGAGTAGTTTAGGAGGAGCTTTAGTAATCATCGGTGCGGCTCTGGCGGTTGGACTTGCGGGCTGCGGTTCTGCGAGAGGCTGCGGTATTGCGGGTCAGGCGGCTGCCGGCGTTACGGCGGAGGATCCGAGTAAGTTTGCGCGGGTTCTGATCATGGAGCTGCTGCCCGGTACACAGGGTATTTACGGTCTGCTGATCGCTTTCCTTGTACTTTCCAGCTCCGGTGTTCTTTCCGGAAACTTTTCAGCTATTGACGTTCATACCGGTGTTGAGGCGGTAGGCGCCTGCCTTCCGATCGCGATTGCGGGTTTTGTATCCGGCACCTATCAGGGCAAGGCTTCCGCGGCAGCTGTCGGACTTATAGCAAAGAGACCGGAGCAGTTTGCAAAGGCCATGCTTTTCCCGGCTATGGTTGAGACATACGCGATTCTTTCTCTGTTAGTATCCATCCTTGTTGTTATTCAGATTTTCTAGTCTTTGGAAAACGGTGATTAACAGACAATAACAGCAGGAAGGGAGAACAGCGAATATGACAGGACTGGACAAAATCGTTGACCAGATTCTTGCGGAGGCAAAGACACAGGCGCAGACGATTCTGGCAGACGCTGAGTCTGAGGCGAAAAACATTCGCTCAGAAGCTGATGCACAAGCGGAACGTTCGACGCAGTCGATTCAAAAGAATGCCGAGAAGGAAGCAAAGAATCTGGAACAGCGCATGCATTCCGCAAATGACCTGTACCGGCGCACGCAGACACTGGCTGCCAAGCAGGAGATCATCGCAAAGGTGATTGATCAGGCCTACGAAAAGGTGTGCAGCATGGATGCGGCGGCATACTTTGGAATGCTGGAAAAATGGATTGAAAAATACGCGCTGGCTCAGTCGGGAGAAATTTATTTCTCCGATGCGGATCTGAAAGCAATGCCGAACGGATTTGAAAACAGGATTCAGGCGGCGGCACAGAAGGCCGGCGGCACATTAAAGCTTTCCGAGACAGGAAAGAATATCGATAACGGTTTTATACTGGTTTACGGCGGCATAGAGGAAAATTGTACCGTGAGGGCGATTTTCGATGCGAACCGTGAACAGATGCAGGATACCGTTCATGCACTTCTTTACGGAAAGGAGGCATGACGATGTCTGAAGTGGAATATACCTTTGCGGTCGCGCACATACGGGGACTGGAAGGCAAACTGTTTTCACAGGCCACGATTGATCAGCTGATGGCGTGCAGAGATTACGATGCCGCGCTGGATTTTATCATTGACAAGGGCTGGGGAGGACTGGATGTCGAACGGGACGCCGACGCGATCCTGGCGGCGGAGCGCAGCAAGATCTGGGAGACCATCCGGAGCCTGAGCGTGCCGATGGAGACTTTTGACGTACTCTCCTATCCGAATGTATTCCATAATCTGAAAACCGCCATCAAGGAGGTCTATACCGGACAGAAAAACGACGACTTCTTTTACGAGGGAACGGATCCCTCCCGGGAGGAGCTGCGGGACATCATTTCCCGCAAGGATTTCTTACGGTTGCCGGGGAATATGGGTGCGGCGGCGCAGGACGCCTTCGAGACTATTTTCCATTCAAATGACGGCCAGCTTTGTGATGTGATCATCGACAAGGCCTGCCTGGAGGCCATTGATACGGCGGGAAGAGATTCGGATTCAGGAGCGATTCGGAGATATGCTGAGGCAGTCGTGGCAGTGACTGACATCAAGATTGCTGTTCGCTGCCAGAAAACAGGCAAATCCATCGAGTTTATGCGGCGTGCCCTGCAGCCATGCGGTGATGTCGATGTGGAGCGTCTGGCGAAAGCGGCGGCATCCGGCTTTGAGGCGATTCTGGAATATCTCTCCGGCGGCAGATTCCGCGAGGCGGCGGAAGCGCTGCGCGAGTCACCCTCCGCGTTTGAGCGCTGGTGCGATAATTATCTGATGGAGATCCTTCGTCCGGAAAAATACGAAGTGTTCTCGGTCGGACCGCTCGTGGCATATGTGTTGGCGAGAGAAAATGAGATTAAGACAGTTGGAATTATCCTCTCCGGTAAGTTAAACGGACTGACGGATGACTCCATCCGGGAAAGGATAAGGGAAATGTATGTATAAGATAGCAGTGCTCGGACCATATGACAGCATTTACGGTTTCGCGACGCTGGGCCTTGACATTTTCCCGACGGATAACCCGGAGGACGGAAAAGCCAGGCTTCGGAGGCTGGCGGCGGATAAATACGCTGTCGTTTATGTAACAGAAGGTCTTGCGGCGTCGATGCAGCAGGAAATTGACAAATATAAGGAGCAGCTGCTCCCGGCCATCATCCTGATCCCGGGTATCACCGGAAATACCGGAGAGGGAGTTCGCGGGGTGAAGACATCCGTGGAGAAGGCGGTTGGCTCTGACATTATCTTTGGCGAATAAGAGGTGACAAGATTAATGAGCAAAGGAACGATTAAAAAGATTGCAGGCCCGCTGGTCGTTGCGACCGGTATGCGGGATGCGAATATGGCAGATATGGTCCGCGTCGGCGACCAGCGTCTGATCGGAGAAGTTCTGGAGATCCACGGGGATGAGGCGTCGCTTCAGGTTTACGAGGAGACATCCGGTCTGAAGCCGGGCGGCGTGGTAGAATCCCTCGGTGTGCCCATGTCTGTGGAACTGGGACCGGGACTGATCACCAGTATCTACGACGGAATCCAGAGACCGTTGGATGATATCCTGAAGATCTCCGGAAACAACCTGCAGCGTGGTGTAGAAGTAGCTTCTCTGAAAAGAGATAAGAAGTGGACATTCGTGCCGGTTGCCAAGGTCGGCGATGAGGTAGAGGGCGGAGACGTGCTCGGTACCGTTCAGGAGACCGAAGTCGTACAGCAGAAGATCATGGTTCCCAACGGACTGTCCGGACAGATCAAGTCCATCCGTTCCGGTGATTTCACCGTGGAGGAGGTTGTGGCGGTTCTGTCTACAGAAGATGGCGACAAAGAACTTACCATGATGCAGAGATGGCCGGTTCGTAAGGGACGTCCTTACAAGCAGAAACTGGCGCCGTCCAAGCCGCTGATTACGGGACAGCGTGTCATTGATACCTTCTTCCCGATCGCAAAGGGCGGTGTGGCAGCCGTACCGGGACCGTTCGGAAGCGGCAAGACAGTTATCCAGCATCAGCTGGCCAAGTGGGCGGAAGCGGACATCGTTGTTTACATTGGCTGCGGCGAGCGTGGTAATGAGATGACGGATGTTCTGAACGAGTTCCCGGAACTGAAGGATCCGAAGACCGGGAAATCCCTGATGGAGCGTACCGTTCTGATCGCGAATACATCGGATATGCCGGTGGCTGCCCGTGAGGCATCCATCTATACAGGAATCACCATTGCTGAGTATTTCCGTGACATGGGTTACTCCGTAGCCCTGATGGCAGACTCCACCTCCCGTTGGGCTGAGGCTCTCCGTGAGATGTGCGGACGTCTGGAGGAGATGCCGGGTGAAGAGGGTTACCCCGCTTATCTGGGTTCCCGGCTGGCACAGTTCTATGAGCGTGCCGGACACGTGATTGCGCTCGGCAAGGACGGACGTGAGGGAGCGCTCTCCGTCATCGGAGCCGTATCGCCGCCCGGCGGTGATATTTCCGAGCCGGTATCACAGGCAACCCTGCGTATTGTAAAAGTATTCTGGGGACTGGATTCCGCACTGGCATACAAGAGACACTTCCCCGCCATCAACTGGCTGACCAGTTATTCTCTGTATCTGGATAATATCGGTCCGTGGTTTGACGAGAATGTTTCTCCTGAGTGGCTGCAGTGCCGTCAGAAGATGATGAGCCTGCTTCAGGATGAGGCGAAGCTGGACGAGATCGTGCAGATGGTTGGTATGGACGCCCTTTCCGCGGGCGATCGCCTGAAGATGGAAGCGGCGCGTTCCATCCGTGAGGACTTCCTGCACCAGAATTCGTTCCATGAGATTGATACCTATACATCTCTGCGCAAACAGCTTCTGCTGATGCAGCTGGTGGTGGCTTACTACGAGGAGTGCAGTGAGGCATTGGACAATCATGCCAATATCCGCGACCTGCTCAATATGGATGTCCGTGAGAGAATCGGTCGTTATAAATATACGCAGGAGAATGATATCGAGGAAGAATATAACCATATCCGCGAGGAACTGAAGGCAGAGATCGCATCTGTTATCGAAAAGGGGGAAGAGTAAATGCCGAAAGAGTATAGAACCATACAGGAAGTGGCAGGTCCTCTGATGCTGGTAAAAGGTGTGGAGGATGTTGCCTATGATGAGTTGGGAGAGATCGAGCTTTCCAACGGCGAGAAGCGCCGCTGCAAGGTTCTGGAGATCGATGGAGGAAATGCGCTGGTTCAGCTGTATGAGTCCAACACCGGAATCAACCTCTCCGACAGTAAAGTACGTTTCCTGGGCAGAAGTATGGAGCTGGGTGTTTCCGGCGACATGCTCGGCCGTGTCTTCGACGGCGTAGGAAACCCGATCGACGGCGGCCCGGAGATTCTGCCGGAGCAGCGCCGCGATATCAACGGCCTGCCTATGAATCCGGCAGCCCGTGTATACCCGGAGGAGTTCATCCAGACCGGTGTATCCGCGATTGACGGACTGAATACGCTGGTCCGCGGCCAGAAGCTGCCGATCTTCTCGTGTTCCGGTCTGCCGCATTCCCAGCTGGCTGCACAGATTGCCAGACAGGCAAAGGTACGCGGCAAGGATGAGCAGTTCGCCGTTGTGTTTGCTGCCATGGGTATCACGTTCGAGGAGTCTGATTACTTCATCCAGTCCTTTACGGAGACCGGCGCCATCGACCGTACCGTCCTGTTTATCAACCTGGCGAACGATCCGGCTGTAGAGCGTATCTCTACGCCCCGTATGGCATTGACGGCCGCCGAGTACCTTGCCTTTGAAAAGGGCATGCATGTACTGGTTATCCTCACGGATATCACGAACTACGCAGACGCGCTTCGTGAGATCTCCGCGGCTAAGAAAGAGGTTCCGGGTCGACGCGGATATCCGGGCTATATGTATACGGATCTGGCGACACTGTATGAACGCGCCGGCCGTCAGAGAGGCAAGGAAGGATCCGTAACCATGATTCCGATCCTGACCATGCCGGAGGATGACAAGACGCATCCGATCCCTGACCTGACAGGCTATATCACGGAGGGACAGATCATCCTGAGCCGTGACCTTTATAATAAGGGCGTCACACCGCCGATCGATGTTCTGCCGTCCCTGTCCCGTCTGAAGGATAAGGGTATCGGCGAGGGCAAGACCCGTGCGGATCACTCCAACACGATGAACCAGCTGTTTGCGGCTTACTCCCGCGGTAAGGACGCGAAGGAGCTGATGACCATCCTGGGTGAGGCGGCTCTCTCTGAGACCGACCTGATCTACGCGAAGTTCGCGGATGAGTTTGAGGCGAGATATGTCTCCCAGGGCTATAACGCGAACCGTGACGTCATGGAGACGCTGGATCTGGGCTGGGATCTGCTGCGGATTCTGCCGAGGTCCGAGCTGAAGCGTATCGATGATAAGTTCCTTGATGAGTACTACGAAAAGAAGTGATAACACAAGTCACAAGTGAGTATGTAATTCAGAAAGGAAGGTGAGAGCGCTGGCTTCAACACAGGTAAATCCTACCCGTATGGAACTGACAAAGCAGAAGAAGAAGCTTGTCACAGCCGTGCGGGGACACAAACTTTTAAAAGATAAGCGTGATGAGCTGATGCGTCAGTTCCTGGAACTCGTCCGCGAGAACATGGAGCTGCGCCTGAAGGTGGAGGAGGGCATCAAAGCTGCCAATACCAATTTCGTTATCGCGCGTTCGGCCATGTCAGAGCAGGGCCTTCATACCGCCCTGATGGCGCCGAAGCAGGGTGTCTATCTGGATGTAAGCAAGAAGAATGTCATGAGCGTCAACACGCCGGTTTTTGAGTACAAGACCCGGACGGCGGATGAGAATGATATTTATTCTTACGGCTTCGCCTACACCTCCAGTGATCTGGACGGAGCGGTGAAATCGCTGGCAGATATCCTGCCGGATATGCTTCGCCTCGCCGAGACGGAGAAGGCCTGCCAGCTCATGGCGGCTGAGATCGAGAAGACGAGACGCCGCGTAAACGCTCTCGAGCATGTGGTAATCCCCAATGCCCAGGAGAACATCAAGTATATCTCGATGAAACTGGACGAGAATGAGCGAAGCACACAGATTCGTCTGATGAAGGTAAAAGACATGCTGCTCGAGGAAGCACATGGTTACAGCCAGAAGTAAAAAGGCAAATAAACAGAAAGGGAGCTATCACTAAACGATATGCTCCCTTTTTTGTTGCCATACTTTCTCTGTGAAGACAAGTATGGATTTCAAATTCAATTGTCTGTGATGCGTTGGAATCGGAATTTTCCTGGTACTACGACGGAAGACGGAAATGTACTGATTTTTTGACCCGGCGAAGCAATTTTTGATAACATGTCTGCTTGTTGCGACATTTGCATAAGCCTGCATAAGTAAACACGACGATATACATTGACGGATACATGCTGGGGGGGTATTATGGATTATATATAAATGGGGATTTACAAGCAAATGGGGTTCTTTATAGGAAAAAAACTGTGATCGAGTGACAGGGTGTTTTAGTTCGCCTGATACAGTTTTTAATATAAAGAAGGAGGAGAAGCTTTATGAAAAAGAAGTGGAAGTTTCTGTCATGGATCCTGACCCTTGCGCTTGCATTCAGCATGGTCTCAGCCAACCTGACGGCGGTATTTGCCGAAACGGGTATTGAGACGGTAAGCAATGGGACATGGAGTGGAAGCGGTACGTCGTCAGACCCGTATCTGATCGAGGATGCGGAAGACCTCGAGCTTCTGTCAGACACGGTTACGGTGCTGAAATCTTACAGCGGCACGTACTTCATGCTGACGGACGACATTACCGTGACGGACTGGGAGCCGATTGGCTACAGTACATCCGTATCCTTTAAGGGAACCCTTGACGGAAACGGCAAGACAATCACCATCAACGGGATCAGCTCGTCAAAACAGACCGGTACGTATCATTACTACGGCCTGTTCGGTGTCCTGAACGGCACCGTCACGGATCTGACAGTGACGGGCACCATTGAGGGTGACAACAACTACACGTATGCCGGCGGTATCGCCGGGGAATTTGCGTATAGTCCGAGTTCTGCTGTGCGGATCGTGAACTGCGTCAGCACAGTATCGATCACCGGCTCGACGACCTACGGGTATTACGGCGGACTGGTGGGTTATACCTATTCCAGCTATGCAAACATTATCAACGCATACTCGGATGCGACGGTCGCCGGGGCAAGGCAGAACGGAGGGATTGTCGGTTACGCGAATGCCGGTACGTTTAAGCAGTGCGTGACGACGGCTTCATCGGCCTTCGGCGTGTGCTACGGCACCACGACGGACTGCTATACCACATCCGGCCTGTCTTCCGGGTCGATCACCCAGGATACCCTGGACACCTGGAACAGTTCGGTATCGAGCTACACGGACGTGACGGATTTCTGGTCGTTGGGAAGCGACGGCATCCCGATCGCCACATCGCTTCTGGGCAGCAGTGAAGGAGGAGATGACAGTGGTTATGAGGAAACTGAGACGACCATCGCCATCTCCGACGCGGACGGTTTCGTACAGCTTGCCGAGGAGGTAAACGCGGGTGACGACAAGTCGGGTAAGACCTATTACCTGACGGACGACATCACGCTCCCGTCAGATTATGTCCCTGTCGGGCAGTATGACAGCAGCACCTACACGGACAATGCCTTTGCCGGTACCTTTGACGGTCAGGGGCACACAGTCACCGTGAATATCACGGACATGACCGGTTCCAACGCGCGGGTCGGCCTGTTCGGCTCTGTAGCCGGGACAGACGCGGACAACCCCGCGGTCATTAAAAATGTTATCGTGACGGGCAGCGTCAACGCGGCTTCCGGGGGCACCTGCATCGCGGGTCTGGTCGGTTACGCGGAGCAGTATGTAGAGATCACGAATTGCGGGAATGCGGCAGCCGTCACCAACAACGGCACCTTAAACGGCGCGGCGGGCATCCTGGGGCGCGCGGGCTATCTCGCAAACACGAGCACCGTGGATACGGGCATCACCATTGAGGGCTGCTTCAATGTAGGAACCATCACGGGCGTTGTCTACGCGGCGGGTATCGTCTACGATGTCAACGGTACGATGACGATCCAGGACTGCTATGATGTGGGCACGGTGAGCGCGGTGTCTGAGGACAGCACGACGACCGTCGGCGGTATTGTCGCCATCGGCGGCACTGTGAATATGGCAAACTGCTATGCGGCGGGTGCTTACGACGCGGATCAGGCGGGCGCGGTCGCCGGATATTTTACGGGCAGCAGTACGATGTCGAACGTGTATTACATGGGCGACAGCTGGTGGGGTTCGACCATCACATGGACAGGCACGGAGCCGACCTCGTTTACGAGCTTTACGGACAGCGTGATCAGCGGACTGAACGGCAACAGCGCGTTCCAGACCAGCGTGAGCGGTGACTACCTGCTGCTGGCATGGCAGGAGGAAGCGGTGACGCCGGGCGTCATGCATGAGCATGAGTTTACCAGTGAAGTCACGGATCCGACCTGCACGGAGCAGGGGTATGTTACCCATACGTGCAGCGACTGCGGGTATTCTTACGTGGATACCTACACGGACGCGACCGGGCATTCTTATGATGACGACACCGTGTTCAGTTCAAACGGCGACGACACACACAGCTATACCTGCGCCGTGTGCGGCGAGACTGTCGTGGAAGACTGCACATACGATGACGGCGTTGTGACAACAGAACCCACATACGAATCTACAGGCCTTATCACCTATACCTGTTCCGTTTGCGGCGGTCTGAAGACGGAGACCGTTGACAGTCTGCTCTTCCCGGACGGTACCGGCACAGAGAATGATCCGTACCTCCTGTCAGACGCGTCCGACCTGGAGACGCTGGCTTCTCTGGTCAACGGCGGGACGGACTGTGAGGGCTGTTATTTTGAACTGACGGCGGACGTGACACTGAGTGACTGGACGCCGATCGGTACGATCTACAACAGTTTCTCCGGTATCTTTGATGGCGGACTCCATACGGTGACGATCAGCTTCAGCGATACATCCAGAGACTTTAACGGCCTGTTCGGCGCGCTGAACGGCGCGACCGTGACACGGGTGCTCGTGGAAGGCTCCATCACCGGCGGTTCCTTTACAGCGGCTGTGGCGGGCTACGCGGCGGACTCCGTGATTCAGTTCTGCGGCAATGAGGCCGCGGTTTCCGGCGCGGACAATCATACCTACGACCAGAACGAGGGGCCGAACGATTCCTATGTCGGCGGTATCGTGGGTTACGCGGTCGGCACCAGGATCACATCCTGCTATAACCATGGCAGTGTGACGGACAACGGCACGCTGACGACGACCGATCCGAACGGTAGCCAGTACGCGGGCGGCATCGCGGGCAAGCTTTACGGTGAGGATAATTCTGCGCTGTACTGCTATAATACCGGGGCCATCACGGTGTCCCAGGCGTCCTACACCTATGCGGGCGGCATCGCGGGCATGAGCCAGACGGCGAGCGTGATGAACAGCTACAATGCCGGGACGATCACCGGGTACACCTATGCGGGCGGCGTCATCGGCAGCTGCAACGCATACTACGCGCAGAGCAGCTACAGCTATTACCTGGAGGGTACGGCGGACAGCGGCATCGGCGGGCAGACGGACAACGCGGAGTATATCACATCTGCGTCCGAGAGTGATTTAAAGTCCGCGGGCAGCACGGTCGCGGAGGCGCTGGGCAATAATTTCGAGGAGCCTGCGACATCCGGCGTGAACGACGGCTTCCTGGTTCTGAACTGGGAGAATGACGGCGTGACCGAGATCAGCTACCCGACGGAGATCTCCACCACGGCACAGCTGCGCGAGTTTGCGAACGCGGTGCGCGCGGGGCATGACTATGAGGGAGAGACTGTCACCCTGCTGAACGATATTGATATCGGAGGCACCTATGACAGCAGCGACCTGAGTTATTCCAATATCTGGACAGCCATCGGCAGCGTGACCGGGACTGTGTTCGCGGGCACGTTCGACGGCGACGGATATACCATCAGTAACATGGTGATCTTGAACTCCGACAGCGGCTACCTCGGCCTGTTCTCCGGACTTGCGGAGGGCGCGTTGGTCGAAAACCTGACGCTGGAGGGAGAGATCCACAGCAACGGCAGCATGGTCGGCTCCGTCGTGGGATGGAACCTCGGCACCGTGCAGAATTGTGTGTCGAACGTCAGCATCGAGGCGGGTACGAACGATTTTGTCGGCGGCATCGTCGCGGATAATGCGGGCGCGGTTATCGGCTGTACCAACAACGGCGTGATCGACGCGTCCGGCAGCGATTATGTGGGCGGCGTGGTCGGCCATATGGAACCTGCGTATGATTCTGACTACACGGCCCTGACCGTTCCGTCGATCACCGACAGCGTGAACACCGCTGACGTCAGCGGGCAGGTCTATGTCGGCGGCGTCGTGGGCGCGGTCTTCAATGAGGACGAGGATATCACGTCCTATATCGAGATCTCCGGCTGCAGCAACACCGGCGACGTGTCCGGCGCGACGAACCTGCTGTACGGCGAGCCGTACACGGGCGGATTGTTCGGCTATGCGTGGCTCAGTGAGGTGGAGGTAACCGACTGCTATACCACAGGCGAGGTGACTGGACTGAGCGGTTATGTGGGCAACCTCGCGGGCGGCAGCAAGGCATTCATCGAGGATACATATTATCCCCTTGCTGAGATGACAGTCTACTCTACCGGTGTGGGGGTATTGTCCGGCACGAACCGGGCACGCCCGGTCAGCGAGGCCTATATGGCGACGGATGAGTTCCTTGCCATGGTTTCCAGTGCAGACAGTGGGTCTGAGTCCGCAGAAGCTTCAACGGCAGCGAGTTCAGCAAATTTTATGGCTGTTGCTGATGACGACAGTTCATCGAGCGATGAAACGACAGCTGCTTATATAGAAGATGATGTCTACACTATCAATATTTTCATGCAAGATGAGAAATGGTATGCTGTGGTGTACAGATGGGAGCAGGCATATACACAGGGCTTGGCTTCGCTTACCGTGGGTAATGATACATATAACGCGTCCTCTGATGATGACAGCCTCGCCCAAACTGATGAGTATGGAAATGTTGCACAGGAGACATTTGAAATATCATCAGAATACTCACCTGGTGGTGTGGTTTCTGTTAAAACAACGTATGCAAACGTATATATCTATGTAGATAAAGAACTCAGCTTCAGTGGCACCATGGATGATCTGGTTGACCCGGAGGCAACCTACACTGATATTATTAAGTATACTGCGATTGAAGAAAAGCATCAGAACGATAAAGAGGGTCTCGGCGGAGAAACGAAATATGGTGTTGCCACGGCATATATTTCTGTGTATGATATGCTATCTGAAGTAGAAGTATCCGTTGACGACGTGGTACAGATTGATTTTGAGCCAATTGACTCGGAGACGGATGCTCATACCCGTTCCATTGTGATTGACTCAGACAAAGAGGATGAAACTACTTCTGACGGTTATACCATTGTGGACAATAGTATAACGAATTGGTATCTGGCCATAGCAAGTTATCAGAGTACAACAGATTATTACGTTGACAAATCTGATACGGGCAATGCTCTAAGGCTGTTTAAGGGAACGGTAAGTACTTCTGATAATGTAAATGACAGTTACAACAATGTGAAGTATGTGACAATGATTAACATCACTACCAGTTCTGCAAATTAATGTAACGCGGCGTTTGGGATGTCGTTTTCTGACGGCATCCCATGTGCCGCTTCTGTGGAAAATGACATTTGTAATGAAAAAAAGTCAATGGAAGGAGGTAGTGTGAATATGAAAAAGATTAAGCGGTTTGGGTCATTTGCTTTGGCATTCGCTCTGATGCTGACTCTTTTTTTATGTAGCAGCATGCTCATCTATGCTGATTCGGAGCTTTCAGTTACCGATACCTCCGCAGTGACGGCTTCTGGTGAAGATGCCTCTGCAGGAGATTCGACTGAAACTGAGGAGCAAACGGACACATGGCCGGTATATTTCTATGCGTCACAGAAGGACACCAAAATTAAAGTCTCTGAACGAAATTATTCTGCGTCATATGAAGTAGAAAGCTATATAACACAAAATACAGAAGAAGCCAGTGAAGAAACGACCGAGAACGCGGAGGATGAGGAATATCAGGAATGTTATGTGGCGTATCTTGCAGAGGGGAGTTACACATACACGGCAACAGCAGACGGATATTACGCGCAGACCTGTGCATTTAACGTAAACAGTGCCGGTAGGGTAACTCCTTTATTAACGGCCTGCACATACCAGAAAGGTTTTCAGATAGATCTGGATACATTTACGCAATCTTCAAATGAAGGTGCCTGGGACGGCCTGACTTTGGATGTGACATGGTTTGATCCGTCTGAAACGGTTTTTTACATATCGACACCGGCGCAGTTTGCGGGACTGGCGGCGATTGTAAACGGTATCTACAATGCGGAGATCACTACGATATACGATTATGATAGTAATGGAGAGGTAGTGGAGTATATACCGGAGGAGTATGCGGCAAATGATAATGCAAAGATTGCTGCGGGGTGTACGACCGGAATGTCAGCTTCTTCAAACCAGGTGACAACTGACGATTACTATTACAGCGCTAAAGGATATGATTTTGACGGCTGTACAATTTATCTGACGGCTGACCTTGATATGGGAGGCTATCAGGATGAGGATGGCAATTGGACCGGAGCGGATTACATGCCGATCGGCGGCCAGTATCAAATGTATTTTTATGAGAGGGGAACAGGGGAAATATATGTAAGACTAGACAATGGTTACACACTTAATACGAGTCGTACCTCGGACGGTTATTCCCATGTTGGTTCATCATTTAACGGTACACTGGATGGAGCCGGGCATATTGTCTATAATGTATACTGTGATCGCTATTCAGACAGATCCTATGGGGATTCGGCGAGTGTCGGACTGATTGGGCGTTTGGGGAACCATGACAGTGATTACTCGACATGGAAGACGAAAGGGGATGACGGAGGGAATTATCCGGCGGTCAATCCCGCCGTTCGGAATATCGCTGTGGATGGCTACTTCCATGCGAGGAGATCCACGGGTGGAATTGTCGGGAAAATAGGGCAGACATCAGCCTCTGTGTTATCTGATAATTCTACAGGGGGGATAATAGAAAACTGTGTGAACTTTGCAACTGTGCTTAATACTGACAGTAAAGGCGGTGGCGGTATCTGCGGTGCGGCATGGAATGCCGGTGTTATCAGAAACTGCGCGAATTTCGGATGGATTGTTAAGGGTGGGAATCATGCCGGGATTTCCGGATCCGTTGAGATTGATATTGAAAACTGTTATAATGTGGGCCTGTGTTGTCAGGGTTACCCCTATGCAGCAAATTCTTTTGCAATAGGTGTCTGGAATGGCGGATCGTATGATTTGGTTAATAATTATTATCTTTCCACATCGGCTTACTGGGGATATGCATTATCCGGAAGTTCTGATAGTAGTGGATTTACCCGGGATTTAGAAGGAAGTATCTACAGGCTTACCGCTTCCCAGATGAAGGCGGATGACTTTATCACCTCCTTAGACGGAGGAACCACCAATGTCTGGACAAAGGCCAGTGATGCAGATGCTATATACAGTTTTATGGACTACGATGTTGGTTCCATGAGTTTTTTTCCCACGGAAGTATCGGATGGGACAGACTACCCGGTTCCCCGGATATTTACATCGGAGTCTGCTCCCGCTGTAACCCAGATTGTAAAGACGGGTGATGTCGAAAAAACCAAATATGTGGAGGGCCAGTATTTTGATGCATCCGGTTTGGAATTATGGGCTTATTATGAAGATGGGACAAAACAAAAGCTGTATGAATATAACGACTACTATACCTATAGTATTAACAGGGCTCTGGAGCCTGGAGACACAAATATTGATATAACGGTGACGGTGGATGGGTTTTCACAGACATACACCTGTGATATCACAGTGGTGGAGAACAGTATAGATTCCATTGAGGTCACCTCTCAGCCGACAAAGCTGTCTTATTATGCCGGGGACTATTTTGACCCGACAGGCATGGAGGTTCAGTTGAATTTTACAAATGGAACCTGTAAGACGGCAGTGTATGCGGATGGTATCTGGGTGGACAGCAGCGATGAAACAACTGAGTATGACATAAAAATCCCGTTGATGGATACACCGTTACTCCTGGGCCAGGATGGGAGCGGAATAATGGTATATTATACCTATTCGGATGGGGTGACCGTGTCAGCTGAAACAGATGCCCTGTCGATAGAAGAAAATATAGAGCTCCAGATCACATCCCAGCCGGAGGACTATACCGCTACCGCCGGAAGCACGGCTGTGTTTGAGGTGGAAGCGGCCGGCAGCGAGCTCACTTACCAGTGGCAGTACCTGA
>JAJBUT010000163.1 GCA_020860185.1 Lachnospiraceae bacterium | reverse complement strand
TACCGGATCTGTCGAACCTGGTTCTGATGGTCACGATGCCCGTGACGGTGTTCTGCTCCATCGTCGATCAGCAGGGAAAAACCGGTGCAAGCCCTTACTGGCAGATTATCGTGGGGGTTTTTCTTCTGCATCTCTGTTCTGCCCTGCTGAGCCTGGTTCTGGTCCGGGCACTTCGTATTCCGGAGGAGGAACAGGGCGTATGGATTTTCAGCTGCATGAATTCAAATAACGGGTTTATGGGACTGCCGCTTGCGCTGTCCGTGTTCGGAAGCGAGGGGATGTTTCTCATGGCGCTGGGAAATGTGATCAGCAATCTGATCATGTTTTCTTTTGGAATCAGGCTTCTGACCTGGCATTATGACATTCGGGAGAAGCTGAATTTCCGGAAAATGTTTGTCAACAATATCAATATCGCCGTGGTGCTGGGCTTTGTTTTTCTGCTCGGAAATATCCCCGTGCCGGATATCGCGGATCAGCTTCTGACCTATCTTTCCAACATTACCAGCGGTCTGGCGATGCTTGTGGTAGGGCTGTCGCTTTCCCGTCTGGAGCTTCGCGAGGTATTCAGGGATAAGCGCATGCTTCTGCTGCCGGTGCTGCGACTGCTCGTGGTGCCGCTGCTGGTGATCGCGGTTTTGCGTTTCCTTCCCTTTGAGATGGATACGCTGACGCGCAATGTGCTGATCCTGACATCGGCACTGCCGTCGGCATCAGCGCAGTCCATGATCACGGAACAGTATCACACGAATACCTCCGCGGCTGCCAGGGCGGTTTTCCTTACGACGCTGTTCAGCGTTGCCACAGTTCCGCTGATCATGATGATCGGGCTGTAAAGTTATTTTGTCACAGTTCCCAACTCGGATGAACCGGAACAGAAAATTTTGCCATTTTGCGCAAAGAATCGTTCATAAGCGCCTGACCCGGATGAACCGGAATAGAAATTTTGCCATTTTGCGCAAAAAATCGTTTCTAAGTGCCTAAGTCTGCTGCCGGTCAGACTGCGGAGAGGACGTACCGCCGTGCTGCCCGGTTCATCGGCGCAGACAGTCGTTGATACGGTATAAATTCCGCCGGAAAAAAGATGGATTCGATTTTTTATAAGAAAAAGATGGATTTCTTTTTTGTCAGGCTGTATAATAGGAACTGTTTTATGTGAAAGAGACGGAGATACAGTTGTCGGGCTCAGATCTGTGTGGGACTGACCGGCAAAGAGGCAGATCAGGGAGGAAAGGCCAATGGCTGTAAAATATGTTTTTGTAATCGGTGGAGTCGTGTCGGGACTCGGAAAAGGAATTACGGCGGCGTCGCTCGGGCGTCTGCTGAAGGCGCGCGGTTATCGGGTGACAATGCAGAAGTTTGATCCGTATATTAATATTGATCCGGGGACGATGAACCCGATTCAGCATGGCGAGGTGTTTGTCACGGACGACGGTGCGGAGACGGATCTGGATCTGGGTCATTATGAGCGGTTTATTGATGAGAATCTGACGAAACGCTCGAATGTCACGACCGGGAAGGTCTACTGGACGGTACTGCAGAAGGAGCGCCGCGGCGACTACGGCGGCGGTACGGTGCAGGTGATTCCGCATATTACCAATGAGATCAAGAGCCGTTTTTATCGCGATTATACGACGGATGAGACGCAGATCGCGATCATCGAGGTGGGCGGTACTGTGGGAGATATGGAGGGTCAGCCGTTTCTGGAGGCGATCCGTCAGTTCCAGCACGAGGTCGGCCACGAGAACGCGATCATCATTCATGTGACACTGGTGCCGTACCTGTCGGCTTCCGGCGAGCTGAAGACGAAGCCGACGCAGATGAGCGTTAAGGAGCTGCAGGCCATGGGTCTTCAGCCGGATATCATTGTCTGCCGCACACAGCATGAGCTGAACCGCAGTATCCGGGATAAGATCGCGCTGTTCTGCAATGTGCCGCAGAACCGGGTTCTGCAGAATCTGGATGTGGAATACTTATACGAAGCGCCCCTTGCCATGGAGAAGGAGAACCTGGCGCAGGTGGCTTGTGAGTGTCTGAATCTCGCCTGCCCGGAGCCTGACCTGACGGACTGGAAGGAGATGGTGGATGCGCTTCGGCATCCCACCGGCGAGGTGGAGGTCGCGCTGGTCGGGAAATATACCCAGCTTCACGACGCTTATATTTCCGTGGTAGAGGCGCTGAAGCACGGCGGCATTGCCAACCGCGTGACGGTGAACATCCGATGGGTGGATTCGGAACAGGTAAATGAGGAGAACGTGAGCGAGATTCTGGCCGGCGTGCAGGGTGTGCTGGTACCGGGCGGTTTTGGCGACCGCGGCATCGACGGAAAGATCGAGGCGATCCGGTATGCCAGGGAGAATCAGATCCCGTATCTCGGCCTCTGCCTCGGCATGCAGCTGGCAATCGTGGAGTTCGCGCGTCACTGCTGCGGTCTGACGGATGCCCACAGTATTGAACTGGATCCGTCCACGAAATATCCGGTCATCGCGCTGATGCCGGATCAGAACGGGGTGGAGGATATCGGAGGGACGCTTCGGCTCGGATCCTGTCCTTGCGTCCTCGATCAGAAAAGCAGAGCTTATGCTGTCTATGGAAAGCAGACGATTCATGAGCGCCACCGGCATCGCTACGAGGTGAACAATGATTACCGTGCGGTTCTGACAGAGCACGGTATGAGTCTGTGCGGGCTTTCTCCAGACGGGCGTATCGTGGAGATGCTTGAACTGCCGGAGCATCCGTGGTTTATCGCGACGCAGGCACATCCGGAGCTGAAGTCCAGACCGAACCGGCCGCACCCGCTGTTTGTCGGTTTTGTCGGCGCTGCGCTGGCATATCAGCATCAGTAAATATATCACAGGCCGGGGGTACTTTTTCTTAAGAGAAATTTTATAAAAAAAGAAAAAAGTTCATGTTTACAATATTGATTTCTCTGTAAAATAACCATATAATTAATAGTTAATACAAAAGGTAGAGGGGTTGTCATTGGGGAAATCAGAGAAAGGAATGCACAGTCCCCGGGCTGCGCAGGATGAGTATATTATATGAACGAAAAAAAACCGGACAGCGGCGGAAATAATAACAATAAAAACGGCAGGAACGGGCAGAGTATCTTATGGTTTGTCATGTTGGCACTGATCGTTCTTTTGCTTGTATCGGCCATGACGAACCGGGTCAGCAGTCTGACGACTCAGGAGATTACTTATTCGGAGTTCCTGGCAATGGTTGAGTCGGGCAAGGTAGAAAGCGTTGTCATCACATCCAGTGAGCTTGAGATCACGCCGGTGGAGGATGAGGACGCTCTGTATCAGATCACTTACTACACGGTGAATCTGGGAGATGAAAATCTCTACGAGTTTTTAAACGAAAATGATGTAGAGTATGCCGGAAAGAACACCAGCAGTTCCGCGCTGATCTCCAGTCTTCTCAGCTTTATCATACCGATCGTCATTTTATGGGCGATTTTCGCGTTTGCCATGAGACGGATGGGCGGCGGAAGCGGCGGCATCATGGGCGTCGGCAAATCGAACGCCAAGATGTATGTGGAGAAGTCCACCGGAGTGAATTTTACGGATGTTGCCGGACAGGATGAGGCGAAGGAAACCCTGCAGGAGATGGTGGATTTTCTGAACAATCCGCATAAATACACGGATATCGGAGCGAAGCTGCCGAAGGGAGCGCTGCTCGTCGGTCCTCCCGGCACCGGGAAGACGCTGCTGGCGAAGGCGGTGGCCGGGGAGGCGGGCGTGCCGTTTTTCTCCCTGGCGGGTTCTGATTTTGTAGAGATGTTTGTCGGCGTGGGCGCGTCCCGCGTGCGTGATCTGTTTAAGGAAGCACAGAAACAGGCTCCGTGTATTATTTTCATCGATGAGGTGGATGCGATCGGAAAGAGCCGTGACAGCCGGTACGGCGGCGGCAACGATGAGCGGGAGCAGACACTGAACCAGCTTCTGGCGGAGATGGACGGCTTTGACAGCTCCAAGGGTGTGCTGATCCTGGCTGCGACTAACCGCCCGGAGGTTCTGGATAAGGCGCTTTTGCGTCCGGGGCGGTTTGACCGGCGCGTGATCGTCGACAAGCCGGATCTGAAGGGGCGGGTGGAGACGCTGAAGGTACATTCGCGCAATGTCCTGATGGATGACACAGTGGATCTGGATGCCCTGGCGCTCGCGACAGCCGGCTGTGTGGGGTCAGATCTGGCGAATATGGTGAACGAAGCCGCGATCAATGCCGTAAAGCACGGAAGAAAAGTGGTCAGTCAGTCAGACCTTTTTGAGGCGGTGGAGGTGGTTATCGCCGGCAAGGAGAAAAAGGACCGCATTATGGGACCGAAGGAGAAGCATCTGGTTGCTTTCCATGAGGTCGGCCACGCGCTCGTCAGCGCGCTGCAGAAGGATGCGGAGCCGGTGCAGAAGATCACGATCGTGCCGCGGACGATGGGTGCCCTCGGATATACGCTGCAGATGCCTGAGGAGGAAAAATATCTCGAGACACAGGCTGAGCTGGAGGCCCGTCTGGTTACTTATATGGGAGGCCGTGCCGCGGAGGAGATCAAGTGTGATTCCGTGACCACGGGAGCGGCGAATGATATCGAGATGGCGACCAAGATCGCCCGGACCATGGTGACCCGGCTGGGTATGTCGGATGAGTTCGGCCTGATGGCATTGGAGACTGTGGAGAGCCAGTATCTGGACGGCCGTGCGATGCCGACCGTTGCCGAGTCCACGGTTGCGAAGGTGGATGAGGTAGTGAAGGCCATGCTTCAGAAGGCCTACGATACAGCGAAACAGATGATTTACAGCAATCTTGACATCCTGGAACGGATTGCTGATTACCTGTATGAGCATGAGACGATCACCGGCAAGGAGTTCATGGATATTTTTAATGAGATGCGCGCGGCGCGCACACCGGTAGCGGTGGAAGCCCGCACAGTTGAGGTGATTCCTCCCTCTGACGGATCGAATCCGGGTGCGGGAGCATAGAGATATGTTTGATATTCAGGAAGAGTTAAAAAAGCTTCCCGACCAGCCGGGAGTCTATCTGATGCATGACGCGAAGGATGTGATCATCTATATCGGAAAAGCAGTCAGCCTGCGAAATCGCGTGCGGCAGTATTTTCAATCGAGTCGGAATAAAGGCGCGAAGATTGAAAAAATGGTGACGCAGATTGCGCGATTTGAATATATTCTCACGGACTCTGAACTGGAAGCGCTTGTTCTGGAGTGTAATCTGATAAAAGAACATCGTCCGAAGTACAACACGATGCTGAAGGACGATAAGACATACCCGTATATCAAGGTGACTCTGGGAGAGGACTATCCCAGAGTCCTCTTTTCGCGTCAGATGAAAAAGGATAAGTCGCGCTATTACGGTCCGTATACCAGTGCGGGCGCCGTGAGGGATACGATTGATCTGATTCGCAGACTGTATCAGCTGCGGAGCTGTAACCGCGTTCTGCCGCGGGATGCCGGGAAAGAGCGGCCCTGTCTGAATTATCATATTCATCAGTGTATGGCGCCCTGCCGCGGTGGTGTTTCTTCGGAAGAATACCGGGAGAGAGTGCAGGCGGCGATGGAGTTTCTGGGCGGCAGATTTGCCCCCGTCATCCGGGAACTGGAAGAGAAGATGGAGACGGCTGCCGCCGCACTTGATTTTGAAAAGGCGGCGGAATACAGAGATCTGCTTGGCAGCGTGAAGCAGATCGCACAGAAACAGAAAATCACCAGTTTTGACGGAGAGGACAGAGATATCATTGCGCTGGCGATGGATGACCGGGACGCGGTGGTACAGGTGTTTTTTGTCCGTCAGGGCAGGCTGATCGGGCGGGAACATTTTCATCTTACCATCGGAGCGGAGGATACGCCGCGGGAGGTTATGTCCGCGTTCATTCGCCAGTATTATGCAGGAACACCGTTTATCCCGCGGGAGATCATGCTGCAGACGGAGATCGATGACCTGGAGATCATGGAAAGCTGGCTTTCTGCACGGCGCGGACAGAAGAGCGTAATCCGGGTTCCGAAGAAAGGAAACAGAGAAAAGCTGGTAGCGCTGGCGGCGCAGAATGCGCAGATGGTTCTGACGCAGGACAGAGAGAAGATCCGACGCGAGGAGGGACGGACCATCGGCGCGGTCAGAGAGATAGCCTCTCTGCTGGATATCGGTTATGTTCGCCGGATGGAGGCCTATGATATTTCAAATATAAATGGTTTCGAATCGGTGGGATCTATGGTAGTATATGAGAAGGGCAGACCCTGCCGCAGTGATTACCGGCGGTTTAAACTCCGCACAGTGACCGGACCGGACGACTATGCTTCTATGCGGGAGGTGCTGACGCGACGGTTTACACACGGGATGGAGGAGAAGGAGCGGAACCGGCAAAAGCAGCTGGGTGAGGAGTACGGCAGCTTCACCCGATTCCCGGATCTGATCCTGATGGACGGAGGAAGGGGCCAGGTCAATATTGCGCTTCAGGTGCTGGATGAGCTGGGACTGAGTATTCCCGTCTGCGGGATGGTAAAGGATGATCATCACAGAACGCGCGGTTTATATTATCATAACGAGGAGATATCGATTGACACGCATTCTGAGGGATTCCGGCTGATCACCCGTATTCAGGATGAGGCGCACCGGTTTGCCATTGAATATCATCGCTCACTGCGGAGCCGTGAACAGGTGCATTCTGTGCTGGATGATATTCCGCTCATCGGACCGGAGCGGCGGAAGGCACTGATGCGGCACTACCAGTCGCTGGAGGCGATCCGCGAGGCAGATGTGGAGTCTTTAAAGAGGGTGGACTCCATGAATGAACGGGCGGCGGAGTCAGTCTATCATTTTTTTCATGAGAGTCAGTGATCGCGGAGCAATCATCTTCTGAAACAGGGGAAAAGCGCCGTCGGCAGATCCGTTAAAAGATTACGAAGCAGAGGGGTTACTTATAGAAGAGAAGGGGAGATTATGCAGAAAATCAGTGTACAGAAGTTTGCAGAAAAGATGAGGCTTACCTGTCTGACGCCGGAGATTGACCTGTCAGAACGGTATATTACGAAATCTGAGGTCAACCGGCCGGCGCTGGAGCTGACTGGATTTTATGACTGTTTTGCAAAGGAACGCATTCAGGTGATCGGCAAGGTCGAAGCTGCTTACATGAAGCATTTGCCGCAGGAAACCAGCCTGCAGCGGTTTCAGCAGCTGATGGAGATGGATATGCCATGTCTGGTATTGTGCCGGGGCTATCAGCTGGAGCCGAAGGGACTGCAGATCGCAGAAAAGGTAGGGGTTCCCATCCTGGGCACACGGAGAGCGACATCCAATTTCCTGTCAGAAGCGATTCTGTATCTCAGTGGAGAGCTGGCGCCCGGCATATCGATCCACGGCGTCCTGGTTGACATCTACGGCGAGGGGATCCTGATCATGGGCGAGAGCGGGATCGGCAAGAGCGAAGCGGCGCTGGAGCTGATCCGCCGGGGGCACCGTCTGGTCACGGACGACGTCGTAGAGATCCATAAGCTGAGCGACGATACGCTGGTCGGAAAATCTCCCGCAATCACCCAGTATTTTATTGAACTGAGGGGGATTGGCATCATTGATGTAAAAACCCTCTTCGGCATTGAGGCGGTGAAGGAAAAGCAGACCATTGATCTGATCATCAAGCTGGAGACATGGACAAAAGAGCAGGAGTACGACCGTCTCGGACTGGATGAGCAGTATATGGAGATCCTCGGGACCAGGATCGTCTGTCATTCGGTCCCGATCCGTCCCGGAAGGAATCTGGCTGTGATCTGTGAGGCTGCGGCTGTCAATCACCGGCAGAAAAAGATGGGATATAATGCGGCCGAGGAACTATACAGACGTGTACAGAACAACATCGTACAATGAAAGTGTCGTCAATAGACAGGCAGATGGGGGTGCTTGCACACCCAGATGGCTGGATATTCGACGACCAAGCCGGTATGAGCAAGAAGGGCGACAGCCCGGATTGCGAATACAGGCGGCGATTGCGAGAGTGCGAAGCACGGAGCAATCGACTTTCATCACAGAAAGTGTCGTCAATAGACAGGCAGATGGGGGTGCTTGCACACCCAGATGGCTGGATATTCGACGACCAAGCCGGTATGAGCAAGAAGGGCGACAGCCCGGATTGCGAATACAGGCGGCGATTGCGAGAGTGCGAAGCACGGAGCAATCGACTTTCATCACAGAAAGTGTCGTCAACAGACAGACTCGTTTACAGAGAGGAGATCAGAATGGAAAGAAAAAGTGCATGGGAAAAATACAGTGATGAGGATATCCGCAGCGTGTTCGATTTTGCGGAGGAATACAGGGAATTTTTATCTGACTGCAAGACGGAACGCGAGTGTGTGACAGAGTTTACCGCGCGGGCGAAGGCGGCCGGTTTTCTGGATCTGGAGGAGGTGCGGCAGGCGGGGATTGCCCTGAAGCCGGGGGATCGTGTTTTTGCGGACAACCAGGGGAAAAACATTGCCCTGTTTGTGATCGGCCGCAGGCCGTTTGAGGACGGCATGAATATTCTCGGCGCGCACATTGACTCGCCGCGTCTGGATCTGAAGCAGAATCCCCTGTATGAGGATACGGAGCTGGTTCTTCTGGATACCCATTATTACGGCGGTGTGAAGAAGTATCAGTGGGTGACGATACCGCTGGCGCTGCACGGCGTGGTCGCGAAGAAGGACGGCTCCGTGGTACAGATCAATGTCGGTGAGAAGCCGGAGGACCCGATTTTCGGCATCAGTGATCTGCTGATTCATCTGTCTTCCGCACAGATGGAAAAAAAGGCTGCCAAAGTGATCGAGGGAGAGGATCTGAATGTCCTGATCGGCAGCATGCCGATGCGGCTTTCCGGGGACGATGATGAAAAAACAGAAAAAGAAAAGAAGAAGGTACAGGCTAACATTCTTCGGATTCTGAAGGAGCAGTATGATATAGAAGAGGAGGATTTTCTCTCGGCGGAGCTGGAGGTAGTTCCGGCGGGAGCAGCCAGAGATTACGGTTTTGACCGCAGCATGATCATGGGATACGGTCATGACGACCGTGTCTGCGCCTATCCGTCCTTCGCCGCCATGCTGGAGATGGATGTGCCGGAGCGCACGAGCGCGTGCCTGCTGGTGGACAAGGAGGAGATCGGCAGCGTCGGCGCGACCGGTATGCAGTCCCGCTTTTTTGAAAATATCACAGCGGAGATTATGAGCGCGTGCGGAGCGTACGATGAGCTGAAGCTGCGCCGTGCCCTGCAGAATTCCCGCGCGCTTTCTTCCGATGTCAGCGCCGCTTATGATCCGAATTATCCGAATGTGATGGAAAAGAAAAATTCCGCATATTTTGGTAAGGGACTGGTGTTTAACAAATACACCGGCGCCCGCGGGAAATCCGGATCCAACGACGCCGGAGCCGAGTATGTGGCGCGTATCCGGCGCATCATGGATGAGGGCGATGTGAGCTTTCAGACGGCGGAACTCGGAAAAGTGGACGCGGGCGGCGGCGGTACCATCGCGTACATACTCGGAAATTATAACATGCAGGTGATTGACAGCGGCGTGGCTGTTCTGAATATGCACGCGCCGTGGGAGATTATAAGCAAGGCAGATCTGTACGAGGCAAAGCGCGGATATGTGGAATTTTTAAAGGATGCCTGAACTTTTCAGGGCGGACGGTGTCTGCGAAACTCAGATTTACTTTTTCGGGCATATTCAGAAAAAATAATTCACAGAACGGACGGAAAGGATTTACGGATGAGTGCGTGTATATATGAGGAGCTGTGCCGGATCGTCGGTGAAAGGTTTGTGCTGTGCGGTGAACCGATGAGCCGGCATACGACCTTCCGGGTCGGAGGACCGGCGGAGTATTTTGTGGCTCCGGACAGGGAGAGCCTGCCCGGTGTGACAGCGTTCTGTAAGGCAAATGACATTCCGTGTCTGATCATCGGCAACGGCAGCAATCTTCTGTGCGGTGACGGCGGCGTGGAGGGCGTTGTCGTCGAGATCGGAAAACGGATGTCGGATATTCAGATCAACAGTACGAGGGTGACGGCGGAGGCGGGAGCGCTTTTGTCCGCCATTGCGGCAAAGGCGGCGGCCGCAGGGCTGACCGGTTTTGAATTTGCTGCGGGGATTCCCGGGAGTATCGGGGGTGCGGCGGTGATGAATGCCGGCGCTTACGGCGGGGAGATGCGGGATGTCCTGACGGAGGCGGAGGTGCTCACGGAGGACGGAGAGCTCCGTAAGCTTCCGGCAGATGATCTGCAGCTTTCCTACCGCCACAGCGTTATTCCGGAGAAAAAGTATACCGTTCTGCGCCTTTCACTGGAGCTGCGAAGAGGAGTTCAGGACGACATTTACGCATATATGGCTGAACTGAAGGAAAAACGGGTTTCAAAACAGCCGCTGGAGTATCCCAGCGCCGGCAGCACGTTCAAACGCCCGGAAGGATATTTTGCCGGGAAGCTGATCGAGGATGCCGGCCTGAAGGGATTTTCCCGCGGCGGAGCGCAGGTTTCGGAGAAACACAGCGGGTTTGTGATAAACACGGGTCATGCCACGGCAGAGGATATCCGTATGCTGATGACTCATGTGCAGCATACTGTCAGAGAAAAATACGGCGTTGTCCTGGAACCGGAAGTGAAGTTTATCGGGAACTTCTGAAAGGAGGCGATGTCTTGAAATATGTGGTTGTGACGGGCATGTCCGGCGCAGGGAAAGCAACCGCGCTGCGGTGCCTGGAGGATATGGGATATTTCTGCGTGGATAACCTGCCGCTTCCTCTCCTGGAAAAATTTTTTGAACTGACGGAGGGTGGAGATCAGGTTCATCAGCAGTTGGTTCTCGGGCTGGATATTCGCAATGGGCAGACGCTTCATCAGGCGGCAGAGACCATTGATCTGCTGAAGGAGGAGGGAAAGGACATATCCATCCTTTATCTGGATGCGGATGATACCGTTCTCCTGAAGCGTTATAAGGAGACGAGGCGCATTCCCCCGCTTGCGGGAAGTGACCGGATTGAGATGGGGATCAACCGCGAGCGATCACAGATCAGCTTTCTGAAGGAGAAGGCGGATTACATCATAGATACCAGCCGCCTGCTGACATGGGAACTGAACCGGACGCTCGAAAGCATTTTCCATCTGGAGAGACAGTATGACAACCTGTTTGTCACTGTGCTTTCTTTCGGATTTAAATACGGCATACCTTCCGACGCAGATCTGGTGTTTGACGTGCGTTTCCTTCCGAATCCCTATTATATAGAAGCACTGCGGCCGAAGACCGGGAATGACCCGGAGATTCGCCAGTTTGTGATGCAGAGCCCGGAGGCGGGACAGTTTCTGGATAAGCTGGAGGATATGATACGCTTTCTTATTCCGAACTATGTCCGGGAGGGAAAGCACAGCCTGGTGATCGCCATCGGCTGTACCGGCGGCAAACATCGTTCCGTTACACTGGCAAACGGCGTTTATCTGCGGCTGCAGGAGAATCAGACCTATGGGCTTCGCGTGGAGCACCGTGATCTGGACAAGGATGCAAAGCGCGGAAAGTAAACAGAAATGACTGCCGCGCAGTCATTTCTATCTAAGAAAGGTCGGAAACAGAATGTCTTTTTCCGGAGATATAAAAAATGAGATCGCGCGTCAGCTTCCGGATGAATATCACTGTCTTCTTGCCGAGATCGCGGCAATTATCCACTATGCCGGAACGGTATCAGGCGATGCCGGCCGGGGACGGATCGCCGTTGAGACGGAGAATGTGACGCTGGCGAAAAAATATCTGCGCCTGATCAAAAAGGCGTTTGATATTCCTGTTGATCTGAATATAAAAAAATATCCGTCCGGGAAAACCCATCTGTATAAGATCGTACTGTCCTCGGAGGAGTGTTCCGTCTTCCCGGAGGAGAAGGTGATGCAGGAGCAGCCTTCCGCAGCAGTCTGTTCGAAAATCGCTGCAGGCGATAAGTTTTCCCGTGTCTGGATGGAAACCGCCGACTGGGAGAAACCGGGTTTTGCGGAATGTCTGCTGGAATATCCCTGCTGTCGCCGCGCGTTTATCCGGGGGGCATTTCTGACATCCGGATCCGTGAGCAACCCCGGAAAATCCTATCATTTTGAGATTGTATGCCGCAGACGACAGGGGGCGGAAGAGCTTTGCCGGATTATAGAATCTTTTGACATTCACCCTAAAATTATACAGAGAAAAAACAAATATGTGGTATATTTGAAAGACAGTGAGTCGATTGTGGATATCCTGAATGTGATGAGCGCAGCAAACGCGCTGATGCGTCTGGAAAACATACGGATCATCAAGGATATGAAAAACAGTGCGAACCGGCAGTATAACTGTGATTCCGCGAATATCAGCAAAATGGTGCGCACGGCGACGCGTCAGATGGAGGACATTCGTCTGATCGAACAGAAAATGGGGTTTGACCGACTGACACCCGCGCTGCGGGAGATGGCGCTGGTGCGGCTGGAGCATCCGGAGGAGTCCCTGAAAGAGTTGGGTGATTATCTGGATCCGCCGGTCGGGAAATCCGGTGTCAATCACCGGTTAAAGAAGCTGGGAGAGATTGCAGAGACACTGAGACAGGAGAACATATAGTGTAAAAAAGGGGCTCTTTTGTGATGGCTGATCTGTCGGTCTGACAGAGGAATGGAGATTTATATGGAAAAAAAGAGAATGTTTTTTATCTATAATCCACAATCCGGGAAAGGGCTGATCCGGGTGCATCTGGTGGATATTCTGGATGTTTTTGTGAAAGCGGGCTATGAAGTGACTGTTTATCCGACCCAGGGGAAGGGCGATGCCACACGTGTGGTCGCGGCCTGTGCGGACGAGTTTGACAGGATCGTCTGCAGCGGCGGCGACGGCACGCTCGATGAGGTGGTTACCGGCATGATGCAGAGTGATTCCCTCACGCCGGTCGGATACATTCCGGCGGGAACGACCAATGATTTTGCACAATCCTTAAGCATACCGTCGAATATGGAGGAGTCGGCTGCCATTGCGGCGAACGGGAGATTGTTTCCCTGTGATGTCGGGGAGTTTAACGATGACGCCTTTATCTATGTGGCGGCGTGCGGTATTTTTACCGGCGCGTCTTATCAGACGAACCAGAAGCTGAAACACATACTCGGACATGCGGCTTACGTCATTGAAGGTGCAAAGCAGCTGACGGATATTCCATCCTCGTCCTATTTTCTTGAGATTCAGGCGAACGGTGAAACGGTACAGGGCGAGTTTGTCTATGGTATGATCTCGAATTCCCTCTCTGTCGGCGGTGTAAAAAATCTGGTCGGAAAAGATGTGGAGCTGGATGACGGCCTGTTTGAGGTGAAGTTTATACGCATGCCGCAGAATCCGCTCCAGATCAATGAGATCATGACGCATCTGCTGCGGCCGCGGGCCTGTGATACACCTTACATTTTTTCCTGTAAGACCGACCGCGTGGAGATACACAGTGAGATCCCGGTGCCATGGACGCTGGACGGAGAGTTCGGCGGTGAGCATAAGGATGTGCGGATCGTCAATCACTGCAGAAGGATTTCGTTTGTTGTACAGTAATCGGAAGAAATAAAACCCGGAACGGTCAGATGTGTATGGTGGAAAGCAGGGGATTTTATTGTGACAAATAACAAAAATTGTTTTGTGACAGGGCATTTCTTGTGAAAAAGAGAAAAATTTCATTTTAGCCCTTGCATTTTCCGGGAAATTGTACTATGTTATTTGCATGACATATGTATGTGAAGAACAAGGGCGTTCCAGATTTATGGAATGCCTTTTTTACGTCCCGGACAGACTGTTTTGACGGCGTAAAATGCGTTCGAAGCATTACTTTGTGTACCTGAGTACTTTTAAGGGGATATAATTGAAAACTGGTAGAAAGAGAGGAAACGAAATGAGTGAGTATTTCAATGTATCTGAGATCTTTGGCGAGTATGTATTTAACGATTCCGCGATGCGGGCGCGTCTGCCGAAGAAAGCGTACCAGAAGCTCCGCGAGGCTATGGAGGACGGAACAGAACTGGATCCTGCTACCGCGGATATCATCGCCCATGAGATGAAGGAGTGGGCGATCGAACAGGGCGCGACCCATTATACACACTGGTTCCAGCCGCTGACGGGAGTTACCGCTGAGAAGCATGATTCTTTTATCACGTCTCCGGATGACGGAGGGAAGGTGCTGATGAGTTTTTCCGGCAAGGAACTGATCAAGGGCGAACCGGACGCATCGTCTTTCCCGTCCGGCGGTCTCCGCGCGACCTGTGAGGCGAGAGGCTATACCGCATGGGACTGCACTTCCTATGCGTTTGTGAGACATGACGCTGCGGGAGCAACCCTGTGCATTCCGACCGCGTTCTGCTCCTACACGGGCGAGGCGCTGGATCAGAAAACGCCGCTTCTGCGTTCCATGCAGGCGATCAGCGAGCAGTCGGTGCGTCTGCTGAGATTGTTTGGAAATACGACGTCAAAGAAGATTATTCCTTCCGTCGGACCGGAGCAGGAGTACTTCCTGGTTGACCGTGAGAAATATTTAAAGAGAAAAGACCTGATTTACACCGGACGTACCCTGTTCGGCTCCATGCCGGCCAAAGGACAGGAGATGGACGACCATTATTTCGGAGCGATCCGTCCGCGCATCGCGGCATTTATGAAGGATGTCAATGAAGAACTCTGGAAGCTGGGCGTGCCGGCCAAGACACAGCACAACGAGGTTGCCCCGGCGCAGCATGAGCTGGCTCCTATTTATGAGACCTGCAACCTTGCCGTCGATCATAACCATATGGTGATGGAGGTATTGAAGAAAAAAGCAAACGAGCACGGCCTTCAGTGTCTGCTGCATGAGAAACCGTTTGCGGGTGTCAACGGCTCCGGCAAGCATAACAACTGGTCGATCACGACGGACGACGGCATCAACCTTCTCGATCCGGGCGATACACCGCATGAGAACCTGCAGTTCCTGCTGGTGCTGACCTGTATCCTGAAAGCGGTTGACCGCCATGCGGATCTGCTGCGTGAGTCCGCATCCGACGTCGGCAATGACCACAGACTCGGTGCGAACGAGGCGCCGCCGGCGATCATTTCCATCTTCCTCGGAAACCAGCTGGACGACGTGATCAATCAGCTCACCAGTACCGGTACGGCGACGCATTCTCTCGAGGGCGAAGTGCTGCACACCGGTGTAGATACATTGCCGGATTTTATGAAAGATGCGACAGACCGGAACAGAACCTCACCGTTCGCGTTTACCGGCAACAAATTTGAGTTCCGTATGGTCGGTTCCCAGGATTCCATCTCTCAGCCGAACGTGGTGCTGAACACCATCGTGGCGGAGGCTTTCCAGGAAGCCTGCGACGAGCTGGAGGCGGCTGACAATTTTGAAAAAGCGCTGCATGACCTGATCAAGAAACAGGCGATCGAGCATCAGAGAGTCATCTTTAACGGCGACGGCTATGCACAGGCGTGGGTGGAGGAAGCAGAGCGGAGAGGTCTTCCGAATATCACTAATATGGTGGATGCGATCGGCGCTCTGACGACCGAAAAAGCGTTCAATCTGTTTGAGAAGTTCGGCGTGTTTACCGAGCCTGAGCTGAGATCCCGTGCGGAGGTTCTCTATGAGAACTACGCGAAGTCCATTAACATCGAGGCCAGAGCCATGATCAATATCTCACACAAGACCCTGCTGCCCGCAGTGATCAAATACATAACCTCGCTGGCGGATTCCATCAATTCCGTGAAGGCTGCCTGCGACTGCGAGATCAGTGTACAGGTGGAACTGCTTACCGAGAGTTCAGCGCTGCTGTCCGACGCGAAGGTTGCGCTCTCCAAACTGGAGGAAGTGACCGACAAGGGGCTTGCCATGGAAGAAGGAAAGGCGCAGGCTGAGTATTACAGGGATGTGGTGAGAGCAGCGATGGCTGAGCTGCGCGAGCCGATTGATAAGCTGGAGCTCATCGTCGACAAGAAAATGTGGCCGATGCCGTCCTACGGTGATCTGCTTTTCGAAGTCTGATCGGCGAACTAAATAATTACGGTAACTATCTAATCCCCTTAGTTAGTATACATCAAGAG
>JAJBUT010000150.1 GCA_020860185.1 Lachnospiraceae bacterium | reverse complement strand
CCCCCTCATAGGTCAGATCATCCTCCCAGAAACCAAAGCTGTCCGTTCTGCTGACGAGACAGGCGACGATCAGCACAGCCACGCCGACAGCCGCACGGACCGACTTCTGCCGTCGACTGCAGAAATAGATGATCGCGATCGCCAGCAGAATGCCGGCGAAAATATAAAACGTGATCGTAACGCCGACCGTCGGGATCGTCATAAACGTCGGGACAAAGGTACCGATGATGCTGCCGATCGTGTTGGAAGCATTCAGAAAACCGACCGTCTTTCCGTTGTCATCCAGATCCTGCACCGCGTACTTGACAAGGGACGGCGTCACCGTTCCCAGCAGGAACAGCGGGAACACAAAAATGATCATGCAGGACGAAAAGGCCGCCCAGATCAGGAAGTTGCTGTTGACCGAAAAGATCATCACCGCCGAGATGCCGAGGATGATATATTTCCCGAGGACAGGGATCAGCGCAATCCAGATGGCCGCGATGAGGATGCGCTTATACAGCCGGTCCGGATCCGGATGCCTGTCAGCCGAACGCCCTCCGTAGATATTCCCGAGCGCCATGGCGATCATAATCGTACCGATGATGATCGTCCAGACAATCTGGGAGGAACTGAAATAAGGCGCCAGCAGACGGCTCGCGCCCAGCTCCACCGCCATGACGGACATGCCGGAAAAAAATTCAGTCACATATAAGTAGATCTTATGATTCAGGATTTTTCTTGTTTCCATAATTTCCTCACGTCATTTCACAGTTCACAGGACAGACTTTGAAACCGAGTTATTTTGTCATCAATAATTACGTAATTTCATCAATCATAACACATTTCTGTCTGCTTGGCTATCCTGATTTTGCAACTGACAACGATGAAAATGAGGCGGACACAAATGTGAACGATGTTTCATTTGACTTCTCTCCGGTCGAGTGTTATATTGCTGACATGAGGCAGGCCCTGCGCAGTCAGGGAATGACATGTAACCATTTATTCACATTAATTATAAGGAGGTTTTTGTATGGAACACTTTAAAAAGTACATTGCCGAGGTCATCGGCACCTTTGTCCTGGTAACGTTCGGCTGCGGGACGGCCGTCGCGGTAGGATGCTCCAGCGAAGCTGGGAGCGGCTACCTGTTAACGGCGCTCGCCTTCGGCCTCTCCATTGTCGCCATGGCATTCAGCATCGGAAATATTTCCGGCTGTCATGTCAATCCGGCAGTTTCACTTGCCATGCTGATCCGGAAACAGCTCTCGGCTCTCGATTTTGTGGGTTATGTGATCTCCCAGATCATCGGCGCTGCGCTCGGTTGCGTGGTACTCGGCGTTGTGTTCGGGTTTGACTGCGGTTTTGGCGCGAACCAGATACAGGACGGCTGGACGAACGGGACACTCGGAGGCGCGTTTCTGGTGGAGCTTGTACTGACCTTTGTCTTCGTCCTCGTCATCGTCGGCGTGACCAGCAAGGTTGAAAACGCTGCCGTAGCCGGTATCGTGATCGGTCTTTCCCTGACACTGGTACATATCCTCGGCATCGCTCTGACCGGTACATCCGTAAATCCGGCGCGAAGCCTGATGCCCGCCATCTTTGCGGGAGGAACGGCACTGTCACAGCTCTGGATCTTTATCGTGGCTCCCCTGATCGGCGGTGCGGCGGCAGCTGTCGTGTACAGTGCGCTGGACACATCCAAAAATGATTAAACGCAGGTACCACGGAAATCCTGTGTTGCAAAAAGCCCCTGTCACTCATATAAAATATATGAGTGACAGGGGCTTCTTTTATGATTTTCAAAAAACAGGATTTCCGGCAATCGGTACGCGCTTTAATTGCCTGCTATCTGCGCAGCCACCTCAGCTGCAAAATCCTCGTTCTTTTTCTCAAGACCCTCGCCGGTCTCAAAGCGGACAAATCCCTTTACGCTGATCTTCGCGCTGTTTGCCTTTGCAACCTGCTCGATATACTTGCTGACGATCTGTTTGCCGTCCTCAGCCTTCACATATACCTGATCCAGCAGACAGATCTCTTTCAGTTCCTTATTGATACGGCCCTTGATCATGCCCTCGATCACCTTTGCCGGCTTCTGGGACTCCTTCGGGTCATTCATGATCTGCGCACGCAGAATCTCCTCCTCATGCGCCACAAAATCCGCGCTGATCTCGGAGCGATCGGTATACTGCGGCTTCAGCGCAGCCACCTGCATCGCAAGGTTCTTCGCCATCTCCTTCACGGCGTCGTTCACAACATCAGTCTCTACATCAACCAGTACGCCGATCTTGCCGCCCATGTGCGTATAGGAAGCCACAAAACCGTTCTCCTCTTTGACCTGCTGGAAACGCCGGATTTTGAGATTCTCACCAATGACGGCGATCTGACTGGCCAGCTCCTCGTTGACAGTCTTTGACGTGTCAGATTTCCAGGGCTCAGCGAGAAAAGCGTCGATATCTGCCGCTTCCGTCTCCAGCGCCTGCTCCGCCACCTGTGCCACATAATTCTGAAACTTCTCATTCTTTGCCACAAAATCTGTCTCGGAGTTTACCTCCACGGCAACCGCCTGCGTTCCGCAGTCCGTCACCTTCAGGGCAACCATACCCTCGGCTGCGATCCTGCCGGCCTTTTTCACGGCCTTTGCCAGGCCCTTCTCTCTCAATACCTCGACTGCCTTGTCCATGTCGCCGTCTGCCTCTGTAAGAGCCTTCTTACAGTCCATCATGCCGGCGCCGCTCATCTCTCTCAACTCTTTTACCATTGCTGCTGTAATAGCCATATATATTTCCTCCAAACGAATCTCAATTATTATGTCTGCGTCAGATCAGATACGATATTCCGCATCCGCCTGATCCGCAGCTCCCCGTTATCCGAACGGAGATTCTATTCCTCTGTCTCAGCCGCTTCCTCCTCATACTCATCCGCAGCTTCGTCATCATACACAGCATCAGACTCGATCAGACCCTGATTGGCCTCCACAACAGCATCCGCCATCGTAGATACGATCAGCTTGACTGCACGGATCGCGTCGTCATTGCCCGGGATCACATAATCCAGCTCCTCCGGATCACAGTTGGTATCGCAGATACCGATCAGCGGGATACCCAGCGTATGAGCCTCCTGCACACAGATTCTCTCCTTTTTCGGATCTACAACAAATATAATATCCGGAAGCCTCTCCATATCCTTCACGCCGCCGAGGTTGCGCTCCAGCTTATCCCATTCTTTCCGGAGCTGGATGACCTCTTTCTTCGGCAGAACATCAAACGTACCGTCCTCCGACATTCTCTCGAGGTCGCGCAGACGCTTTACACGGCTGCGGATAGTCTTGAAGTTCGTCAGCATACCGCCGAGCCATCTCTCATTCACATAGTACATACCGCAGCGCTGCGCCTCTGCGGCAATCGCGTCCTGCGCCTGTTTTTTCGTACCGACGAAAAGAATAGTTCCGCCCTCAGCCACAATGTCCATAACGGCTTTATAAGCCTCATCTGCCTTGACAACAGACTTCTGCAGATCGATGATGTAGATGCCGTTCCGCTCAGTGTAGATGTAGGGCGCCATTTTCGGGTTCCATCTCCTTGTCTGATGACCGAAATGAACGCCTGCTTCCAGTAACTGTTTCATTGAAATAACACTCATGTCTTTTACCTCCATGGTTTTTCTTCCATGTGCATCCAGCCCGCCGGCTCACCGGGGTACCGTCCCGCACCCGGGCACCATACCGGTCAGTCCGCACATGTGATTGATATAGTCTGTCTGAAAATTACAGGAAAACTCCCTGCTGTAAAGAATACCTTCACAGCATGCATATCAAAGCATAAAAAAACTCCTGAAATCTCAGACCGAAACAGTATACCACACCGGCTCATGGGATTCAAGAGTTTTTGATTATATTTTCCGATATTTTCTGTCTGTATTTTCTCGCACTTTATTTCTACAATACCACCGCTGATCTCCTGCTTTTATTTTCTGCCGTGTGAATGTAAATCTTCTTTCTTCAATTCGTCATAAAGCGCGTGATTCAGAACCTTGATGTAAGTGCCCTTCATCCCGGAGGACCGGGACTCGATCACGCCGGCGCTCTCGAATTTTCGCAGTGCGTTTACAATGACAGAGCGGGTGATGCCGATCCGGTCTGCGATCTTGCTGGCCACCAGAACGCCTTCGTCTCCGTCCAGTTCTTCAAAAATGTGCCGGATGGCGTCCATTTCCGAATAAGAAAGGGTATTGATCGCAGACTGAACTACCTGAACCTTCCGGCTTTCTTCCTCATTTTCCTCGTGAACTGAGCGCATCATTTCCAGACCGACCACGGTAGAGCCATACTCACACAGAATGATATCATCAATATCATACTGCCTGTCCTCGCGGTAGGCAAAAAGTGTCCCGAGTCTCTTGCCTGCAATATCAATCGGAGCGATAATGACAGCATAACCGCGTGCATCGTTCACTGCAAATCCCAGCGTTTCCAGATTCACATTTTCCTTCGTGGAAAGAATGCTCAGCAATCTTTCATTCAGGTAAGCGTCAATGTGTCCGCCCACCTGATTTTCAAGAAGATCATCAATCAGGCTAACATTTTTCTGATTAGAAACACCGAGTACCTTTCCTTTTTTGCTGATGACCAGTACATTGGCGGATAGAATATCCGTCATGACAGCACAGATGTCATTAAAAACCACTTTTGAAGAATTGTTATTATGAAGCAGTTTTCCGATTTTTCGTGTTTTGTCCAGCAGTTGTACACTACTCATTTTGATCCTCCCCGATCCGTTTCCTCTCCTCTTTCGGTTTCACACAGACATACCCGCAGTTTTCACCTGCACAAACCAGTTTATTCCCTTTTTCAACCATATAACTTCCGCACTCCGGACACGGGTTGGACGAAGGCTTCTGCCATGACATAAAATCACAGTCCGGATGATTCTCACATCCGTAATATCTTCTTCCCTTTTTAGTCTTTCGGAGCACCAGTTCTTTCCCACACTTCGGGCAGGGAACCCCGATTCTTTCCAGCAGCGGCCGCGTGTTGCGGCAGTCCGGAAATCCGGGACATGCCAGAAATCGTCCGTGCGGGCCGTATTTGATGACCATATTGCGTCCGCATAGCTCACAGATCTCATCTGAAACCTCGTCGGCGATCTCCACCTTTTCCAGATTTTGTTCTGCGGCCTTCACCGCCATGTCCAGATCCGGATAAAAGTTTCTCACAACCGCTTTCCAGTCTACAGTACCCTCCTCGACATTATCCAGAAGAGACTCCATATTCGCCGTAAACTGTTCGTCCACAATAGAGGGAAATTCGTCCTTCATGATCCGGTTGACGACTTCGCCCAGTTCTGATACATAGATGTTTTTATTCTCTTTAATCACATATCTTCGTCCGAGCAGCGTCGTGATCGTCGGCGCATAAGTGCTCGGCCGGCCGATTCCGAGTTCTTCCAGAGCCTTTACCAGAGAAGCCTCGGTGAAATGTGCGGGCGGCTGGGTAAAATGCTGTTTTTCCTCCAGCTTTTTTCTGGTAAGAACAGCACCCGGCTCCAGATTTCCGGACAGAGCAGCTGTATCCGGCTTTTTTTCATCCAATGTATATACAGAAAGAAAACCGTCAAATTTTAATTTTAACGCCGTGAGCCGAAAACGGTACGCACCGGCTCCGATCAGAACGGTGGTCGTCTCATAACAGGCCTGCGACATACGGCTGGCGGCAAATCGGTTCCATATAATCTGATACAGACGGAACTGGTCTCTGGAAAGAGACTCCTTCAGCATCGTCGGCGAACGGCTGATGTCCGTCGGGCGGATTGCCTCATGCGCATCCTGGGCATGGGCGGAGGTATTCTCTGACAGACTCCGTCCGCCTACATAACGCTCTCCGTAATGATCAGCGATATATGCGTCAGCCAGCCGCTGCGCCTCGTCCGATACACGGGTAGAATCCGTACGCAGGTAAGTGATCAGACCGACCGTCCCGCTCCCTTTAATATCAACTCCCTCGTATAACTGCTGCGCGATACGCATTGTTTTCTGTGTAGAGAAGTTCAGATGACGGCTCGCCTCCTGCTGCAGAGTACTGGTTCGAAACGGAAGCGGCGGTTTTTTCGTACGTTCACTCGTTTTGACATCAAGAATCTGAAATTCTGCATCGTCCAGATCGCGCAGGATGGCCTTCAGCTCGTCTTCATTGTGAATCGTGATCCTGCCGTCCTCATCGCCGTAAAACTCTGCCGTGAACGGTTTGCGTTCCCCTTCCGCCTGCAGGACAGCCGAGAGCGTCCAGTACTCTTCCGGTATAAACGCATTGATCTCCTCCTCCCGGTCACAGATGATACGGAGCGCCACAGACTGCACACGGCCGGCGCTCAACCCCCGTTTCACCTTTGCCCAGAGCAGCGGGCTGATCTTATAACCGACCAGACGATCAAGGATTCTTCTGGTCTGCTGCGCGTCCACCAGATTCATATTGATATCCCGCGGGTGCTTTAAGGACTCCTTTACCGCGCTCTTTGTAATCTCATTGAAAGTGATGCGCCTGACATTTTTCTCATCCAGCTTCAGCGCCTGAGACAAATGCCAGGAAATAGCCTCCCCCTCGCGGTCCGGGTCGGTGGCGAGATAGACTTTATCGGCCTTTTTTACCTCCTTGCGGAGCGTTGCAAGAATATCTCCCTTCCCACGAATTGTAATATACTTTGGTTCAAAATCATGATCAATATCGATACCGAGCGTACTTTTCGGCAGATCCCTCACATGACCGTTGGAAGCAGCCACTTCATAGTTCTTGCCAAGAAATTTTTTTATGGTTTTAACCTTTGCAGGGGACTCTACGATCACCAAATTTTTCGCCATACTGAAACCTCTTTCACAGCGCGGCCCGGCGACAAAGCCTGCGGCTCCCGGATACGGCAGCGCCTTTACATTTTTTTACAATAATAATTTTGAAACGTTTCCTGCACCAGATGCTTTTTTTCAGGGAATCCAACGCAGAAAGGACTGTCAGGAGATCCAGTCCCGTTTCCTCTATGATGGAATTGATGAATTTCGGATTAAAATCCAAATTACTATACACTAAATACTCCTCTTTTTCAAGTGGCAATTCGATATTTATCTTCACATTTGAATCCTTTATCTTTCTTTCCGGAACAATACCTGTATTTTTCAGAAAATTATCCAGATCGGCCAGAATCCCCGCTCCCTGTTCAATCAGATGATTGCATCCGGCGCTCAGCGTATCTGTAAAACGTCCCGGGACGGCGTAGACGTCCTTTCCCTGTTCCAGAGCCTGATCTGCCGTGATGAGAGAGCCGCTTCTCGTCTTTGCCTCCACGACGACAACCGTGTCGGAAAGTGCGCTGATGATACGGTTTCGCCTCGGAAAAAACTGTGGTAACGGACGAGTGCCCGGAGCAAGCTCGGAAATGATTCCGCCTCCTCCGGCCAGTATATTATGATAAATGTTACAGGAAGATTTCGGATAACAGATATCGCATCCGCTGCCCAGCACGGCAAATGTATCTCCGTTTACGGACAATGCGCCCGCGTGCGAGGCACTGTCTATACCGGCAGCCATCCCGCTGATAACCTGCGCGCCTTGTTCCGCCAGCACTCTCCCGAGCATCCGGGCGACACTGCGTCCATATTCCGAGCATGCGCGCGCGCCGACGACAGCGATACTTTTGGCGGATTCATCCGGCAGACGGCCCTTTACGTAAATGGCAAAGGGCGGATCATAGATCGGACGCAGTTTTTCCGGGTAGTCCGCGTGCGTGTAAGGGAGGAATCGGATTCCCCGGTCCTGAAACAGACTCCATTCGCGCTCCGCATCAAAGGTTTTTCTGCTTTCAACGATGTAACGGATCTCTTCATCAGAGAAAAAATGCAGTCTTCTCAGCTGATCTGCGGAGAGAGCATACATCTGTTCGGCATTTCCCGCCAGATGACATGCCTGCCTCCGCCTGTTATCACTGATTTTATACAGAGATGCCATCCAGTATTCATATTTGAAATTTTCCGTTTTGGTCTCGCAGATTCGATCCGCATCACTCTGTTTTGTCTGCGGCATGATGCTGTTTATTTCCTGCGCCATCTCAACACCTCCAGTATTTTTTATTCGGACTGCGATACAGAAATGCCTCCTCCAGATGCCTCCATCGGATGACCGGATCCTCCTCCATATCCGCGATCGTTCGGGCGATCTTCAGAATCTTACTGTAGGTGCGTGCGCTCAACCGATACTCTTCATATTTCTCCGCCATCCTTTTACGACTCTCCTCATCCAGCGCACAGTATATCTCCAGGTCCGGGCCGGATATCTGACTGTTAAAGCGGTATGCTTCATCACCATAACGTTTCTGCTGAATCGCATGCGTCCTCTCTACTCTCCTGCGAATCTCAGCGGAGGATTCCGACGGTTCCCTGTTCTGCATCTCATTCCAGGAAATCTCCTGTGTCTCTACACACAGATCAATCCGGTCCAGCAGCGCCTGTGAGATTCGGTTGACATAATGATGAATGGCATTGGGCGAACAGCTGCAGCGGCTGCGGTCAGGAAAGTATCCGCATGGGCAGGAATTCATACTGGCCACAAGAATAAAATCAGCCGGATAGGTGATATTTGCATCCAGCCTGGAAATGTGTATCTGTTTCTCTTCCAGCGGTTCCCGCAGTACCTCCAGTGTCCGGGGAGAAAACTCCGGCAGCTCATCCAGAAATAAGATCCCGTGGTGCGCCAGACTGATCTCTCCGGGACGCGGATATTTACCGCCGCCGGCGATGGACTGCGGCGTGGATGTATGATGCGGCGTTCGAAAGGGTCTCTCGCTGCGGATGATGCGCTTCTCATCCAGGAGATCACAGATACTGTAAATCTGCGAGAGCTCCAGCTTCTCCGCCCTTGTAAGATCAGGCAGAATCGTCGGAATCCGTCTCGCCGTCATAGTTTTACCCGAGCCGGGAGGTCCGATCATCAGGAGGTTGTGCATGCCGCTCACCGCGATCTCACAGGCGCGGCGCAGCATTTTCTGTCCGTAAATCTCGCTGAAATCAACCGGGTAGGATGCCTCCCATATATCCTCTGTCGGAAAAAGAACGTCGCTCTCCGGAAATCCGTCTTCACTGAGCCGGATAAACTGTGCAATATCAGCTACGGGAATCACCTTGATATCGGAGATGATCGAGGCTTCCCGCGCATTTTTTTCAGGAACAATGATACCCTCACAGTCCGTCTCTTTTGCAAGAATGGCGGCAGACAGAACACCATTGATCGGCAGGATCGCACCATTTAAACTGACCTCCCCGACGACAATATAGCGGGACAGCAGTCTTTCATCCAGAATCCCAAGTGCGGCAAGCACAGCAGCCGCGACAGGCAGATCACAGCCGGTTCCTGATTTTCGTATATTCGCCGGTGTAAGATTGATGGTGATACGCTTCGGCGGAATCGGAAAGCCTGAGTTTTTCAGGGCTGTACGCACCCTCTCCCGCGCCTCCCTCACCTCGGAAGACAGAAAACCGACCATCTCAAAGCAGGGCAGACCTTCGCTGACGTCCGCCTCCACCCTGACAGGTACGGCATGAAGCCCATAATTAATGGCAGTAGAAATAACGCTATACATAGTGAATGCTCTGATACGGTTCAGAAACGGTGAAATGCATTCGGTGAAACCATGATAGCATAAATATTATTCATTTACAACCTCATTCAGATGATCCCGCACCATTATCGCTATTTTAAACAGCATGGCATCCTCAAAAGAACGGATATCCAACCCCAGTTTTTTTTCAATCCGTTCCAGACGGTACACCAGTGTATTCCTGTGAATGTACAGCTGCCGTGCGGTCTCCGATATATTCAGATTGTTTTCGAACAGTTTATTGATTGTAGCCATCGTCTCCTCATCAAAATCAATGTCCATATTTTCTCCGAGGACTTCTTCCAGAAACATCTCGCAAAGATTCGCCGGAAGCTTATAGATCAGCCTGCCGATGCCGAGTTTCTGATAATAGAATACATTTTCCGCACTGTAAAAAACAACGCCGACCTTCAGAGCTGTACACGCATTGCGGTAGGCCCGGTACATCTTTTCACAGGAGGTGAACGGATCTCCATATCCGACCCATACATTCACCATCGCCTCTGTCTGCAGATTATCAACGATCACTCTCGCATACTTTTCATAATTATCATTCTGAATATCCGTTGTATCCTTGATCAGAACGGTTTTGGTGTCATCCATCTCGATCATAAAATCAGTGCGGCCGTTTACAAAAAGATTTTTCATGGTCTCCGCCAGAACAGAATCCGCCGCACTTTTATATTGAATCACATAGAGTATATATTTCCCCGGTTTCAGACGAAGCTGATGGCATTTTTCCGAGATTTTTTCATCCGGAATCTCTCCGTTCAGAATCTGGCGCAGACCATTGATCCTGCTCTCCGGTTCCTCCATTGACAGAAACAGGTTGCGGATCTGGCACAGTGCCATCCTGCCGATCACATAAGACTGGTCGATCTCATATCCGGTACTGCACAGTAACACATATTCTGTTTCGCCGTGCAGTTCCACACGGAAAAAGATCCATCCCTGCTGTACCTGTGTCTCGGCAAGTGATATCGTAAACAGCCTTACGTACTCACAAAAGCCATTTCCCTCCGCCGTGCCGGACAGCAGTTCACCCTCCGCGGAAAACAGAAGATAATCCTTTTTTGATACCTCCTTCATTTCCTCCAGAATCCGATCGAGCTTTTTAGCCGAAATCATATACTCCATAAAATCCTCCAAAAAAGACCGGGTACGGAAACCATACCCAGTCTCTAAAACTCTGATGCGCTGCTGACACAGGATGTCAGCACTTATGCTGCCTGTACTTAATGAGAGATAGCAAGCTCCGTCTCTTTATCAAAAAGATGACCCTTGTCAATATCGAACGCGATCTTGACATGGTCGCCAAAGCGAGCCGGTGTACTGGCATCTACCTTTGCCGTCATCGTCAGGCCGTTTGTCGTATAATACAACAGCACTTCCGAACCAAGCAGCTCATAGCCGGTAACCTCAGCGGAAATCATATAATCCTTATTCTTCGCAACAAACTCGGGATAATCATCCATGTCATCCGGACGAATGCCGAATACCACCGTCTTGCCGTCATATCCGCCGTCCTTCAAAGCCTTCGCCTTATTTGCAGGCATCACATACTCAACTCCGTTGGAAGTCAGGGTCACCTTGTCGCCGCTGACCTTCACAACGCCGTCCATAAAGTTCATCTGAGGTGATCCGATAAATCCGGCAACAAATAAGTTATCCGGCTCATCGTATAATTTCTTCGGAGAATCCACCTGCATGATGATGCCGTCTTTCAGAACTACAATCCTGGTACCCAGCGTCATAGCCTCTGTCTGATCATGCGTTACATAAATGATGGTAGCGCCCAGTCTCTGATGCAGAGCGGCGATCTCAGTACGCATCTGTACTCTCAGCTTCGCATCCAGGTTGGAAAGCGGCTCATCCATCAGGAATACCTTCGGTTCACGCACGATTGCACGCCCCATAGCCACACGCTGTCTCTGGCCGCCGGAAAGAGCCTTCGGCTTGCGGTCAAGCAGCTTCTCGAGATCCAGAATCTTGGCTGCGTCATGAACCTTCTTGTCAATCTCTTCTTTCGGCATTCTTCTCAGTTTCAGAGCAAATCCCATATTATCAGCCACTGTCATATGCGGATATAATGCATAACTCTGGAATACCATGGCGATATCTCTGTCCTTCGGCTCCACGTCATTCATACGCTTGCCGTCGATGTAGAAATCACCTTCTGAAATCTCCTCGAGTCCGGCAACCATACGAAGCGTGGTCGACTTTCCGCATCCGGACGGTCCTACAAAGATGATAAACTCTTTATCTTTGATCTCAAGGTTAAAATCCTTTACTGCCTCAAAACCGTTCGGATATCTCTTAAAGATATGCTGTAATGATAATTCTGCCATTATTGTTACCCTCCATTTTTACATTATGTACATTTTTGCACGAACACATTCTATCAAATATTTTTGAAAAAGTCATTAGATATTTTAACAAATTTACCATCTTCTCCTTGGTATTTATGCTAATCATCCAAAAAAATCACCCATTTTTTCTATATTTTGACGGCATATGTTTATAAAAATTGTCATTTTGACGAAGCAATGCTGTTATTCTGCAGACCTGTTCATATGGAAAACCGGCAACTGTGCAGAACGAAAATCACTGTTTACCCGTGCTTCCGAAACCGCCTCTGCTGTCGTTGCTCAGGAAAGAAACCTCATCAAAAACAATCTCCGGCTGATTTTCCATGATGCGGAACTGACAGATACGGTCGTTCTCCCGGATCACCGTATCGCGGGTCGCATAGACCGGCATGCGCCACATATCTTCATCCCCGCAGTAGGAACCGTCGATAACGCCGCAGCTGTTCGTCTGCAGAATGCCATAGTTTTTAAACGTTGAGCTGCGCGGAACAATATGCGCCTCATAACCCTCCGGGAGCTCCATGGCAACTCCCAACGGAATCAGAGCAGACTCGCCGGCTTTTAATACAATTGTCTCACTGGCACGCAGGTCGATCCAGTCAGATTTTCCGTCTATGTACTTCAGCCTGTCTATCCTGTCCGAAAAATATTTTATTTTGATTTTCTGCATGGTTTTCTATCCTCACTGCCAGCCCAGCTCATCGCTTTCCGTCCTGCGCTCCCGGAGCATCAGCTCGTGTACGGCTTCCTTCGCGCTCTGTCCGTGAAACAGCACCTGATTTACCTGTTCCACAATCGGCATACTGATCTGATACTTCTCAGAAAGCGCAATGGCGGCCTTCGCGGAATACACACCTTCCACAACCATCTGTACCTCATTCATCGCCTCCTGCATGGTATAACCCTGTCCGATCAGCATACCCGCCTTCCGGTTGCGTGAATGACGGCTGGCGCAGGTCACTATGAGATCGCCAATGCCGGACAGACCGTTCAGTGTCTCCGCTTTTGCCCCCATCGCTGTGGCAAGTCTCCCCATCTCAGCGATCCCGCGGGTGATCAGGGCCGCCTTGGTGTTATCACCGAATCCCAGACCGTCCGCCATACCGGCCGCCAGCGCGATCACATTTTTCAGAGAACCGCCCAGCTCGATCCCGAGAATATCCGGACTCGTATAAACACGGAACACTTCATTCATAAAATAAGACTGCACACGTTCTGCGATAATCTTTGACTTCGCTCCGACCACCACGGTCGTCGGAAGGCCTCTTCCGACTTCTTCCGCGTGGCTCGGTCCGGAGAGGACTGCCGTCTCAGCCTGCGGTATCTCCTGTCCCAGGATATCGGTCTGAATCATCAGGGTACTCTCTTCTATACCTTTCGCTACCGTCACGATCAGCTGACCCTCCGCAATATACGGCGCCAGATGACGTGCGGTATTCCGTGCATAGGGAGACGGCACCGCCATCACCAGCATATCCTTTCCGGATGCCGCCCGCTCCAGATCCGTAGTGAAACAGATGGAAGACGGTATCTCCACCCCAGGAAGCTTATCTCTGTGTTCACGCTCCCGGTCGAGCATCTCCACCTCGTCCTCCAAAATGGACCAGACCGTCACCTCATGTCCGTTATGCGCCAGAAGAACAGCCAGCGCCGTACCCCAGCTTCCCGCCCCTATGATAGCTGTTTTTGCCATATCAGTCCTCCGTCTCCTTCTTTTTGTTCTTTGAAGGTGCAAATTTATTCTCCGTGCCGGTCGCAAGCCGTTTCAGATTCCCTCTGTGCTGAATAAATGCCAGCGCCGTCAAAATCGCGGCAATCACATACAGTTCAGGCAGGAACTGTGCGCCCACCTTCAGAAAACCAAGCTGTCCGAACACGATCGTCTGAACAAAAAAACCGCTGACGATTCCCAGAGATCCCAACGACATAAATCCGGTAGGTACAACAGTCAGGAAAAACAAAACGGCGCAGATCGGAGCCATTCTCCAGTCGAACGCGATAATCGTGCCAATACTGCAGGCAATACCCTTTCCGCCTTTAAACCTCGCGTAGACAGGATAATTATGCCCCAGCACCGCTCCCATACCGGCATAAAGCATCAGCAGCTTCACCGCTTCCGGGTAAACATTCCGGTAAACCGCCCAGATAATGACCATAGCGATCACCGCCTTAAAAAAATCACCGGCAAACACAATCACACCCGCTTTCCACCCCAGCACCCGAATGGAATTCGTCATACCGGTATTGCCGCTGCCCTCTTTTTTCAGATCTGTCTTGTGTGCTTTTCCCATCAGAACACCGGTCGGGAATAATCCGAAAACATATCCCAGCACAAGACCGATCACACGACCCAAAATCATTTCATCATATCCTTTCTGTCAGGAATCCCCCTTGCGCTCCCGGACGATAAACTTCAGCGACGTCCCCCGGAACCCGAAGGTCTCGCGGATGCGATTTTCCAGATAACGGGTATAGGAAAAATGCATCAGCTTTTTATCATTTACGAAGATCACAAATGTCGGCGGCTTCACCGCCACCTGCGTCACGTAGAAAATCTTCAGGCGTTTTCCTTTATCTGAGGGAGGCTCGTGCATAGCCACCGCCTCCGAGACAATCTCATTCAGCACACCGGTAGCGATCCGCATGGAATTGTTCTCAATCACCATATCGATCCGGTCAAACAGCTGCATCATCCGCTGTCCCGTCCTGGCCGATATAAACACAATCTCTGCATAGGACATGAAACTCAGGATCTCGCGAATCCGATCCGTATGCTTATAGATGGTCCTGTCATCCTTCTCGATGGCGTCCCATTTATTGACGGCGATGATCACGCCCTTGCCTCTCTCATGGGCAATCCCGGCGATCTTTGCATCCTGCTCCGTCACGCCCTCTGCGGCATCGATCACGAGGATGACCGCGTCCGCGCGTTCCACAGCCGTCACGGCACGAATAATGCTGTAACGCTCGATCTCTTCTTTAATCCTGCTCTTCCGGCGCAGTCCCGCCGTGTCGATGAAAATGTATTCTTTTCCGTTATGCGTGATCTCAGTATCAATCGCGTCCCGGGTCGTCCCGGCAATATCGGAAACAATCACGCGGTTCTCGCCGACCAGCTTATTGACGATCGACGACTTACCGACATTCGGTTTGCCGATGACGGCCACCTTCGGTCTGGCATCCTCCTCCTCATTTGCAGCGGAATCCGGAAACAATGCCACAACACGCTCCAGCATATCGCCCAGTCCGAGCTTCCCTGACGCGGAAATCGGAATCGGATCTCCGATACCGAGATTGTAAAATTCGTAGACATCCGTCTCGAATTTCTGAAAATTGTCCACCTTATTCACAAGCAGAAGCACCGGTTTCTTAGAACGCCGTAACAGATCCGCCACTTTCGCGTCCGCGTCGACCATCCCCTGCCGCACATCGGTCAGGAAAAGAATGACGTCCGCCGTATCCATGGCAATCTGTGCCTGTTCACGCATCTGTGATAAAATAATATCCTTCGAATCCGGCTCGATTCCGCCGGTATCAATCAATGTAAATGTATGGTTCAGCCATTCCGCGTCCGCGTAAATCCGGTCTCTGGTTACACCCGGCGTATCCTGCACAATAGAAATACGCTCTCCTGCCAGCGCGTTAAACAGCGTAGACTTCCCGACATTCGGGCGGCCGACAATGGCTACGATCGGTTTGCTCATCTCTCACCTTCCAGTTCTGTTACTTCTCCGGCTCTGATTATATTCCGGATTATCTGATTCATGATATGACACAGGGTTTCCTGTTTCGTGACTGTTCGCACCTTCGCAGTTACGAGGAATAGTCCATTTAAAATCGTCCTGAACAGTTATCCTGTTTCAGATAGTTCATCGAATAAACTCTGCCCGTCTGATTTTACAATATGAATGGGGACTTGTAAAGTCTTTTCCAGTTCGGCCAGCGTCATATCATCCAGAAAAACCTCCTCACCGCTGCGAAGCAGATTGCATGGAAGCAGAAGCTTTTCTCCCAGTTCCTGCCCCTCAAGCTGACTTTTCATGTCCTGCCCGGTCAGAAGTCCGGATACAGTGATCCTCTCCCCGAAGAAATCATTCCGAATCGCGTAGACACATATATCGACATCGGAGTGAAAGCAAAGGAATTCGGCGGCGAGCTTCCGGATCAGAGGAGCGGCAAGCTGTCAGGTCGCGATGGAGACAATTCTGCGCTTCGCCCGGTTCCCGCTCTCCCCGCCGTCCGGCATGTTTTTCTTTTCCATGTCCGCTGTATACGAA
>JAJBUT010000045.1 GCA_020860185.1 Lachnospiraceae bacterium | reverse complement strand
CGCCACGGTCAATCCACCCACGCCGGAATCAAATACGCCGATGGGTGCATATTTTATATCTTCCATTACTTATTAAGTCTCCTTTGTCTCAACAAATTTCTTCAACTGAACAGAACTGTATCCCCCGAAGCAAGTCATTCCTGATCTTTCGTGCGGGATCTGATCCGCATCAGAAGCTCACAGTCCGCCAACCGATCCCCATCCGTGTCCAACGTATATTCCATCCGGACATTGATCTGACCCTCCGTCCCGGTAGTCTGACGCTCTATCTCACCAGTCTGCCCCTCCATCTCACCATCCGAATGTTCCGTCTCACTGACTTGTACGAAACCGGTCGTTATACCAAGAAGCAATGGACCGCAGGGGGTCGGATACTCTGTCAATGTGCGAATGCCCTGCCGGAAATCCATGCGGACTGCGTGACTGCCTTTTCTGGTTAATTCCACATGATCCGGACTGATTTTGATCATGTTCGGCGTTGCTGAATCAGAATCCTCTTCCACGGTATCATACAGAATATAATGCTTTCCGTTTCGATTATAATATGTACCGGCGGAAACAATCTCCACCGGTTCCTGCTCATCCACACCCACATTTTGAAGTCCGCGAATGGATATCCATACTTCTCTCGTCATGATTATCTGTCTGCACCTGTTCTGATGTCATATGCATCCGGCATATCTTCTCTGTGTTTCGTCCCTTTGCCGGTTCATTATAAAAAAAATATGGCATTGTGTAAAGACTCATTTGCAATATGTGACAAGCAATCTGCGGATAGTTTACAAAATATTCATACTCTTCTGCGCTTTTTTCTGTAATCTCATCACATTTCTTTACAAATCTGTCTGTTACATCCACATCCAGTTTCTCATTCATCATGGTAACAATGGAGTTTCAAACGCTTTTATACATTTTTGAATAAGCTATTTTTTTTCTGAATTTGCAGAAACCACATTTATATTATATGATTTTACCCATGTATTTTTATTTTCCCAGTCTTGCCCTTACGGACTCAATGTCGCTGTTCCCTGCAAGTTCTGTAAACGCTTCATACGTCGCGTCTTCATTGTAAGAGCGAATAACATTCATCATATCCGTCGCGCTGTAAACCGCGACGCCAATCACATGTGTAGTTTTCGAATCAGTCGCCGCGTCAGGCGAAACACCGCAGGCTGTCAACAACAGAATGAGCGCGGCTATCAGAAGAATACTCCACCGTTTTTTCACTTCTCTACCTCCTCCTGCTGTTTAAAAAAGGTGGCACGCCACCTGATGATCTTCCGCCACATGCTTTAACAATGGACGCTCCTTTTTACAGATCTCCATACATCGGTCACAACGGTTCTGAAACGGGCAGCCGACAGGCATGTCCAGTGGACTCGGAGTCTCGCTGTCAATACTCTTAATCGGTTTCGAAAAATCCATATTCAGGTCGAAGATTGATCCAATCATTGCCTGTGTATAGGGGTGCCTTGCATCCGCGCTGACACTCGTTCCGGGCATCACCTCGACAATGTTCCCCAGATACATAACGGCGACCTGATGCGCAAAGGACTGAATAAGCGCCATGTCATGGCAGATAAAGGCAAACGCGATATCCTTTTCTTTCTGAAGCTTCACGAGCAGTTCTATGATTGTTTTCTGCACAGACACATCCAATGCGCTCGTCGCCTCATCGCAGAGGATAATCTCCGGCTCCAGAGCCAGAGCCCGCGCGATACCGACTCGCTGCCTCTGTCCGCCGCTCATATTGTGAGGGTATCGCTGCGCGAAATCTCCCGGCAGTTCCACGAGCTCCAGGTATTTTCTGCTTACCTCCTTTTTTTCGCTCCTTTTCATGCGTTTGAAATTCATCAGCGGCTCGCAGATGATATCCATCACTTTCATCCTCGGATTAAAAGCAGCCATCGGATCCTGAAACACCATCTGAATATTCTGCCTGTGCCTGCGCAGCATCTCACCCTTTAAACCAATGATACTCTTTCCGTGGTAGAGAATATCTCCTTCCGTCGGTTCCTCCAGGGAAATCGCCATCCGCATGAATGTGCTTTTGCCGCAACCGCTCTCCCCCACAATGCCCAGCGTCTTCCCCCTGTAAATATTCAGGCTGACGTCGTTATTGGCAGTCAGAGTCCGTCCGCCGGAAGCCGGATATTTTTTTGTCACATGCTTTGCTTCCATGATCAGTTCAGACAAATCGATAACCTCCCATCGCAGGAACACTGTCAAGCAGATCCCTTGTATAGGCATCTGACGGATGATGCAGAATCTGCTCCCGGTCTCCCATATCCACCACGCGTCCGTTCTTCATAACGATGATCCGATCTGCCATGTAAGCGGCTACGCCCAGGTTATGCGTCACTACGATCATACCGGTATTGAACTGATCACGCAGTTCCATCATCTGCCGCACAATCTGTGCCTGTGTCGTAACATCCAGTGCGCTCGTCGGCTCATCGCCCAGGAGAAGCTTCGGCCGGAAGGTCATCGCCATCGCAATACCGACACGCTGACGCATACCGCCGGAAAGCTGGAAGGGGTAGCTCTTCATGACATTCTCACCACCCGGCAGATGCATTTTTTCAAGCATATCCACGCCCTTGTCCCACGCTTCTTTTTTCGTCATTTTTTCATGGGTTCGAATATATTCCACATACTGAGTGCCGATCCGCCGGATCGGGTTGATCATTGCGCCGGAATCCTGAAAAATCATGGATATCTCCGTTCCGCGCAGGTTTCTCCACTCCTCCAGGGAATAGTCCAGCAATGATTTTCCCTCAAACCGTATATCGCCCTTGCTCACATAACCCCCGCCCGGCAGGCATCCGAGCACCGCGCGGATCACTGTCGATTTTCCGCTTCCGCTCTCGCCCACGATGGAGACGATCTCACCCTGCTTCATGGAAAAATCAACATCTTCTACCGCAGGTGCGGAATTTTTCCCATATGTAACCGAGATATTCTGTATATCCAACATGGCGCTCCTTCCTAAAAGAAATGTCCTGAAATAACCTGCACAAGATGTGTGTATTATTTCAGGACAGTTCCTAAGCATATCCGGAATCAAGTACATCTCTCAGACTGTCACCCAGCAGATTGAATACGGCAACTGTGATAAATATTGCGAGACCGGGAAAAATCATCAGCCAGGGCGCGGCCGTCATATAGGCCCGTCCTTCATTCAGCATTAACCCCCACTCCGCTGTCGGCGACTGTGCGCCGAAACCAAGAAACGACAGACCCGCTATCTCCAGCATCATGCTGCCGATATCTGTCGCACCCGTGATCAGAATCGTGGGCAGCGCATTCGGGAGCATATACCTCCATAAAATGCGGGTAGTCTTTGAACCGGTGACCAGTGCTGCCGCTATGTAGTCGCGTCCCCGAATCTTCAATACCAAACTTCGCGAAATCCTGGCGTATTTTGTCCAGCTCACGATCGCAATGGCAATGATTGCATTACGCATGTTCGCGCCCAGGATACCGGCAACCGCGATCGCAAGCACCATGCCCGGAAAGGAAATCATCATATCTGAAATTCTCATGATCACCGCATCGATGATTCCGCCCAGGTACCCGGCGATGATACCGAGCGTCGTTCCGACAACCACAATGACAGCGACCAGAATCAACGCCGCGCTTAAGGAGGTCCGCGCACCGTAAATCACCCGTGAAAACAAATCCCTGCCCATCTTGTCCGTTCCGAACAGGTGCTCCGCGCTCGGCGCCTGCACTGCATCGGTGAGTACCGTTTCATAGGGATCATGAGTCGCGATTACCGGCGCCAGGACAGCAACAAGTACAATGGCGATCGCCAGAATACTGAACACAGTGAAACTCGGATTCTTTTTTACAAATTTTTTCAAATTAGTCATAAGCTCACACCTTTTCTCTGATTCTGGGGTCAAGGAATCCGTAAGAGATATCTACTGCCAGATTGATCACCATGTAGATCAGTGCAATCCAGAGCACATAACCCTGCACCAGATTGTAGTCCATGGAGCTGATTGCCGTCACAGCCATGTTGCCAAGTCCCGGATACGAAAAGATTACCTCCACGACCGCAGTTCCGCCGAGCAGTGAACCGAGCGACAGGCCGAGCATCGTCACAAGTGGCAGCATCGAGTTCGGCAGCACATGTTTCCAGAGGATCGTACTCTCCCTGATGCCGCGACAGCGAGCCCCCACGACATAATCCTGGTTCAGTTCTTCCAGGAACACCGTCCGCACCTGTCTTGTATACTTTGATGCCATCGCTATCGCAAGCGTCACGGACGGCAGAATCAGTTTGCCAAATCCCTGTCCTGACGATACGACCGGCAGCCAGCCCAGTTTCACACAGAAAGCCAGCATCAGCAGAAGCCCGATCCAGAAATTCGGCATCGACACACCGAGAAACGTGAAACCACGGACAAAGTAGTCGATCGGGTCTCCCCGGTGGGTCGCTGACAGAATTCCAAGCGGAATCGAGATGGCAAGCATCAGTATAAGAGAACACAGCGTGAGTTTCAGCGTCGGCCCGAGCCGCGCCATCATCAGCGACAGAACCGGTTTGTTGAACACATATGACGTGCCGAAATCCCCATGCAGGCAATTCCGGATCCAGTTGAAATATTGTACAAGAAAGGGTTTATTCAGACCCAGCGCCTCCCTGGTCTGTTCTATCAGTTCCTCGCTGGGAGTCACGCCGCTCGCCGAATACATCGCTGTCACGGGGTCTCCCGGAGCTATGTAGGTCAGAAGGAAGGTGAGGAAGCTGATACCGATCAGCACGACCACGATCTGAAGCAGACGTTTCAGCAAATCACCCTTTTTCAACTTATTTTCCTCCTCTTTGATTTCAAGTCTGTACAAATCTCATTTTTCCCGGAAGGAACTCCTGCCTCCCGGGAAAATGTTTTACTGAATATCCGTATTTTCACTCACCCAATAATAGTCAGCGGGAGTGCTTGTGATTCCACTGACATAGTTAGTCGTTACAAAGTTCATAATCGGATAGCAGAAGTAAATGCATACACTCTCATCCATCAGGATCTGCTCTGCCTCTTTCACCAGTTCTACACGGGCATCCGCATCTGAGGTGGCGCTCAGTTCCTCGACAATTGCGTCAAATTCCGCGTTGCTGAATCCGAAGGAATTGTACGTGCCGTCACTGGTAAAATAGGTTCTCAGATGGCTCTCCGGATCGCCGATATTCATAATGTTGATACTCACACAGCACAGATCATAATCTCCGCTCTGCAAAAGATCCATGACTGTCTGGGAATCATACACCTGTGGTGTAATCTTAATTCCAAGGTTCATGCACTCCGCCTGCATCGCCTCCACGACAATCTGCTGTTCAGGACGTCCGGTGTAGTAGATAAATGTCAGATCAATCTCCTCTCCATCCGGCGTCTCACGATAACCATCCCCGTCAATGTCGATATAGCCTGCGTCATCAAGAAGCCGAACAGCGCTGTCAGGATCATAAGCGTTGATATCTGTCAGCTCGTCATATCCATAATTGGAAGCCGATGTCACGAGCGTCTTTCCCGGCACATACTGACCATTCAGAAGAGACTCACAGTAAGTCTCACGGTCAATATAGCGCAGCAGCGCCTGGCGAAGTACCTCATCGCCCAGTATGCCATTCTGATTCATAAAGCCGTGTGTCGTACGTCCGCTTGCCGTGCGGATTACATTGTAGTCAGAATCATTTTCAAAATCACCGACTGCCGTCATGCTGAGATTATATACCGCGTCCACATCTCCCGACTGGAGACTCATTGTCAGTGTGGACTGATCCTCCGTGTATATAAAAGTGATCTGATCCATCGCCACTTCACCGGCCCAGTAGTTATCATTGCGCAGTACGGTAACCTCCTTAGTGGTCACATCAAAGGATCCCACTACAAACGGACCTGTACCCACCGGTCCCTCATCCGCAATATTCGTCATGTCAACGGATGTATCGATGATGACAAACAGAGGATCCGCCAGCTTGTTCGGCAGAATCGGCTCTGTCTCTGCAGTGGTAATCGTCAGCGTCTGGCCATCGGCTTCGATGGATTCATATGTAAAATACTCCGGCCCTCTGGTGCCGTTCTCAAATACGTTTTCAATCGACGCTTTCACAAGCTCCGCTGTCAGTTTCGTACCGTTGGAAAAAAACACATCATCGCGAACAGTGAAAGTCCAGACTGTATTGTCATCAGAGACTGTATAGTCATCCTCCACCAGCCATCCGGATACAGAAAAATCATCATCAAATTTCGTCAGCGTCTGGCCGATACCAAAACGGACAATATACCAGCCGTCATAATTCAGTACAGGGTCAAGAGTCGTGCAGCTCTGGCCTGTCCCGATCACCATACTCTTCTCTCCCGCAGACGTCGGCGAAGCTTCTGTCGCGGATGTACTCTCCGTAGTCTCTGCGTTTTCGCCACATCCTGCAAGAATCATCCCCAGCATCAGGAGACAGAGCAGCAGACTGAACAGTTTTTTTGTTTTTTTCATTTTGTTTCTTCCTTCGCAAAAGTTCTTTACTTCACTGCGGCGATTCGAAACAGCGGGACAGGATTATAAAACTCATCCACTTCCGTATAGATACGCCTGCTCACGCCAAAATCCAAATCCAGTTTTTCAAAGCCGGCCTGCTGCAGGATCTTTACATCCCAGGCCGGACGTTGGTGATAACTGATCTCCAGCTGCTCTTTAATCCGGTTGCACTCCGCGCAGAGTTCTTTTTCCAGCCGTCTGTGCGCATGATCTTCCGGTAGTTCATCCTCGTCTGCTGTAAAATCTTCTTTCCCGTAGTTTCCGTCAAAATTCAGCAGAAGGCCGCCTTGCTTCAGCACCCGAAACCACTCGCCATAAGCCGTTTTTGGATTTGGCAGAGTCCAGGTCAGATTGCGGCTGATCACCAGGTCAAACGTCTCATCCTCAAACGACAGTTTTTCCGCATCCATCACCATAAACAGCGCCTTGCTTCCCAGCAGTCTTCCTGCCTTCTGCGCCTCCTCAATCATGGACGGTGTCAGATCAATACCGATCACCTCATATCCAAAATCACTGAGCAGAAACGAGAAAAAACCGCTTCCCGTTCCAACATCCAGAATCGTGAGTGTCTTCTTCCGGGGCAGGTATCCGCAAATCTCCTCCATCCAACGCCCCGCGATCGGACTGGCAAGTTCTCTCATACGTAGCCGGGCGAAATCCCGGCTTCTCCTGTTCCAGTAATCCACAATCCTCTCTTTTGTACTAACGACAGGTAATATGTTCTGTGATAAAAAAGCTGCTGCCTGACTCATTCATTTCCCTCCCAATCCAGATGAAAGCGATTCTCTCTGTCATCTATTTTAAAGGCTGAATTTCTTTTTTTTAAGCCCCATGGGGGGATACTTTTTTCTTTTTTACAACTTCTCACTCTGTGTTTTTATAATGTATCATCCATTATTCCAGAATCCGGTTCATAAATTTCAGTATTTTAAAGCTCACCTCATAATCCCCGTTTTCCAGAATCGCCGCGTACTCCTCATCTGTCAGCTCCACGCTCAGTTTTTCCCCGGATACCTCATCCACCGCATACATGCTCCCGGAAAAGCACAGGTTCGGGTACAGGACGCACCACCAGTTCTGCCCCTCCCCGTCCCCGATGACCACACGGAGCGCCTCATAATTCCCCGACGGAAATGTATAGATACCATAAGTCTTTTCGGGAAACCGACAGTTTTCCAGGGAGACTGTCACATCATAATCATATCCCTCCTCCCGTATCACTTCCGATGCAATCTGCTCGATTTCATCCAGGTTTTCCAGTGCGATTTCCTCACTCTCCTCCATGGATGCGGCATCGGAAAGCATCACGGACAGATAGCTTCCCACCTCATCGCGCACCTTCAGCTTCAGTGTCTGATCTTCACTGCTGTCACTGTTCGCCAGCACATGAAAACGCAGGATCTTGTCTGAAATGCCCTGCTGCAGTTCCTGTGCCTGTATGGTACTCAAAAGTACCGCACAGCAAAAAGCCGCCGCGATTGTTCCGATAATATATTTTTTCATGTCACTTCCCTCGCTCTCCGGATAATTGTCCTGTAGAGAATCTTGACATTTTTTTTATTTCTATTCAAAAACTGTAAGTTTTTTACCGGAGCGGCCCTGCTGACGCAGCGCGCCAACATTTATAAAGTTCGTAAGGATTCAAACACCTCTTCCATACTCCGTTCTCCCGTCACGCACAGGTCGCTCACCACCGCGAAGCTCTCTGCCACCGGCCGGCTTTCCTCTATGGAGACAACAGGAATCAGCAGCGTTTCATTCCTGTTATAATACTGGCTCACCAGATCGCCCACCGTAATCAGCGAACCTGATTTCAGATTCTCCCAGCCCTCCAGCAGATCCTCCAGATAAATCCCGAGGCAGGAATTCAGCTGTGTCTCTTCCGAAAACAGATTTTCCATTTCACCGTCCGTCAAAAGTACATACGCATTCCAGGCCATGTCTTTCTTCTCACAGAAAAAACGAATCAGACATTCCGCATTGACGCCGTCATCCAGCATACGTCCGTCCAGAATCAGCACCTTCAGATGGTTCATATCCACATTCCGGCTGCTTTCCTTTGACATCAGATCGGTTCCCTCAGACAAATCATCCAGACTCTCATCCCAGTATGCATCCCCGGAAAGCGCGTCGTCCGCCGCATCCGGATCCTCCAGATCCGGATAAGCCATATACATATGAAAGCCGCCGTCCTGCTCCGCCGCGACACCGAGGGCCAGCGGAAACGCATTGCTCTCGACCTCATGGTTCTCACAGCCGCTCAGACATAACGCCAGAGCGACGCAAAGGATACAAATACACTTCTTCATAGCTGTCTCCATTCCATCTGTTATATCGTAATCTACGCGATCAGACGCACTTCGCAGCAAGCGCGAAGTACTGTCCTGAATAGTTACTTTATTTCTTTCTTCCGCTGCATTTCCGCGACATCCGAAAAACTCCGAAATACACCAACGGCAGAATCAGCAGCATCGGTCCGATCAGACAGATCAGCAGATTCAGACACTGACCGGCCAGTCCCTCATGCCGCAGCAGCCAAAATGTTCCCAGAAAAACAGCCGCGCCGCAGATTCCGCCGGAAATCGACGAAGCGGCCTGACCGGATGCTTCCTTTTCTCCCTGTATGTTTTTCTGCTCATTCAGCGATGACAGCCGGCTCTCTTGGCTCTGACTCGGTTCTCTCCGCTGCAGCGCATTTTGCAGACTCTTACTCCCGTAAAACAGCAGCGAGTGAAACAGCGCAAACAGGCAGAAAAACCAGATCCCGACCATGAAAGCATCCTGGCGTTCAAAAAATCCTCCGGGCAGTTTTACAACCGCCATCAGAAAAACCGCGGGAAACTGCAGCTGCGATAATAGCGTATCCTGAAAAATGCCGATCAGGATCAGGTACACCGCCACATTCAGTATCAGAGCCAGAAAAATACTGTATTTTGCGCTTTTAGCGGCCGCTTTCGGCTCACTGCAATGCGGTTTGAAAAACAGGATCAGGGACGCGAGCGAGAAAAAAAGGAAACTGATCCAACAGCTTTTCCAGAACCCCCGAATCGAAAAAGATGTAACCGTCCAGTACCGCGGGTGAACGCTGAAGCAGGCCAGAATCAGCATGATCACAAGCGGGACGATTAAAAACCAGAACAGAACCTCATAGACACGGATTCTTGATTCGAGACCTTTTCGGAGGCCGAAAATACCTGCTGCCGTCAGCGTGATCAGGATGGCAGGCTCATACCGCACCGTCAGCAGCTGATCACGAAGAAGGATTGTCAGCACGTAAAGCACGTAAACAGCCAGCCCCAGCAGTCCGATTCCGCTTACAGCCAGTATCCCTCTCCGCGCAATCCGATTCCCTGCATCCTCAAAATCACAGTGTTCAGACAGACGATCCCATATACATACCAGAGCACCGGCTCCCGCCGCGCCGATGCCAAGCGCAGCCGCCCCGAGGATCCCGCTCCCGCCGGCCAGATAAGCCGGCAGCAGCAGACTGCTGACCCCAAACAGCTCCAGCGTCAGCGCACGGCGAATCTGCCTCGGTGATATTTTATGATTCTGCGAGAAAATCGTGTGTGATGCGTCAAATACATCGTCCGTCTTTTCCATCATCATCTCCATTCCGCCGCCTTTCAGCCGGCAGCACAAACATTTACTATGAAAGTGTCATCAATAGACAGGCAGATGGGGGTGCTTGCACACCCAGATGACTGTATATTGAATGACCAAGCCGGTATGAGCAAGTAGGGCGATCGCCCGGATTGCGAATACCGGCACCCCTCACTTCCGCATGCGCAATCGCACGCGGTTCTTCCGGTTGGCATAAACCGGCCGGCGTTTCAGCAGCTCCGACGGTGGACGGACAAAGGTATCCTCCTCATCCGCATTCTCATTCAGATCCGCGCCGACAAACGGCGTGAAATACGGCATGCCGAAGCTCTCCAGCTGCGCAAGATGAATCAGCACAAACAGCAGACCGATCAGAAATCCGTAATACCCCCAGGCTGCGCAGAGTCCGATAAAGACGAATTTCAGCAGTCGGAACGCAGTCGCAAAGTCCTCGTTCGGAATGGCGAAGGAACACAGCGCCGTAAACGCGACGACGATAACCACCATCGGGCTGACAATATTGGCATCCACCGCTGCCTGACCGATGATCAGACCGCCTACTATGCCGATCGTATTTCCCATGGCTCCGGGCAGCCGCACTCCCGCCTCCCGCAGCAGTTCAAAGGACAGTTCCATCAACAATACCTCTATCACACCGGGAAACGGTACGCCCTGACGCGCAGCCGCAAAGGAGAGCAGAAGCTTCGTCGGCAGCACCTGTGTGTGAAAATTTGTCACCGCCAGATACAATCCCGGCAGCACCATGGCAAAAAACGAGGCGACATACCGCAGAATCCTTGTAAAGGTGGCGATCTCCCAACGACTGTAATAATCATCCGGCGTCTTGATAAACGAATTATAATCCGTCGGAAAAATCAGGGCTTCCGGAGAGTTGTCCGTCAGCACCGCAATCCGTCCCTCCAGCATCGCCATGGCCGCCCGGTCCGGGCGCTCCGTGACCTGAAACTGCGGAAACGGCGAGTACCAGTATTTCTCCGAGAGCTGCTGAACAACGCCCGCATCCTGCACGCCGTCCACGGAAAAGCGCTCCAGCCTCCGCTCCATCTCCTCCAGGAATTCCGGATAGATCAATCCGTCGTAATACATGATATACAGCAGTGTATTAGATCGAACCCCCACCTTTTTCTGCCTCACGCGAACCTCCGGCGAGCGGAGCCGTTTCCGGATCAGCGCTGCATTCTGTTTCACGGAATTGGAAAATTTCTCATTGCTTCCGCGGACGGATTTCTCTGACTCTACTTCCTGCAGAGACATGGCCGGATATCCCTTGTCCGGAATTTTCACGGCCCGGTCGAATCCGTCGACGAACAGGATACATTCGCCGGCAAGCATGCCGTCAGCCGCCTCGGCCATCGTCGCGAACGGTACGGCGTCCGAGACGCCCATTCCGTTTTCCCGCAGTTTTTCGATCACCTCTTCGCCCGGCAGGCGGCAGAGCGCCGAAAGCAGATTCCCCAGTGTACTTTTTTCAAGCATACTGCTCCCGCCGGTCACCTCGATATAACTCAGATAAGCGCGGATGTCCATGTCCCTGCCAAGACTCATACCCAGCATCTTGATATCCGCACAGTCCGCAAACTGTGCTTCCCACCATTCGATATTTTCATCCAGCCTTTTTGAAACCGCCTGATTTTCCATTATATAAACCTCTGTTTTTCTGTATGTAAAAAGGAGTAAGCCTTTCGCTTACTCCATCTATTATGTGTAAAATATACAGTTGTATGCATGTATGCCAAAACAAAACATCAGTCCTGCTCACGGATCACTTTCTTCATGCTCTCCGTCTGGTTTTCCAGATGCATCCTGGTATAGGCCGCCGCTTTCTCCGCATTCTGTCGTCTTACCGCCTCATACAGCAGCTGATGCTCTTCGATCAGCTGTTTATATATAGAAGAATCCTTCAGATATTCCACCCGGTAACGATACATCTGCTCCCGCAGGTTATTCAAAAGTCCCAGCAGCTTCGGGTTGTCCGCGGACTTGTAAAGAACATCGTGAAAATTCACATCCGCCTGCGCTATGGCTGCGATATCGTCAGTAGTCGTCTTTTCCCGAAACTGTTCCATCGCCACGCGCAGCTCCTGCACCTCCATCTGCGTAATGTTCTGGCAGGCGAGCCGGACCGCGAGCTCTTCCAGAGAGCAGCGGATCTGAAGCACATCCTCCATGTCCTTCTCGGTCATCCGCGCCACCTCCGCGCCTTTGCGCGGGATCATCACCGCGAGCCCCTCCTGCTCCAGCATACGAATCGCTTCCCGAATCGGTGTACGGCTGACGCCCAGCTTCGAGGCGAGCTGAAGCTCCATCAACCGTTCTCCCGGCTTCAGATCGCCTTTTAAAATCGCTGTGCGAAGCGTCTGAAACACCACATCACGCAGCGGCAGATAGGCAGCTGTCTGAAGTTCCAAATTATCTGTCATCTTCTATCCCCTTTCTCCGATATCCCATACCTGCCCGTAATTGTCTCGCAGCCCCGCTTCGCCGGGTCATTCCCTGCATGCACGGCTACGGGAAATCACACACATAATCTGTTATCTGCGATTGTTATGGATCTCTGAGGTATATACATTTTTGGCAAGACCGGACTGTTTCAGAGCATCATATGCGCCCCGGATATCCTTCTCACTATGATAAAGTCCAAACACCGTCGGTCCGCTGCCGCTCATAATGGCATTCATCGCGCCGTTTTCCTTCATCAGAGCCTTGATCTCCCGGATAACCGGATACTGACGGATCGAAACGGTCTCTAAAATATTCCCCATGTTCTCAGCCACACCGCGGAGATTTTTGCTTTTCATGTTCTCGATAATCCCGTCGATATTCGGATGCTGCGTGCTGTCTGTCAGCTTCAGCTGTTCATATACCTGTCTGGTAGATATGGAAACAGCCGGCTTCGCAATCAAAACCGGGCACTTCGGCATGGGAGGCAATGCCGTCAGCTTCTCTCCGATCCCCTCCGCCAGAGCCGTCCCGCGCATCACGCAGAAAGGCACGTCCGCTCCGAGCCTCAATCCCAGCTCCATCAATCTGTTCTGCTTAAGTCCGAGATGAAACATCCGGTTCATCCCGACCAGTACAGCCGCGGCATCCGAGCTTCCGCCGGCCATGCCCGCCGCTACCGGGATAAACTTCTGAAGCGTAATCCGCACGCCCTCTCTGATCTTAAACTCCTCTTTCATCAGAGCCGCCGCTTTGTAGACGAGATTATTCTCATCCACCGGCAGATAATACAGATTCGTCTGCACATGAATCTGCGGGGATTTTGTTTTTTTAATCTCCACCCGGTCATACAGATGAATCGACTGCATGACCATACGCACCTCGTGATAGCCATCTTCGCGCTGACCCAGTACATCCAGTCCCAGATTGATTTTCGCCAAAGCCTTTAAGCTGATCTCATCCATGTCTTTTCCTCATTCCATATGTATTATGTATACACCTATTGTATTATAATAAATACAACCCCGGAGTTTGTCAATCCTGTTTTTCGACAAATCAGAGCTTCCCTTTCGCGTCGCAACATTTTCAGCCTGACCCTGCAGTAAATGCGTGGTCAGGGAGTGACATGTAACTTCGCGTCAGCCTTGCTCTGGAACTTTTCATTGTTTACGATAAATCGCTCATGCGTACCCTCCCCGATCAGACCGGCATCGTCATATGCTTTTACATCAAAAACAAGCCGGCGGCCGTCCACCTCGAGAAGCTCGCTCTCACAGCGCACCGTCATACCGATGGGCGTCGCAGCCAGATGTCTGATATCAACCTGTGTGCCGACCGTTCCGTTTCCCTCATCCAGATACGGGATTACACTGTCGCAGGCCGTCTTCTCCATCAGGGCCAGCATACACGGCGTCGCAAATACCTTTAAAACGCCGCTGCCCACGGCTGTCGCCGTATTTTCATATACAACCTCCACGCTCTGTTCTCCCCGGATTCCTGCTTTCAACATAAGTTCCTCCCTTTTTTCGTATAATTCTCTGAAATAGCTGTTCCTGCATGTACAGGAGTGCATTGGTTTACAGTTACTGACTATTATACCGAAGAACTACAAAAAGGGAAGTATTTTTTCGCAGAATTTTGCTGCCCGTGAGGCTTCCCTGCACGAAAGTGTCCCACACTGCACGAAAATTCTCCGATTTTTCCGAATTTATGTTATCCTATATACAGGATACCGGGAAGACGCCCGGATCACAGACGGAGGAGGCGGCATAAATCAACATGAAACTTGCAATCTTAGAGGACAATCCGGAAGACGCAGATCTCCTGATCCGCGCCTGCGAGACCTGGGCCGGTCATTCGGAAACACAGATTACATGCGATCGATTCTCCGGCGGCGAGGCTTTTCTCGCCCACTTTGAACCTGGATGCTACCAGATGATCTTTCTGGATATCTATATGGAGGATCTGACAGGTATCGACGTTGCAAAACAGATACGTGAGAGGGATATGGACTGCCTGCTGGTCTTTGTAACCACCAGCGCAGAGCATGTCTGGGACTCTCTGCCGCTGCATCCCTTTGATTATCTGATCAAACCCTGCCGGGCGGAACGGGTCGCTCAGGTACTCACAGATGCGGCAAAAATTCTCCCTCAGCATACCGCGTCTCTGGAACTGACCTGCGGGCGGAAAAAAATATCCGTTACATACAGTGATCTGATTTCTCTGGAGGCAGACCGGCACCATGCCATCGTCACCGCCGCGAAAAGGGAGGCTCTGCGCTGCTATATTGACTCTTTTGCCAGCCTCTGGGACACGCTGCGGCAGGACAGCCGATTTCTCCTGTGCAATCGCGGCATTATCTTAAACATGGATCACATTGAAAAACTGGGAGAAAACGAGTTTATCATGAAAAGCGGTCAGACATTTCCGATCCGCCTGAATAACCGCAACGAAGTGATGCAGGCATTTTTAACCTACCAGTATGAAAGAACCCGGAAATACGGAAAGAGGTATCTCTGATGAAACAAATATCCGATTATTTTCAGATTACAGTATCAAACGCCAATATCATTTTTGCATTTTTTCTGTGCTATTTTCCCATGCTGGGCGTTGTAAAATTCCCCGTCCGGAAAATATGGACACTGGGCTGCACTGTTCTGTCTGTTTACACCCTCCTGGTCTCTTTCGCAATGCTGAAAACAGGCATACCATCCAATTACCTGCTGTTTCCTTTTCTCCCCGTTTTTTTTCTGGCATACTGGAAGACGCTGAATACAAATATCTACAAGGCTCTGACGATTTTCCTTCTCGTCATATCTGTCTTCTGCTTTGAAACACTGTACACAGATATTTTTGCGGCCCGGATGCATCTGGGCATGTTTTACACGGATTACGCATGGGGATCTGCCATCTTTTCCACCTGCCTGTGCGCGTGTATTCTGGCCTGCCTCTACATCCCCGCCACGATACACATACGCTGGCTGGTGGAGCATTATGATGATTTCTCACTGTGGCGAAACGGTCTGGTGTGGCCTGTGATCTTCATCGGCGTATCGCTGTTTATTATTCCGAGGAATTATAATTCCCTCTCCGAAACCCGCTATTTCTGCATTTATCTGGTGATCGTGAGTCTCCTTCTGTTCTGCATGTTCTACATGTATGCGCTTCTGTATCAGATGGCAAAAAAACAGTCTGAGATAAATGCGCTGGAACGGCACAATCATTTTCTCGGCTTTCAGTCCAAACAATATCATGCGCTGACAGACTATATCGCAGCCACACGAAAAATACGTCACGATTTCCGTCACCAGATTGCCACGCTGCAGACACTGGCGGACAACGGAGATCTTGATTCCCTCAGAAATTATCTCAGCCAGTATCAGGAATCCACACAGAGCGGTTATCGCTCCCTGTGTGCCAACCCGGCGGTGAACGCCATTGCCTCCCACTACCATGACCGCTGCGCCGAACAGCAGATTAGCATCTCCTGGGTACTGGATCTGCCCCGCGAGCTTCCCCTCCCGGAGCCGGAATATTGCGTGATGCTGGGAAACCTGGTAGAAAACGCCATGGATGCCAGCAAAACGCTTCCAGAAGATGATCGAAAGATTTCCGTGATATCGCAGATGCCCACCAACTCGATCCTGATCCTGATCGTAGAAAATAACCACAACTCTATCATCCGCAGAAACAAACAGGGTCTGATCTCCTCGAAACACGCTTCAGAAGCAATCGGTCTTGTCTCTGTACGGGAAACAGTTGAACATTATCACGGCGATCTGCGAATCGACTATGATAAAAGCCATTTTTCCGTGAGCATATTACTGAACCTTTAAAATTATATAGAGAAAAGGCCGGAGACCACTCTCCGGCCGTTTCTCTTGATGTCTACTAACTAAGGG
>JAJBUT010000154.1 GCA_020860185.1 Lachnospiraceae bacterium | reverse complement strand
AATAAAATTATTACAGATTTATTACAAAACTTTTCAAGGATTATAACAGCGCATTTCAGGTATGTCAAGAGTTTTTTCTGTAAAATGGGGGTTCATCCCTAAAATCAGCCTGTTTTTGACAGAAAAATGGGGTGAATTCCATGAATTCACCCCATTTTTTGCCTTCACCAAGCGTTCTGAAATTTTACAGACGTTTTAACAATTCCGCCTGCATATCCTCGTATCCGGGTTTGCCGAGCAAAGCAAACATATTTTTCTTGTAGCTCTCCACGCCAGGCTGATTGAATGGGTTCACCCCAAGCAGATATCCGCTGACGCCCACTGCAAATTCAAAGAAATAGAACAGCTGTCCCAGAGAATATTCATCCTGCGCAGGAATTTTTACCAGCAGGTTCGGCACGCTGCCGTCTGTATGCGCCATAATCGTTCCGTTCATCGCGCAGTCATTGACAAAATTCATATCCTTCCCCGCCAGATAATTCAGTCCATCCAGATCCGCCGGCTCCTCACTGATCACAGGTGCGTCCGCCGGAGACTCAATCTTCATCACGGTCTCATACATGATCCGCGCGCCGTCCTGGATAAACTGACCCATGGAATGCAGGTCAGTCGTCAGATCAACGGACGCCGGGAAGATACCCTTCTGATCCTTGCCCTCGCTCTCTCCGTAAAGCTGCTTCCACCACTCGCTGATATAGTGCAGGGTCGGTTCATAGTTCGCCAGCACCTCCACGCTCTTTCCCTTGCGAAGCAGAATATTGCGGATCGCCGCATACTGCATGGCGTCATTCTCTTCAAAAGGAGCCTCCAGGGCAAGCTTCCTTCCGGCCGCAGCTCCGGCCATCAGCTGATCAATGTCCGCCCCGCTGACCGCGATGGGAAGCAGGCCGACCGCCGTCAGTACAGAAAACCGTCCGCCGATGTCATCCGGCACCACAAATGTCTCATATCCTTCCTCTGCAGCAAGACTCTTCAGCGCACCTCTCGCCTTATCCGTCGTCGCGTAGATGCGTTTCGCGGCACCTGCTTTTCCGTATTTCTTTTCCAGAAGCTCCTTGAAAATCCGGAAAGCAATGGCCGGCTCTGTCGTCGTACCGGACTTGGAAATCACATTCACCGAGAAATCACGGTCTCCGATCACATCCAGAATACCCTTCAGATAAGAACCGCTGATATTATTCCCGGCATAGTAAATCTCCGGCGTCCCGCGAAGCTCCTTTGAGATGTTGTTGTAAAAACCATGGCGGAGAAACTCGATCGCGGCTCGCGCGCCCAGATAAGAACCGCCGATACCGATGACGACCAGGACATCCGAGTCGCTCTGAATCTGTGCCGCTGCCTGTTTGATGCGGGAGAACTCTTCCTTATCATAATCAACCGGAAGATCGATCCAGCCGACAAAATCATTCCCCGCTCCGGATTTTGAAACCAGTACATCCTTCGCATCCTGTGCCAGTCTGCTCATGTACCCCACTTCCTCCTCACTGATAAAGGAAGCCGCCTTGCTGTAATCAAATGTAATTTTTCCCATATTCTGCTCCTTTGTGTTCTGTAATCTGCTACATGCGTTATCATATGCTCCGCCGCGTACAGTTTGTCATCTGCTGCACGGCTCAATGCCTACGCTCATTGTACCAAACAGGCTTCTTTATTTCAAGAAAGACTTCCGGTTCTGTCTGATCTTTCGTATATTTTACGGAAAAATTTCCTGTATCACGCTCCCGAAAATTTCCTCATTCTGCGGTGACACGATCTTCCTGCCATCAGAATTTTCTTCTGCATCTGTTCGGAGCCGGTTCTTCTCCCGCTGTGCGCTTACACTGCCCTGACTCAACGCCAGCTTCGTCATCTCTTTTGTTTTCTCTGCCAGTTCCCGAATCTGTTTCCGGCATCTTTGCACCGCAAACAGTGCAGTTATCACAAGCAGAAGCGTACATGCCAGAAGACCGAGCATCAAATCGTCCGCATATGGCGCGTACCATGACCTGGCCAAATAAAACAGGCTTTCCATTCTATGCCTCCTTTCCGCCGGACCATCCTGTCCGTCTCTTACATTTTAACAGAATTATTCCTTTGAAAAAAGAGGGACAGGCCTTCTTTTCGCCGCAAGTTTCGACCATTTGCCGCGTTCACAGTCACAAAGACTCACAGGGCAGTCTCCGATACGCATACATTGTATTTGCCTGTGTAGCGGGAATCAATATTTTTCTGGTCAGTCGCATTGATGAGCATAAATATAATCAGGATTATAAAAAGGAACTGGAAATCCGCGCCCGCACAGAACAGAAAATACGCGAGATCACAGAACCTGTCAGAAAAGAGCTCGAAAAGGAGGGCTTCGGCAGCCCGGTTACATTCCGGTTCGAACATTTCTCAGAATCCAACCTGAAAAAAGTGGTTGACTTTTTTTTGTAAACATATACTATTAACAGGAACACCATCGTTTAATTGTTTAAAGATTTATAATAATGATAGATAAAAGAGGTCATTCTAATGAAGAAAATCATTCTCACCGGCGGCGGAACTGCCGGACATGTAACCCCCAATATCGCCCTTCTGCCGCGCCTTCACGAGCTTGGCTATGAGAATTCCTACATCTTATATTATCAGTGCATTGAGA
>JAJBUT010000017.1 GCA_020860185.1 Lachnospiraceae bacterium | reverse complement strand
GGCCGAGCGCATCCGGCGTCACACTGCGGTTTCCGAGTCCCGCCACAAGGATCGACCGGCCGTTTTTTCCCTCCGGGATCAGACGGCAAAGAAGCTCCGCCAGCTTTTCCGATACATTCCGATGATACCCGTCAGTCTCCTCCGCCAGTTCCGGCGCTTCGAGCGTAATATACGTCCCCTTCGCTTTCCCCATGATACGAACTGCGTTTTCCGTTTCGATCCGGACCGTTGTAATCCGTACACTGCCTCCCTCGTATTCCTCCTCCTGAACCGAAATCCCGTGCGTTGAAGCATTCTGTTTCTGCACACGCTCATTTTCCTCTACCGCCAGATCCGTTCTCACCTCAAACATGGCACTGTTTCTCCTGTCTCTCACTTATGTATCAGTACAGAAAAACAAAACTTGGCACTGTTCTTTCGCTTCGCACTTATGTGCCGGTATAAAAACAGACATAACACTGTTTATCTGTTTTTCATTCTTGTACTAGTATGGATAAAAAACAAAATAATATGAAAATTCGGACGATTTTTCAGGATATTCTATTGACAATTTCAGTCACACGCATTAAAATATTCCAGTATGTTTACATTAGAATGTCCGTGTCCGGCTTTAATGTAACGATTTTTGATTCTATTCTCAAGCATGGGAGGTGAACAGATTGGCTAACATTAAATCAGCAAAGAAAAGGATTTTGGTTACGCAGACAAAGACAGAGAGAAATAAATCAATTCGTTCTGCAGTAAAGACATCTATCAAGAAAGTAGAAGCAGCCGTTGCAGCAAACGACAAAGAAGCAGCGCAGGCCGCACTGGTCGCAGCCACTTCCAGGATCGACAAGGCAGCACAGAAAGGCGTTTATCATAAAAATAATGCTTCTCGTAAAGTTGCGCGTTTGGCTAAGTTAGTAAACGGCATTGCCTAGTACAACAGCGAAAATCAAGTGTTGAATCGTTTGACGCAGAATGTTTTTCTGAGAGTGCATCTCAAAAAACGAAGACGCAATGATGCTGCGTCGCGTATTTTTGAGATGTTCTATCGGGAAAACAGCAAGGCAAACTGCCAATTACTTAATATTCACTGTTCCGGATCTTCATATCTGAATGTTTTCTGTACAGAGGATTCTCTATATCAGACAATGAGACAATGCGCATTTGCAATATCATGAGGTTTTGAGAAGAAAATATCAAAGATTTGCCTTTCTATGAGGTTGTCCTTGAAAAGAAAAATGACAACGCTCATCTGATAACAGAAAATAAAAGACATTTCCCAAATCAGCCTTTTATCGTATCACCAAAAGAATTTTTGGATATTCTGGAAGAAACGCCTTAAGTCATATTTCCTGGAATCCGGTTTTGTAAGAACAGCCGACGTCATGCCCTGGTGCTCATGACGCCGGCTGTATCATGGATAATCCTCTGATTTTACAAAAGCCTATAATCTCAGCAGCCAGAACGTCGTCCGGTTCTCCGCTGAATCCTCGATATTCTCCGCAATCAGATCCAGTCCCCACATCGTTCCGGCCTTGATGCTGCAGATGACCGCAGTCGTATCGGGCAGTTTTCCGTTCGCCAGCCAGTCGGCGCCGATCGCCGTGTCTTCAATCTCATGCTCTTTCAGCTGCGGCCAGCGCTCCGCGCGGTTGTGGTCCGTCTGGCGAAAAGCCTGCGGATGGGAGGCAACCTCCTTCAGCTCCGACAAATCCACCTCATGTTTCTTGAACAGGCAGTGGTGAATCGGCAGTACATACTCCCCCAGAACCGTATAAGTGACGTCGTGAAATGCCCGGTCAAACTCTGACACCGGCCCGGCCGTCGTGTTTCGGATGCCCAGCACACCATAGGAAATCTCACCTGCGCGCAGTGCATCCAGAATATTCTGCGAACATACCAGTGGAACCAGCTCCGCGTCCGTGATTCCCACCTGCTCTGACAATTTTTCTGCGGCGACCTCCGAAAAGCTTCCGGAGATCCCCATATAACCGACCTTTTCCATATTATGAATCTCGCCCTCTCATTTATTATTATTTTCATCCGTTCATCAGATGAACCGATCACATCTCTTCACAGCCATGTGCCATTCCCTGAACAATCCCATCCTCATCCTGCCAGTCGTGAGCCAGATACTCTTTTTCAATGGCTATGACCTGTTCCATCGCCTCTTTTCCCGGCGCGCCGATCGTCAGACGCCGGTTGACGCAGCTTTCCATGGAGATTGCGTCATAGATATCCTCCTCAAACACCGGGCAGATCGATTTCAACTCATCCAGAGACATATCATCGATAGCAATGCCGCGCTCAAGGCAGTACAGCACGACCCGTCCCACAATCCCATGGGCGTCCCGGAAGGGAACGCCGTGATTGACCAGATAATCCGCCGCATCCGTGGCATTGGTAAACCCATGGCGCGCGCTCTCGCTCATCCGATCCGCATGAAATGTCATCGTGGAAATCATGCCGGTAAACAGCGCCAGACAGCCCTTCACGGTATCGATCGCGTCAAAGGTCAGCTCCTTGTCCTCCTGCATATCTTTATTGTAAGCAAGAGGAATCCCCTTCATGGTCGTCAGGATCGATAGCAGCGCACCGTAGACACGGCCGGTCTTTCCGCGAACCAGCTCCGCGATATCCGGATTTTTCTTCTGCGGCATAATGCTGCTGCCGGTGCTGTACGCGTCGTCAATCTCCACAAACTGATATTCGTTGGAGTTCCAGATGATGATCTCCTCGCAGAAGCGGCTCAGATGCATCATAATGGTGGACAGCGCCGACAGAAACTCGATCACATAATCCCGGTCAGACACGGAATCCATGCTGTTTAACGTCGGTCCCGCAAAGCCCATCAACTCCGCGGTATAATCCCGGTCCAGCGGATAGGTCGTCCCCGCCAGCGCACCTGCGCCCAGCGGGCAGACATTCATGCGCGCATAAATATCGCGCAGTCGGCTCCTGTCGCGCTTAAACATCTCAAAATAAGCGCCCAGATGATGTGCCAGCGTGATCGGCTGCGCCTTCTGCAGATGGGTAAATCCCGGCATGATCGTCTCCGTGTGCTCCTCCATGAGCTTTAGCAGCTCCTCCAGCAGTTCTTTGACGAGCGTGTCTGTGTAAAGCACCTCCAGTCTCGTATAGAGACGCATGTCCAGAGCCACCTGATCATTCCGGCTCCGGCCCGTGTGCAGCTTTTTCCCCGTATCACCGAGACGGTCGATCAGATTCGCCTCCACAAAACTGTGAATGTCCTCGTATTCGTCCGTGATCGCAAGCCTCCCCTCCTCGACATCGGAGCGAATCTCGTCCAGGGTTTTTACGATCGCCTGCATCTCCTCCTTTGTCAGGATTCCCTGCTTTCCGAGCATGCAGACATGGGCAATGCTGCCCTCGATATCCTGTCTGTAAAATTTCTGATCAAAGGAAATGGACGCATTAAAATTGTAAACAAGCTGATCCGTCTCCTTCGTGAATCTTCCTCCCCATAACTGTGCCATATATGATATTTCCTTTCTGTTATTTTCGTACATCTCCCGCGCCTGTCATATCGTGATTTCATCACGATTCGCTTCGCCGCTCGTCAGATCCATGCAAGCATGGTTTTTCCTCGCTTTCGCTCATTATATCATGAATCTGCGATCCATGATCACGGAGATGCTGCGGCGGACTTTTTTCTCTGTCTCTCCCTCTCCTGTCTGGAATAAATGCAGCCGCAGTAATCCTGCCGGTACAGTCCGTAGATCTGCGAGAGCTCCACGGATCTCTTATAACCGTTTTTCTTCTTAAAATCAGAATTCAGAAAAGCCGTGTGCCGGCACCCCTGTGCCGCCTGCTCCCCGATCTCATTGAGAATCGCCGCGTTCTTCAGCGGACTGATCGTCAGCGTCGTGGTGAAATAATCAAACGATCCCGCCTCCGCCGTCTTTGCCGTCTCCGACAGGCGCAGCGCAAAACACCTGCGGCAGCGCTCTCCGCCCTCGGGAACTGCTTCCAGTCCGCGTGCCATCTGCAAAAAACGCTCCGGCTCATATCTCCCCTCCAGAAAGGAGACCGGATGGCTGACCGGAAGCGACTCGATCAGACGTTTCTGCTCCGCCGCCCTCCTGAGATACTCCTCCTCATCCGTAATATTCGGGTTATAGTAAAACACAGTGACGGAAAAATAATCGGTCAGATATTCCAGTACATAGCTGCTGCAGGGTGCGCAGCAGCTGTGAAGCAGCAGACCGGGAAGAGCATTGTCGCCCCGTATCTCATCCAGGGTCTTATCCAGTTCTTTTTGATAATTTCTCTTCATGATTATCATATTATAAAGGATTCCTCCTGCTTTTACAAGAACAAAGTAGCGCTTGCAGGAGCTGCCATACAAAAGGAAACAGAATTTCTGTAGGTGCATCGGGTGTATGTCATCAACTGCTCTTTAAAAGATTCAGGGGACTGTCATCTGACAGTCCCCCGTTATTTTCCGAGTTCTCTGATTTTATTCCGGAAGGAAACGTTAATGCCCGCCGGTGCAGACAGCACGGTTCCATACTTACTCAGGAACTGCTTCGCGTAATATTCGGCATCATCTGCTCAGGTTATTCCGTGACAGTTCCCTACGGCTCCACGATATTAAAAGTCTTGTCAAACTCTCCCACCAGATCGATCATATCCTGCAGCACTCCCTCGTCGCCTTCCACTACAAACGCTTCGGCCGCCGCCTCGGCGTTCTTTGAGATGATCGTATACAGTCCCGCCTTATTGCCGGTCAGCGTCGCCACAGCGGCGTCACTGGTCGTATCGCTGTAGTAGAGCAGCACGCCGTGATAGAAATGCAGCAGATACTGCTCATCCACATCCTGCATATACAGATTCACCATAAAATCCACGTCCTCAGCCTGCTCTGTGCTGGTCATGATACCCAGATAATCCAGCATCATCTCGCCGGTCAGGCTCTGTCGGAGCGTCGCGCTCTGCGTCGCGCTGTTCGCGCTCACCTCCTCATCGGTGTTTCGCAGCTCATAGGCTGCGGTCAGATACGCGTTCCGCCATGCACCGGACTCCGACTGATAGCCGAGCTGCTCCAGCGCGTCCGCACAGAGGTAGCGCGCCTCCAGATTATCCGGATCCGCGTATACCAGCACATTCGTCACCTCCGCAACCCACTGATATTCGCCGTTTTCGTAATCCTCCAGCGCCATCTCCAGTACCTTGTCCGTATCACCCAGGTATTCCACCCATTTTTCCGCGCTCTCTGTCGGTGTCAGCGGATCCAGGTTGACCGGATTGCCGTCATACCATCCCATGTACTTCTGGTAAACCGCTTTCGCGTTGTGCGCCACCGTTCCGTAATACTGTCTCGTATACCAGATCTTCGACAGCGTCTCCGGCAGCTCGATCATGTTGGATATCTCATCCGAGGTATAGCCCTGATTGATGTACATGAGCGTCCGGTCGTTGATATATTTATAGACAGCCGCCGTGTTTGTCAGATATTCGTTGACAAATTCATTTCCGAAATGCGGCCAGTTGTGCGACTGAAAGACCACCTCCGCCTCATCGCCGTAAAGGGTCTTCGCCTCGTTGATATATTTCGCCCACTCGTTTCCGTCCCGCACCTGCGCGCCGCGAAGCGTGTAGAGATTGTGCAGCGTGGCCGTGCAGTTTTCCGCCATCCAGAGGGCTTTCATCTGCGGAAAATAGGCGTTCATCTCGGAAGGCGCCTCGGTACCCGGGGTCAGTTCGAACTCAATCTCCAGACCGTCGATTGTGATGGTCTCTCCCGTCTCCGTGATCTCCCAGGTCGGCTCATAAAACGTGACCGTCCCCGTCGACTGTCCGGTGCCGATGCCGACGGAAACACTGCCCTGCTCATCCGCATCCAGCAGACTGCCGTACTGATAAAGCGCCCGGCGGCTCATCGCCGTTCCCACATAGACATTCTCAGATGCGACATTCTCCAGGAATCCCTCCGGCACAATGACCGGAACCTTGCCGGACGCCAGCTGTTCCTCGATCGAGAGACTCGCGTCCGCCAGTTCATCCTCGCTGATGACGCCCCCGATGCCGCCGTAATGATCCACATGAGAATGGCTGATGATCACGGCCTTCACCGGACGCTCACCCAGATTCTTCTCGATCAGCTGCATCGCCGCAGCCGCGCACTCCTCCGTCATCGTCGTGTCAAAGACGACCCAGCCGGTGTCCGTCGCGATGACCGTCAGGTTCGCCATGTCATAGCCGCGCACCTGATAGATGCCCTCCGTCACCTCATACAGACCGTAGAGATGGTTCAGGGAAGCATTGCGCCAGAGTCCCGGATTCACGCTGTCCGCTGCCTCCTCATCATAATCCAGGAAATCATAGGCGTCCTGTGACCAGACGACATTCCCCTCGTCGTCCGTCAGCTCCAGCGTCTCCGGCGCGTCGATCAGACCGTATGTCGCGAACTCATACTCCGTATCGTCGTCAAAATCCAGTTCATCGTAATACGCGCTGTTGATCTCGGCCGTATACTCCGTCGCCTCCTTCTGCTCCGCATTCAGAGAGGCAAGCCCCTCCGACGCTTCTGTCCCTGATTCCGCGTCTGACACTGCTGTCTCCGATTCAGCGCCGGACGAGTCTGTCCCGCCCGTCTCTGCAGTTCCGGAACAGGCTCCCGTGAACAGGCTGGCCGCCAGCGCCAGCGTTAAAATGATGCTGATTCTTTTTTTCATATTCCTTGTCTCCCTTCATTGTGTGATAACCCGTTTATAAACTTTCCGGTCCCATAAAGATATATATCCTATCCTAACGCAAAATCACTTTTTTTGTAAGGCATACTGCACGAAAATGCCGCATACTGCACGAAAATGGTTACTGATCACTCCCTGCGTCATTTTTTGCCGCGCACGCACAATCACAAAAATTCCTTTTTCATAGAATATAGGTATAAGACAACAAGGAGATTATCCATGAAAAAGACTTTTTCAGTCCGTCATGTGAATTTCGTCTATCATACCATGCGAGGTGAGACGCCCGCTCTATCTGAGATAAATTTCGACGTAAATGAGACTGAGTTTCTGGCGATCGTCGGCCCGTCCGGCTGCGGAAAAACCACGCTGCTGAATCTGCTCTGCGGTCTGCTCGTGCCGGCATCCGGCTCCATTCTTCTGAACGGCAGGCCTCTTGACGCAAAAAGCCGTCTGCGGATCGGCTATATGCTGCAGCAGGATTATCTGCTGGAATGGAGAAGCATCCTGAAAAATGTCCTGCTCGGTCCGGAGATACGCGGTGAGCTTTCTCCGGAAACAAAGGCTTACGCCGGGCAGCTTTTAAAGCAATACGGTCTGGAGAAATTTGCCGACGCAAAACCGGGTCAGCTCTCCGGCGGCATGCGTCAGCGCGCGGCTCTGGTGCGGACGCTGGTGCTGTCTCCGGAGCTTCTGCTCCTGGATGAACCCTTTTCTGCCCTGGATTATCAGACAAGACTGACCGTCGGGAACGACATCGGCAGCATCATCCGGGAGCAGAAAAAAACAGCGGTTCTCGTCACTCACGACCTTGCGGAAGCTGTCAGCCTCGCGGACCGCATCCTGATCCTGAGCAACCGTCCGGGCAGCATCCGCCGCATCATCGCCATTGAATTGCCGCCCGGACTCTCGCCACTGGAGAGGCGAAATCACCCGGCATTTAAAGACTATTTTCAGCAAATATGGGAGGAACTGCATGAAAAAACACAGACAGAAGCACCCGTCTGACACGAATACCTATTATATCAAACAGATACAACACAAACGAAAAATATCCATATTCCGAATCATGATACTGGCCGCCTTCATTGCTCTCTGGGAACTGGCAGCGACGCTCGGCTGGATCGACGATTTTATTTTCAGCAGTCCGTCCAAACTGGTGCTCTGCCTGAAAAACCTGATCATCCAGGGCATCCTCTGGCAGCATATCAGCATCACGCTGCTGGAGACAATCGTCAGCTTCCTGCTCGTCATCGGCATCACGCTGCTGGCCGCCATACTGCTGTGGTCAAACAAAAGCGTCTCCGAGACAGCGGAGCCTTATATGGTAATTTTAAACAGCCTGCCGAAGTCCGCCCTTGCGCCGCTGCTCATCGTCTGGCTCGGCTCCGGCTATCGAACCATCATTGTCACAGGCATGTCCGTGGCCGTCTTCGGTTCGATTCTGAGCCTCTATCAGGCATTTATGGCAGTCAATCCGGATCAGATCAAGCTGATACTCACGCTCGGCGGCAGCCGGCGCCATGTGCTGACCAAAGTCGTCCTCCCGTCCAGCATTCCGCATCTGTTTTCCATCATGAAGGTAGATATCGGACTCTGTCTGGTCGGCGTCATCATCGGGGAATTTATCTCCTCACGGCGCGGACTGGGCTATATGATCATCTACGGCAGCCAGGTCTTCAGGCTGGACTGGGTGATACTGGGGATACTGATCCTGTGCGGAATCGCCATGGGATTGTATCAGATTCTGGTGGTTCTCGAAAAACACTATCTCAGAAAGATGTAGATTGAAACAGTTTTCGGCCTTGTCTCCGCTTCGGTCGGTCCTAAACGCGTGCCACCGGCACGCGGGGCCCCCGCAGCAAGGCAAATCCTGCTTTGATTTTCATCTTGCTGCCCCTTACTTCATTCCTCTGTATGCCACAAGAGCCGCCTCCCGCGACATGTTGCATTTTAAATTGTATATCGGCACAGTTCCTATAAGCCTGTCCATCAGGTCGAGTTGTTTCACTACCTGTTCCGGGTTCTCCGGCAAAAGCACCTGCCTGAATATTTTATCAAGCACCGTGTCCGTTTCAGCCGGAGCAATTTCATTCTCCGTTCCGCGCTCCAAAAGGCATATCGCCTTCAGCGGCACAATATCGGCGCATCCAAGCCGCTCTTTTCCCCGCCAGGGTGTGCCGCAGACAAAGAATTTATCATTCATAAGCCTGATCATTGGCTTATCGCCGTTCACCATAACAGCTCTGTTTCCAAACTCCCGCATCCAGAAATTTGCATGTGTGGATTTTCCCGTTCCACCGGGAGCAGTGAACACATACCCCTCGCCGTCCACCGCTACAACGGCGGCATGGAGAAGAAAGGCATCGAAATGGAGCATTCCGATGCTTACCTTGCGGTACAGGCAGTTGCTTTCACAGGCTTCCGGATCAAACTGCCCGTTCATTCTTTCGCATTCCTCCCACAATTCTTCATCCGATACACTTACCACGAATTGCGATGTATCTTCCGTTTCATGACCTTCGCAAACCCAGGACGAGAGCGCGTAACGGTTCTCCACTTCAACGGCTATACCGGCCACCTTTATCTTCATATCTCAACCGCGCCAATCTCCGACAGCCGCTCCACGGCAGCCCTGTAGGAGGATCGCGCCTGTTCCTCCGACACCTCATATCTCTCCAGCATCTTCGCCACGGTCTGGTCTTCGGTATCCCCGGCAAGCAGGGATTCCCACACCAGCCAGGCTGTAGCGTTCAGCTTTATAACGCCCCTGAATGTCTTACACGCACTGCCGACCGGCACGGCCACGGCGCGGTCTCCCACTTTGCGGAGCACGAAATTATGATTTACCTTCATCTTACCACCTCGCTCAATATTTTTTTCGAATTGCCTGTAACTGCCTTTCTGTCAGGAATTCTGTTCAAGCATCGCATCTTCTAAAAATCCGCATCCCATTTGTGTCGTCATTTCTCTTTATATCGCCTGTAACAATTTTTGATTGAAGCTTTCAATGCACTTATATCCTCTTCATATTGGTAATTCAGGCATCGCCGATCTTCAAAACATTCCTTCAACCTGATACAGTTCGGAAATAGCGGACAGGTTCCGCAGGCCTGATCCGGCTCAAAAATGACTTTCCAACAGTTTACCACTTCTCTGTCAGTGATGCCACTGTAAATTGACCCACACGATCCTGCCTGAATGTAATGCTGACAATTTTTCAAATCTCCCGTGGGAGAAATGATCACTCCGCCATCATTATCTGCCATGCAATGATAGATTTTGATCTGCTCTAAATCCACATATTTCTTTTCTGTTTTCTTAAACCTTAAGGATTTTATATGGTTTTTCAGCCTGACAAGATCGCTGTATACCTGTTTCGGATCTCCGCGAAGGGGCATTCTGTCCTTGCAGCCAGACAAATATGCGGCTGAAAGACCGAGATTCTGATATCCACAGAATCGCTCTGCCAGATCATCACAGAGTACAATCAGGTCATCCACGTTTTCCGAATCCATGTTCAACCGAACAGTGACCTTTACACCGGCATCCAAAAGCATCTCCATATTGTCCAGGACTCGCACAAACGCGCTCTCCGTGCAGTTGATGTAGGCTTTCCGTCTGTTATATTCACTCTCCGTCCCATCAAGTGTAATCTGTATTTTTTTCAGATTCCATTTTGTTACAGCCTTTTCCACTGTTTTCTTATTAAAAAAATACGCATTTGACGTCATACTGGAAAAGAACGGAACAGAATGCTCTGTCAGATCATCCGTAATCGCATCTATGGCTTCCGGATTGTAAAGCGGCTCACCGCCATACCAATGAAGCTCTATCTCATTTTCACTGCGGGAATTCCGAATAAATCTCCCCGTGTCTGACGCAATCTGCGAACTCATAGACTCCTTTTTGCACCCCTGTTCATAACAATAAAAACACCTGGCATTACAGTCAGTTGTTGTCATTATCATATAAAAAGAAAGCCCTTCCTGCGGAGACATCAGCGCCGCCAGCTCACGCACCTCCAACGCCAGCTTTTTATCATCGTGCGTCATCGGGACAAGAAACCAGTTTTCATATAGATATTGATATATTTCTTTGTCGGCTGTTTGAAAACAACCGACCTGCAGGAGCTGGTTATCCTTCAAACACGTATATTCATCTCCCGCCAGTAAAAGAAGCTCCTTTGTCAGGACATTGTAAAGAAGCGTCCCCTCCTCCACGGGAACCGGGATTAAATAGTGCAAAAAGCGCAGCGGATGTTCCCCTTTCCATTCCTGTAAGCCGGCGAATTTCTGAATTGCGTTGGCCGGTTTTATCACTTCCATACCATCTTCACACCTCGTTTCCCTCCTCATCTGTACTCCCAATAGCTACTGCCGTAACCCTGTGTTTAAAAATCCCCCACAACCATTCATGCGGCTGCGGGGGATCCTTCTGCTTTCATTTCAGTACGGCATAAAACCGCGCTGCTGTTCTGCTGCCTGCAACGGGATTAAGGAACAATCGGGAACATCACATTCTCTTTCTCAAGGGAATCATATTCCTCCTGCAGAGCGTCTTCATCAACATCCGAATCATCCCAGTCAACTTCTTCCTCTCCCATCATCGTAGATTCCCCTGTTGTGTCAGCCTGATCGGATCCTGTCGTCTCATCCTGCTCGATAGCGTTCTCATCGTCAACTGTCGCAGCAGCATCTTCTTCACTCTCATCCGATGAAATCGATGCATCCACTTCGCCGACATCAGACTCCTGAGCAGAACTAAGATCTGACGTTTTCCCGCTGCCAGAGGTAACGCCGTAAAAGATTCCTCCGGCAGCGACTATTGCCACAAACAGCAGGAGAACCACTTTAATTGCCTGCCTGCTTTGCTTTGTATCCTTCATAGCTTCACTCAGTCATTATGATTAGATGTCCCAGTCAACTTCTTCCTCAGAGCCATAGGCCCCCGATGTGCATGGATAGTTACTGCCGTCCGTCATCACATCCCGCCCATCCAGCAGAATTACCTCAAACTCCGGTTCTTCGAATTTAATTCTCACGACGCCTCGCCTCCTTCTTGACTTTCACTGCTGAAGCTCATGTAATAAAGATATAGTGCCTGATACAGACTTGTTTTATTTGTATCTGAGTTGTTTGTTATTACTGTCCGTGCGTATGACAGTGCGCTGGTTGTAAAGCTATAGGTACCAGTATTGTCAGAATTCGTCAATGTCACAGTCAGCGTGTCTCCCAGCTGTGTAGCATCCAATTCCACCAGAACATAATATCCACTCGTCGAATAACCATAAGCAGTATCATCAGTTCCGGTAACCTCTACCGTAAGATCCTCCACAGATCCGGAAAACTTCAGAGCTAATACAAAATTAGCTTTGGATTCCAGACTATAGCTTTTCAATGAAACCGAACTGTTATCGTTAGTTATAATTTTATTCGTATAATTACTTAAATCGTTCACATTTACAGCGGAAATGACATCCGATGTGTCGGTGCAATTCTTATTCGCCAGATCTTCTGTATTATAATCAAAGTAAATCTGAGCCTTGGCGCCGTAGTTTAACAATGCCGTAAGGATATTCTCCTGCAGAACAGTCAGATCACCACTTGCAAACAAAGCATCCGCGTAATCTCTCACGCTTGCTGTCGTGGTTACCGTGTAGCTGATGTCGTCAGCATTGGTCACTTCCAGTATGACATCGTAATCATCCGCCATGGCATAGGAAATGACATCCTGCGTAAACTCATAGCAGTTTATGTCTCCAACCTTTTCTGTATCAAGATCGCTGAAATCGGTGTAGGTCGTACTGCCGATGGTCGCACTTGTCAGACCGCTCTCATCTACGTAAATCAGAATCGTGGTCACACCGTCCAGTGCGATCGACTTGCCAACAATCACATCCGAAACATAATACTGATAATCGGCATCTTTATTTTCGCCAACTTCATAGTCGCCAGTGTAGTCAGACGGATCAGCGGTAAAGTAACCGCCAGTGATGGTAAGTGTACTGTTTGTCGTTACATCTCCGTCCATGTAACCACCACTGATTGTGGTCGTGCCGCCGTATGCGTTTACAGCATTTCCGGATTCAATTGTAATCGTTCCCGATTGAATCGCCAGTGTACCGCCCATATTGCGAACAATACCTGTGATGCTGCTGGAACTGCTTTCACTGATTGAGCCGGTGATTGTGCCGGTTCCGTCCTCACTGCTGTCAACGATAGTCAGAGATCCGGAAACCACTCCAACGACATAACTGTCTGCATCATCGTCAGAAATCTCGTGTCCATTCAAGTCCAGTGTTAAAGACTTGCTGCTGTCATTCAACTTTATTCCACTCTCGGAATCGTCATTCATAACAACGGTATCGCCGTCCTGTGCGGCACTGAAAGCAGCGCTCAGTGTTGTATGGCTGCTCCTGATTACAGTTTCTTCGTTTTCCTCATATTCAACCGTAAAGCTGCCTTTTCCGACAGTGTACCATTCTGTATCATCAACAGTTTCTGTCGTTACCACATAGCCGATCGGAATGTAGTTCTTTAATCTGTTATTGTTGGTATCTGATACAGTATAGTACCCTCCGGTTACAGTTATATCGTTATCCGATTTTCTGAATGCATTGGCTGAACTGAACCAGCCATCTGTAATGATGAGGGATGCACTGCTGTCAACAGCATACACAATGCTTCCGCTTTCATCGGAAGTGAATGTACCGCCATTCACAGTAATAACACCGCTGTCGATACGGAAGATGTAGTAGCCGCTGAAGGTGCCGTCATTGATTTCAATGGAAGCATCATCGCCTCCGCAGCGAACCAGGTAACCCACACTATCTCCCGTATATGTAAATGTACCGCCGTTGATTACAATGGAACCAGCTGTACTGTAGACAGCAGCCGTCGTGCTTATAGTCGTGATTGTTCCATTGGTGCCGCTGTCATTAATGGTAACAGATGCACCAGATGACTGAAGCAAAACAGCAGTATTGCTTTTGCTATCCAGCGTATGACCATTCAAATCAAGAGTAAAGGTAACATCCGTTGTAACCTTAATCTTTTCACCCGTGATGTCAGCCACAAGATAAATCGTTCCGTCGGTATACTTCTTAACCGCTGTGTAGGCACTCGAAAGCGAAGAATAAGAACCAACATAAGCCAAAGATGCATCCAGAACAACCGCCACATCTTCAGAAGAATAGGTATAAGAAACAACAACATTGCCGCTGTCTGTTGCCACGACTGTGTAAGCCGTAGTGTTATTACCATCCGTTGTGGACTCAGCAAGATAATCCGAAACGTCGGTGCTGTAGGTGCCGCCGGTGACGGTGACGGTCACAGTTGACTCATCAGCATCTTCCACCGTCACAGCCCCGTCATAGGTGCCGCCGTTCATATTAATGGTGACGCTCTTTGTCAACTCAGTTTCGTTCGGGTTGGACTCATACACCGCGCTCGCGCCAAGCAAAGTGCCGCTGTTGATGGTCACGCTGATGTCGCTCAGGTTATAGGTTGCAATGGCAACCGCCGCGCCGCTGGTGGTGGAACCGCTGGTGTTTCCGCTAGATTCCGTGGGGTTGCCGGTAGCCTTGATGGTCAATGCCTGTGTCGCATCCGCGCTGTCATCAATCACAACCGTCCCGCCGCGCACTTCAATGCCAGTGTCGCCGGTAATATCACCGCCGTAGACATACATAGTACCTTCCTGCTGCGGATGGTAGATGGCCTGAGCGTTATTGCTGGTAATGGTGCCGCCATAGATGTAAATCAGATCATAGCCCTGACCGGTCGAGCCATTGCCGCAGATAGCAAAATAAGTCTCAGCAGTGATGGTGCCGCCGTAGACATTCAGCTTACTTTCGCAGTCTTTAGTGGAATTCTTACCATATACAGCAATACCATAGGAGGTGCCAGTGATGGTGCCGCTGTAGATTGTCATCTCAGCGGATGCCGTAGCACTGGAAGAAGTGCTGACTTCAGCAGCTTCATAGTCGCCGGTAATCGTGGGGCCGTCTTCGGAACCCTTGGTGCCGATTGTGACCTTACCACCCGAAACTGCCAAAACAGCACAAGTTGTAGCCGTTATCGTTCCGCCAGTAATTTCAGACGTACCGATTGAATAAACGCCATACTTGCCGATGATGGCACCGTTGCTAATCGCAACTGTTCCGCCTTGCACATTCACCGCATAGGTTGTAGAACTGCTGCCAATCGTGCCGCCGGTAATCGTAGTGGTGCCGCCAGACACGTAAACGCCAGAGTGGGAGCCAGTGATTGTACCTCCGCTGATGTTCACATTAAGCGAACTGCTGTCCATAATGCCAATCTGGGTGCCAGAAAAGATCCCGCCGCTGACGTTCAACGTACCGGACGTTCCGCCGATTGCCCGATAGGCAGAGACAGTACCGCCGGAAACAGTTACAGTACCTCCGTAGACATAAACGCCATAATTGCCAGATGTGGGGGCAATCGAGCCACTCTCAATCGTAAGCGTGCCGCTGGCATAAACTCCGCCTTCGATTGTGTTGCTGCCCGCATTGCTGTCCTTGATAATCAGCGTGGCACCGGATTCGACCACGATAAGATAATCATATGTATTATTTGTACCGTGGGTGATGGAGTACCCGCTCAGGTCGATAGTAACAGTCTCACCGTTCTGAACGATGTACTGCCCTGTCAGAGCAACATCGTCGGTCAGTGTAATCACGCCGCTGTCATCTGCATTCGGAAGCGTATCAGTTTCCTCCGTAGCAGCCACCGCAATGCCGGCGTTCAGATTTTCCTGCTGGTCAGATGCAGCCGCCTCCAAGGCATCGGCTCCCGAATCATCGGTTTCCGCATCTTCGGCAACCGCCTCAGGTTCAGGAGCAGTTATCTGCGAAGTTGAACTTTCTCCACTTGCTTCTGTTCCGGATGATGTGTCCATGGCATAAACCGGCGTCACGATCAACGACATCACCATCGCCAGTGACACAAACAAGCTCAACAGACGTTTTGACTTTAACTTAGTCATTTTTTCTATTCCTCCGTTTCATATTTTTTGAGTCTTCACTCATACTATAGCGTTCGGAATCATTATTCGTCTTTAATCCCGCCGCCAAAAAGACACTAAATGTTCAATATCAGTATCACCCCTCAATCTTTTAACCTCTGTTTGTCTCATATCATTTCAAGAGACTTTGCAATAAGCTTAGCCATCTTGGGATGATTAACATTTATGAGCCAAAGCTCTTATTCGGAGCCGCTCACTCTCACTCTGTGAACCATCAGTGATTCGACCGGCCAGTCTTTGACAACAGGAACCAACATAAAACCGCCGATGTAATAAACCAACTGGCTCTCCCGTATATTGTTTGTCACAAAATTAAATTAGGTTGTAATTTAATGGCAAAACAAAAAAGTATCATCTCTGTCAAATCCCGCCTGACGTAGTCATCACGTTAAGATCCGAAAACATTGCACTAACTGATACTACAGAAACGTCTACCTTTCTGACGAAAATTCTTTCCGCATCAGCCAGTCGAATTTTCTGAATTTTCTTACAGCAGGTTCTTGTATTTCACTGTATCGTGTGTTAAAATTATAAACGATTGGATGTGTACTGAAGGATATTCAACAATACAGAAAGGTAGACCTTCCAGACGATTTAAATAAAAAATCTGCATATCCTCATAAACTAATACGCCGACAAATTCACGGCTTTTTTAATCCCTTGAAACCGAAGAGCAATTCTGCGATATCTTTGTGCCGTTACACACCCTGTTTATCTGCGATGACTTAATGCACACCGCCACCCACAACCCATCGTTTCCATAAAAAAAGAGCGCCAGAATCATTATATCTGACACTCAATCTATATTCCTGATTTTGCCAAGCCTCTCGCAGCGACTATTTGGCTCGTTTTGTAAAATGGATATATATGTTTTTTCCGAATCCGTGCCCGCTGCCTGAACCTTCAGAACCACACACAAAAAAACGGCTGTATACGACCCTGCAATAGAATTAAACATCCAACCGCGTCATTCCTTCTATTTGACTTTATCCCGAAGTTCACGGATGTAACTGACTGGTTCCAGAATTTCCTCAGCGATCTGCTCCTCGGTCTGGCCTTTTGTCAGCATGCACTCAACCAGAGATATTAATTTCTTTTCTGCTGCTTCAGCTCTCTGTCTTGCCGCTTCTGCTTTTTGCTCAGCCTCCTCGGCTCTCTCTTTTGCCGCTTCGGCTTCTGCCCTGGCCTGTGCGGTATTCCGCCGCTCCGCCTGTATATCCATTTTTTCCAAATTCTCAAATAAATATCCCATACGGCACTCCTCCACTGATTCTGCATACCGGTTTGCTTCCTCCACAGGTACGTTCATCTTCATCAGCAGGCTGTACAGCGTGTCACGG
>JAJBUT010000044.1 GCA_020860185.1 Lachnospiraceae bacterium | reverse complement strand
TTGACCAATTTTCACCGAATTTTGCTCAACTTTTTCTTGCAATTCATCATTTTATTACCTATACTAAAAGGGTAGTATATTTTCCGGTGCACTGACATTGGAACCAAATCAAAATGTACTCTCGGATCTGCTGTGCCCGTGAGAGTACATCATATCAGAAAGGGGAATTTACATGAGCACGAAAGTACAGATTAAACCCTTTAGAAAAGTGCTGGTGGCGAACCGCGGCGAGATTGCGATCCGCGTGTTCCGGGCCTGTAACGAGCTCGGCATTGCGACCGTCAGCATTTTTTCAAAGGAAGATAAGTACGCACTCTTCCACTCCAAAGCGGATGAGGCGTATCCGCTGAACCCGGCCAAGGGACCGATCGACGCATATCTGGACATCGACACCATCATCAAGATCGCACTGAACGCGAACGTGGACGCCATCCATCCCGGCTACGGATTTCTGTCTGAGAATCCCGACTTTGTCGACGCCTGTGAGAAGAACGGCATCGTCTTCATCGGACCGACCAGCGATATCATGAACGCCATGGGAGACAAGATCTCCTCCAAGAAGATGGCGATTGAAGCCAACGTACCCATCATCCCGGGCGTTGACTACGCGATCAAGGACATTGAAAAGGCAAAAGAAGTCGCCAAGATGGTCGGTTTCCCGATCATGCTGAAGGCCTCCAACGGCGGCGGCGGACGCGGTATGCGTATCGTAAACCGCATCGAGGATCTGGATCAGGAGTTCAACGAAGCAAAGAATGAGTCCAAAAAGGCATTCGGCGACGACAAGATCTTCATCGAGAAGTATCTGCGCGGGCCGAAACACATCGAAGTACAGGTGCTCGGTGACAACTACGGCAACGTCGTACATCTTTTCGACCGCGACTGCTCCGTACAGAGACGTCACCAGAAGGTCGTAGAATACGCGCCCGCGTTCTCGATTCCGGACGAGACCCGGCAGATCATTTTCGACTCCGCCATCCGTCTCTCCAAGAACGTCGGCTACCGCAACGCCGGTACCCTTGAGTTCCTGGTAGATGAGGAGAACAATCCCTACTTCATCGAGATGAACCCGCGTATCCAGGTAGAGCATACGGTCAGTGAGATGATCACCAACATCGACATCGTACAGTCCCAGATCCTGGTCGCGGAGGGTTATCCTCTTGATTCCGAGGAGGTCAACATCCCTTCACAGGAGGATGTGAAATGCATCGGTTATTCCATCCAGACCCGTGTCACCACGGAGGATCCGGGCAATAACTTCCTGCCGGATACCGGCGAGATCACGGTTTACCGCTCAGGCTCCGGCAACGGTATCCGTCTCGACGGCGGAAACGCTTTCACCGGTTCTGTCGTTTCCCCTTACTATGACAGCCTTCTGGTAAAAGCGATCTCCATCGACCGTACCTTCGAGGGAGCAGTGAAAAAATCCCTCCGCGCCCTGCGCGAGATGCGTATCCGCGGCGTAAAGACGAACATCCCGTTCCTGATCAACGTGCTGAACCATCCGACCTTTATCAGCGGAAAGTGCTACACCACGTTCATCGAGGAGACGCCGGAGCTGTTCAACCTGCACATCAGCCAGGATCGCGCGACGAAGATCGTAGAGTTCCTCGGCGACCGGATCGTGAACTCCGGCGTGAAGGACAAGCCGGCCTTTGAGAACCGCGTACTGCCGGTCTATGACAAGACGAAGACCGTTTACGGCGCGCGCGACCGGTTCCTGAAGATGGGTCCGAAAGATTTCACCCAGTGCCTTCTGAAAGAAGACAGATTATTCGTCACAGACACGACCATGCGTGACGCACAGCAGTCCCTTCTCGCCACCCGGATGAGAAGCAAGGATCTCTGCGGCGCCGCCTACGCGACGAACGCATTCATGGAGAATGCATTCTCTGTGGAAGCCTGGGGCGGAGCTACCTACGACACCGCATACCGCTTCCTGAAGGAGTCCCCGTGGAAACGTCTGGAGCTGCTGCGCCAGCGTATGCCGAACACCCTGATCCAGATGCTGCTGCGTGCTTCCAACGCGGTTGGATACAGCAATTATCCGGACAATGTGGTCAAACAGTTCATCGAGGTATCCGCGGAGCACGGCATCGACGTCTTCCGTGTATTCGACAGCCTGAACTGGGTTGAGAATATGAAGATGCCCATTGAGGAGTGCTTAAAGACCGGCAAGATCGTCGAGGGCAGCATCTGCTACACCGGCGACATCACCAGCCCGGATGAGACGAAATACACGCTGGATTATTATGTAAAGATGGCGCTGGAGCTGGAGAAGCTGGGATGCCACATCATCGCGATCAAGGATATGGCCGGCCTGTTAAAGCCGCTCGCAGCCAAAGAACTGGTTTCCACCTTAAAGAGCGAGCTGCATGTACCGGTTCATCTTCATACGCATGATTCCACCGGTAACGGCGTCAGCAGCGTTCTGATGGCAGCGGAGGCAGGCGTGGACATCGTCGATCTCGCGATCGAATCCATGGCTTCCATGACCAGCCAGCCTTCCATGAACGCAGTCGTTGAGGCGCTTCGCGGCAGCAAGCGCGATACCGGACTCGATTTTGAGGAGCTGGATGAGCTGAGCCGCTACTACGGCCGCATCCGCAAGGTATACGAGCAGTTCGAGAGCGATATGAAGTCCCCGAACGCCGAGATCTACAAATATGAGATTCCCGGTGGACAGTATTCCAACCTGCTCGCACAGGTAACCAGCATGGGTTCCGCGGACGAGTTCGAGTCGATCAAGGCGCTCTACAAGGATGCCAACGATCTGCTCGGAAACATCGTAAAGGTTACGCCTACCTCCAAGGCAGTCGGCGACCTCGCGATCTTCATGTTCCAGAACGGCCTGACGAAGGACAATATCCTGACGGACGGCGCTGCCCTCTCCTACCCGGATTCGGTTGTTTCCTACTTCCAGGGCATGATGGGCCAGCCCTACGGCGGATTCCCGGCAGAGCTGCAGAAGATCGTATTAAAGGATATCGAGCCGCTCACCGAACGCCCCGGCAAAACGCTTGAACCGGTCGACTTTGACGCGATCAAACAGCATCTGATCGACGAATTCGGCTACGGCGACAAGTCACCGGAGGTCATGAAACAGAAATCCATCAGCTATGCTCTGTATCCGAAGGTATACGAGGATTACTGTGAGCACTTCGAGATGTACAACGACGTGACGCGCCTGGAGAGCCATGTATTCTTCTATGGCCTGCGCAAGAACGAGGAGACCTATCTCGACATCGGCGAGGGCAAAAAGCTCCTGATCAAATATCTGGAGATGAGCGAGCCGGATGAGAACGGTGTGCGCATCCTGACCTTCAGCGTCAACGGCATGCTCCGTACCGTCAAGATTCAGGATAAGAATCTCGAAGTCAAAGCGGACAGCAGACTGAAAGCGGACAAGAACAACCCGCAGCATCTCGTATCTTCCATCCCGGGTACCGTCGGCAAGGTTCTGGTAAACGAAGGCGATCCGGTTACTGTCAACATGCCTCTGATGACCGTCGAAGCCATGAAGATGGAGACAACCGTCGTGTCCACCGTCAATGGTACGGTAGACAAGATCTACGTAACGCAGGGTGATTCCGTACATCAGGATGATCTGCTGATCTCCTTCCATATCGCAAAAGAGGAGCCGGCGGAGGAGGAAGAATAATAATAATTCTTCTGTCTTTCACACGTTTTCAGCAAAAGCAAAACCTGCTGCATGTCGCATCATGCAGCAGGTTTTTTGATTTGTACAGGAGCGCATCAGGAAATTCTGTTTTCTTTGATAAATTCTCACGCCACTTCCCGATCTGTCTGTTCCTTTACCCATCGAAGAAAGGTAGAGTGTGATATGCCGAGAAAATCCGCAGCCTCCCTGACCGTAATCTCTCCGTCCAGATACTGACCCATCCGGTTATAAAACTCCGGCGTGCGCTCTTTCGGCGGACGCCCGAACTTCACTCCCTTTGCCTTCGCTGCAACGATTCCCTCCTTCTGCCGCTCGTGAATTTTCTCACGCTCCAGCTGTGCAAAGCAGCTGATCACCTCCAGAAAGATGGCGCTGATCAGTCTCGATGTCACGTCCGTGATTCCGGTTTTGCTGTTCAAAATCGGCATATTCAGAATGGGCATATCCAGAACGACAATGTCCACATCCATTTTCCGCGTAATCAGCCGCCACTCATCAATGATTTCATCATAATTGCGCCCCAGGCGGTCAATGCTTTTGATGACAAGCGTATCCCTTGCTTTGAGCTTCGCTATAATCTCCCGGTAGGCCGGACGGTTGAAATCCTTTCCCGAAAAGCCATGATCCGAAAAAACATTTTCCCTCGGAACCCCATATTCATCCATTGCGATCAGCTGCCTGTCCAGATTCTGCTCCTGTGTGCTGACCCTGATATATCCGTAAACCTGACTCATGATTTCCCATATCCTCCTTCTTTCATTTTCCTTTACCATTGTAACTGATTCAGGATACAGGATGTCAGGCATTTATGAATGGCAGCAGCCAGTACAATTCCTCGCGTTACTGATCACGCATGCGCTGCTGTCGCAGCGCACCAACATCTATGAAAGCCCATCGCTCCGCTCTTCGAGCTCCCGCGTTTTCCTATCTCGCGCACTTATACTGAAGATCTTCCCATCTCCGATCCACTTCATTCTGGAACTGAACAATCAGATCCTCGTTGCCCGGTTTGAACAGGTGCCTGAATCTGCCCTGCTCTCTCAGAAAATCCTCGACAGGGAGTTTCTTTTTCGGCTCGTAGGTAAGCCTCCACTTTCCATGTTCTACCTCGAACAACGGCCAGTAGCAGGTCTCCACCGCCAGCTTACAGATCTTCATGATATCCGCTGTCTCATAGCGCCAGCCGCGCGGACAGGGAGCCATGATATTCAGGAAGGAGGCACCCTCTGTGTAGATGGCCTTCTCCGCCTTTTTGTGAATATCGGAGAAATTCCCCATCATCGTAGTCTGTCCGACATAAGCCACATCATGATCTGCAATGATGGAGGCCAGATCCTTACGATTCTGCATCTTTCCGTTGGACTGTGTGCCCACCGGCGTGGTGGTGGTGTCCGCGAACATCGGTGTCGCGGAGGAACGCTGGATGCCGGTATTCATATATGCGCCATTGTCATAGCAGACATAAACCAGGTCATGCCCGCGTTCCATCGCTCCGGACAGCGACTGGAAGCCGATATCATAGGTGCCGCCATCGCCTCCGAAGGTGATAAATTTAAAGGTCTGATCCAGCGGAAGACGGCCGCGCTTGCGCAGCGCCCGGTATGCGGTCTCAACACCACTCAGAGTCGCGCCGCCGTTTTCAAACGCGTTGTGGATATAGCTGTCCTCCCATGATGTATAAGGGTACATAAAGGATGACACCTCCAGACAGCCGGTCGCGTTGCCGATAACTGCCTGATCTCCCTCATGGAGGGCGCGCAGAACCGCACGGACCGCGATGGTTGCGCCGCAGCCGGCGCACATCCTGTGTCCCGGAGCGAGACGTTCCGGTTTGCTCATCACCTGTTTGAAATCATATCTCTCAGCCATTTTCCGAAACCTCCCCCGTTCTCAATCCGATATACTGATACTGCTCGATCGGCTGTCCGGTCGCCGCGGACTCTTCCATCGCCAGAAATATTTCCTTCGCCTCGTCTGTTGTGAAATCACGTCCGCCGAGGCCGTATATATAATTCGTTGTCTGAATATAAATCCTGCTGCGGTACAATCCTGCCAGAACCTCTGCGCCCAACGGACCGCCGTGTCCGTTATAGCTCTCGCAGCGATCGAGGATTGCGACCGACTGACATCCTTTCAGCGCCTCCGCAATCTCCTGCGCCGGGAAAGGACGGAACACGCGAAGCTTTAACACACCGACCTTTTTTCCCTCTTCCCGCAGTTCATCCGCCGCCTGTTTGGCGGTTCCGGCCGCTGAACCGATCAGCAGCATGATATAATCAGCGTCTGATGTCCGGTATTCCTCAAACAGACCATAGGTTCTTCCGGAAATCTGTCCGTATTCTTTCGCCACATCGAGAATGACCTGTTTCGCGTTCTGAAGTGCGATCAGCTGGTTTTTCCGGCCCTCCATCACGTAGTTGGACACGGAATACGGCCCCACGGAAACCGGTTTGCCCGGGTTCAGCATGTATTCCTCTGGCTCATATTCGCCCACAAAAGAGCGCACCGGCCCATCCTCCATCAGCTCAATATTCTCCACTGCGTGGCTCGTGATAAAGCCGTCCTGGCAGATCATGATCGGCAGGCGCACATCCCTGTGCTCCGCAATGCGGTAGGCCTGCAGCATATTATCGTAAACTTCCTGATTGTTCTCCGCATAAATCTGGATCCAGCCGGTGTCGCGGGCGCCCATGCCGTCCGTATGATCGCAGTTGATATTGATCGGACCGGACAGAGTGCGGTTCACCAGAGCCAGCGTGATCGGCATACGGTTGGACGCCGCCAGAAGGAGCTCCTCCCACATCAGGGCCAGCCCCGCAGAGGAGGTGGCCGTGAGCGTCCGTGCACCCGCCGCCTCGGAGCCGATGCAGGCGCTCATGGCGGAATGTTCGCTCTCCACCGGGATAAATTCCGTGTCAACCTCCCCATTTGCTATGTAAGTAGAAACCATCTGCGGGATCTCCGTAGACGGTGTGATTGGAAAAGCCGGCATCGCATCCGGATTGATCTGTCTGATCGCATAGGCAACGGCCTCGTTGCCCGACATTCTCTCTTTGATCGCCATTATTCTACTCCCTCCTTCATCACAATCGCGCCGAAGGGACACACCGCGGCGCAGATACCGCAGCCCTTACAGTGATCCAGATCAAAAGCAAGCCGCTTTCCGTCCCGCACCGGAATACTGCTGTCCGGACATACCGGCGTGCACAGCAGGCACTGCTTGCATCGATCAGCCAGGTAGACCGGCGTGTTATTCCTCCACTCACCGGTCAGAAACAGCTTCGAGGTACCTGCGGCAAAAATCTGCATGCCCTCGGTCATACCGGTATGAGGCGTCTTCTCATTGATTTTTGTAATATCTGTTCTCATCTGATGTCCTCGTTTCATATGTGTGAATCGCTCTGCGGTACCTGATCCGCGCGTCTGATTCAGACCTGATCTGCCAGCGCGTCAAACGTCATCTGCAGCGCCTTCATGTTCCCGTCGATCACTTCCGGCTTTTTCGCGAATTTATGCTGATAAGAGCTGCGCATCTCATTCATGAAAATCTCCTCCGGCATCACCTTCGTCACCGCGACGACCGCCGCCAGCATCGGTGAATTCGGAAAATACTTCCCGAGCGCCTCCTCGGAAATATGCCTCGCATCAATGGTATACACCCTGCCCTTATATCCATTCAGCTGCGGCAGGATCTCCTCCGGTGATTTGGCTGTGTTGACAATGATCGCTCCCTCCTCTTTCAGACCGGCAGTCACATCCACCGTGTGCAGCAGCGTCTCATCCACAACGGCCACATAATCCGGATCGTAAATATTCGAATGCACGCGGATGACATCCTCGCTGATCCGGTTAAACGCAGTGATCGGCGCGCCCATCCGCTCCGGACCGTATTCCGGGAAACCCTGGACGTATTTTCCGGTCTGAAAAGCGACATCCGCCAGCAGCAGCGCCGCTGTCTTGGCACCCTGACCGCCGCGGCCGTGCCATCTGATCTCGATTCCGTTCTTCATGATCGATTCTCCTTTGGTTCTGTATGACGAACCGGCATAACAGAGCCGCCGGCCGTCCGAAAAAACATTAAATATACTTTATGTAAAGACATGCTTATATAGTATACCTGCTTTTACCTGCAAAGTAAAGGATAGAATTGCAATTTTATCGCCCTCCTTTTTATGCACGAAAAAAAGCACCTCACGATTTTCGTGAGATGCCTGTAAATGCCGCTGGCCGGACTCGAACCGGCACGGTGTTACCCGCTTGATTTTGAGTCAAGTGCGTCTGCCAATTCCGCCACAGCGGCATTCCGCCTGTATTTCAGACCTGATTAGAATAGCACATCTCCATTGAAAAAGCAAGCTGTTTTTACCCGGTGATTTGTCTGCCGCAGAGTGTCCTGCCTGACTTCACGTCATTCCAATAGTACAGATCCTCCGGCTCGACCACGCGGAACATGGAAAACAGCGGTTCCATATCCGGACAGATCTCCGCAAAGTGGTTCTCCAGTTTGTCAAAGAAATGTTCCTCGTAGACGGGCGTCCTGTGATCGTTCCACAGTGCACAGTAAAAGATATCCGCCTCCACTAGATCCTGAAATAGATGACTTCCGTAGCTGAGCTCCGGCATATAGCCCGCCCGGTTATCAGAAACTTCACAGACACCGCAGCAGTTGGAGATAGCCGCAAATGTCACCGGCACGCCGAGCTCCGGGGAGGAAGTCCCTACGCGCCCCGGTGTCATCAGCAGAATCTTCTTCCCCTGCTTGCGATAATGCAGATTCAGCTTCCGCAGCGCCTCCGCCGCCTGAGGCTTCAGCTTATAAGGATATTCATAGTATTCGATTGGGTCGATCTGCACGACAACCTCCACTTTCATCTCCCGCGATGTGCCCATGGAAGAATCTTTCAGTTCAAAGAAGATATCCTCTTTCGGAAGCGACGGCAGCTCCACCGCGCCTCCCTTTGTGCCGGTATAAAGCGGACGACACTGCAGCAGATTGACGACAAACTCTCCCTCCTCATCGATATTGACCGTGTACTCGATATCTACGGGATTGCCGTAGACCTCCTCCAGCACTTTCAGCATTTTCTGCATATATGTCGTGAATGTTTTGTCGGAAAGCAGCTTCTGACAGGTGACAAACCACACCTGTCTCCAGCGGTTCAGCCGTTTCAGAGCGGTCTCAGCCTCGTAGTCCCGTTCCATAACCGCCTTTTTATACCAGAGCGGCAGCAGAGACATAATCGTGTCAAAATTCAGAGTTTTCAGCTGATTGTCTGATACATCCAGCACATCAATGTTTCTCTGTGAAAAACGATGCTTATCCGCCACAGAATGATAGAGGGAGAGCTCCGGGCGATCCAGGCTCGAAAGGCGCGGATAATCGTTCTCCGGACGATCTACCGCGCGTGTACCCAGCCCCGCCACAATGCGCAGCAGCCCCGCCGCCAGATCCGCATCCTTCCGCGTCCGGTACAGGCTGTAGCTGTAGCCGACCCCGGCCGCCGCCGGGAAGAAATATTTATCCCAGAAGGAACCGGATACCCGCTGTACCAGCACCGCCATCTGTTCATCCAGATGCTCCAGCCCTCTCTGCCGCCGGTATTCCAGCGCTGACAGATCCATCGTGCTGGCATAAACAGTTCGCACCGCGTCCTCAAACGCCGTGAGACATTCCTCGGGTGTACCCTGATTTACGCAGAATACAGATTCATATTTTCCCGCGAAGGCGTTGTTGAAACCATCCTCGAGGAAGCTGGATGATCTCACGATGATGGGGCTTCCGCTGTAATACTCCAGAAGTGACCGGAATTTCTCCCGTATATCCGGAGGAAATGTCCCGGACAGAAGCGCCTGACGCAGGGGCTCTGCCTCCGAGTAATAGCCTTCCTCGGTGCGCTGGGAAATCCGCATCTTCCAGCAGTCATTCGCAACAATATAGCTGTAAAACACATCCGATCCGATATAAAAAGAATCGTGTGGCTCGGTGTGAGCGGCGTACTCCGGCAGCCGGGTCTGGATAATTCGCCTGGCCAGAAGCATCCCGCATGCCTTCCCGCCAATCGCGCCGCTTCCAACCATCCGGTCCCGCAGCTTGAAATAATCCTTCGGCTCAAAATACTGTTTGATGCGCTCGTGGAGTTTTGCATCCTTTGTCATGGTGCTCTCAATGATCTGATCTTCTGTCTCCTCACTGAAACTGCCCTGTCTGTATTCCAGGCGCGCCAGAGCAAAAAACCGGTCATAGCTGTCCAGATTCTGATCCTGACTCTCCGCCTCGACCTCGTCCACCAGCTGATAATACCTGCTTAAAGGAATGCCGCCGCGCAGCGTCCGGCATTCGCCGGTCTGCGTATTGCAGATATGCGGAAGAAACATCTCCGGCAGATTCCGGTTCCAGACCTTCAACGGCTGTACATAAAGATTCTCCCCGGAATGCACGTCCAGAAGAAGCTGCGTCGTATCACGGATTTTTGCCACCGCATCGTAGGAGTGACGTCCGCGAAGCAGCGGAAAATAGGCGACGGTATCCAGAATAAAGAGATACGGACAGGTCAGCCGGAAAAAATTACCCATCATCAGATCCGTGTACCATACGGACTGAAGTGAAGAAAGGCTGTCAAAGACATAAAACGCGTCAAACCCCTCCTCAGTGATACGGCTTCTGATATTGACTGTAAAGGCCTCAAATCCTTCATTCGGGTCAAATTCATAAATCTTCAGGCCGGGCTGCGGCTCCAGCAACGGCTCATGATCGCCGAACCGCATATAGATCAGATTCCTCCCGTCCTCGATGGCCTGCTTTACAAAAGGATGGGCAAAACAGCAGAACTCTTCCAGCGTCGTCACCTGCCAGACAACATTATCCCCCAGACGAATGCTGTCAAGCATCCGATCAACTCCAGGATATCCACATAAAATCGGTTCAAATGCGCTCATATTCTAATCCTTTCTTTCTATAATACGTGTATGCAACCGGTATTTCATCTTCTTCACTAAAAAGGGCGCCGCAAAAAATATTGTTTTTTGCGGCGCCCTTGCCAGAATTTTCTTTTGATATAAGATGATTGTATCAATAAAAAAACATTTCGTCAACAAGCATATCCAATTTTATCAGATTAATTTGATTTTCTGAAAGCATTCCATCCGAATACTGCCGATCTAACCAGTGAATCTGATTTTCTGTGATCATACCAGCCCCCGTATGATATCGAAGCAGTCAAACGTCGCAAAATAATCCTTCGACGTTTCCGCACGGCGAATGAGCTGCGCACTGCCGTCCTCTCTCAGAAGAATCTCAGCGGAGCGCAGCCGCCCATTGTAATTATATCCCATGGAAAATCCGTGTGCACCGGCATCATGGATGATCAGATAGTCGCCCATATCAATCTTCGGCAGCATACGATCCACGGCAAACTTGTCACAGTTCTCGCAAAGAGAACCGACCACGTCGTATTTATGATCACAGGGATCATTTTCCTTCCCGGCCACAGTGATGTGATGATAAGCGCCATAGATAGCCGGTCTCATCAGGTTTGCCGCGCAGGCATCCACACCGATATATTCCTTGTAGGTATGCTTCTCATGAATCGCCTCTGTCACCAGGCAGCCATAAGGCCCCATCATAAAACGCCCCATCTCCGTATAGATATCCACATCGTCCATACCCGCCGGCACGAGCACCTCATTGTAGACCTTCTCCACGCCCGCTCCGATTGCACGGATGTCGTTTGGCGTCTGATCTGGCCTGTAGGCAATACCTACGCCGCCGGAAAGATTGATAAAATCCATCTGCACGCCGGTCTTCTCCCGAATTTCAACACAGAGTTCAAACAGAGTCTTTGCCAGCGCGGGATAATAATCGTTCGTCACCGTGTTGCTCACCAGGAACGCATGAATGCCGAAACGCTCCACACCCTTCTCCTTCAGAATACGATATCCCTCCAGAATCTGTTCCTTCGTAAAACCATACTTTGAGTCGCCGGGGTTGTCCATGATGCCGTTGCTCAGCGTGTAAACACCGCCCGGATTATAGCGCAGGCTCATCGTCTTCGGAAACTCGCCGATCAGATCCTCCAGATAGGCGATATGCGTAAAATCATCGAGATTAATCGTCGCGCCGATCTCATTCGCATAGACAAACTCCTCCGGCGGTGTGTCATTTGAGGAAAACATGATCTCCTCCCCGGAAAATCCCAGTTCTTTCGAGAGCATCAGCTCCGTCATGGAGGAACAGTCCGTTCCGCATCCATATTCCTTTAAAATATTGATCAGGAACGGATTCGGCGTCGCCTTGACAGCGAAATATTCCCGATAACCCGGATTCCATGAAAAGGCTTCCTTCACAGCTCTGGCATTCTCACGGATCCCTCTCTCATCATACAGATGAAACGGCGTGGGATAATCCTTCACGATCTTCTGTATCTGTTCCCTTGTAACAAACGCTGATTTTTCCATCTTCTGTTATCTCCTTATGTTTTGCCGGAGTTCCGGCGTTTTTTCGTATACACGTTATATACTATACACAAAACCGAATCTTCTGGCAACTAAAAAAATCAGAATATGGCAAAAAAACCCGACTGTATTCACATACATTCGGGTTTTCCCGGAAAATAAATCTGCACGGCATCGCTCCGCAGCCGCCGAAAAGAACATCCCCATCTGCACCTCAATATGTCTGAATCATCTCATACATAAGCTGCAGGATCAGGGTCAGAGCTTCTTTCTGCGAACCATGAAAGTGACGGCACAGTTCCTCAATGTTATCACTGTTTTCCAGCGGTACATCCAGAAGATATGCTACAGCCACATCCAGCGCATCCGCCAGACAGCAGATCACATAGGCAGAACATCCCTTTTTTCCCATCTCAATCTCGTACAGAAACTTCGATGAAATACCCGCCAGGTGCGCCAGATGTTCTCTGGAATACTGCCGTTCTGTCCGGGTCAGATAGATTCTCCTGCCGCATTCGGTGTTAAAATCTCTGTAATTCAGTTTTTTCATAACATTTTTTTGTTCCTTTATCATTTGTAAGCTTTATAAACATCGGACAGTTATTATCTCTCCGGACTATTTGTCCAGCTCATCCAGCAGCTTTCGCATCTCAAGAAACTCTTCTTTCGGAACATTTCTTCCGCAGCAGACAGCCGCCAGCAAAGCGGATGGTTTCCCTTCAAACCAGAAATCGGTCGCCTCTGACATCAGCCGCTGTTTATACTGATATTCATCCCGTTCTGCATGAACAAAAGAAGCCCGTCCTACACGATACGTGCTGACATATCCTTTGTCCATCAGTTTTTTCACAAATGTGACGACTGTTGTTCTGGCATAATCCTTTCCATAGCGTTCCCGTATCTCCACAATCAGCTTCTGTACCGAGATATCTCCCTCTGCATCCCAGACCAGTTTCATAATTAATGTTTCACATGCGCTGAGTTTTTTTTCATTATTTTGTGTCTCCATAATCCTCCTACTATTTTGTTTACTCATTCCGACGTATCTGCTTTTTTTGGATATACATTCTCAGTGAAACACGCCGTCACTTTCAACACTGTTTTTCATTTTGATAACCGTTTTCCTCTTCTGCTCCATTTGTGTATATCTGTATTCCTATACCCTCAATTCAATTTCCATATAATACACAAAAAAAGGAGAAATCAGATGAATTCCATAAAAACCATAACCATTTTCCGCAAAAACCTGCTCGCCCTTCTCAATCAGGATGAACAATCTTCCATGCGGAATCTGAGTACAAGCATCGGCACGTCTGACAGCTATATTCAGAAAATTATAACCAGTGACGCAAATCCTTCTCTTGACAAAATAGATTCCATCAGTGAATTTTTCGATGTCAACAGCTGGGAACTGTTTTACGATGCGGAAAATGACGAGAAAGAAAATCTCGCAACCATCCAGCTGTTAAATCGTATGCCTTCCGCCATGCTTCCTGTTGTCAAAAATTATATCGAATATCTGCAACAGGAGCTGCCGCCGGAAGATGAATCATGACTGCCTCCTTTCTTTTCCAGACACACATGCGCTGCTGTCGCAGCGCGCCAACATCTATGAAAGCCAATTGCCCCGCACTTTGTGCACCCGCAATCGCCGCCTGTATTCGCAATCCGGGCTATCGCCCTGCTTGCTCATACCGGCCTAGTACATCGAATATTAAGTAACTAGTTATTAATTATTCGATGTACTGATCGTCGAATATCCAGCCATCTGGCCATGCAGGCACAAGGTGAATCGCCGCACAGCGGCAAGAGAAGGTGGCCTGAGCCTGGGGCATGCCCATCTGTCTGTCTATTGACGACACTTTCATAATAGATAATACCTCAGCTGAAAAGATTTGCCAACCATATTTCATGTTTTTTTTAATTATTTAATATTTTACATGATATAAAATGAAAAATTTAGTCAAAAAAAGTCCTCCAGACCTCAAATCCAATCTGAAGGACTTCTTTAAATTCTTTAACAATTCCTTAGTTTGCCATCACCAGAGACAGATCCGGATCCGCTCCGACAAGCTCTTTCAGCTGTGCCGCGCCGTCATAATTCTTTGCACTCTTTGTAAAATATACAAATGTATTGTAATACGCACCTCTTGCCTTGGTCTTCTCTGTAATGCAGGGTGCAAACGCATACTTTCCTAAGCGATGCCGGATCGTCAGGGAATCCTCATCCGTACCCGCAACGATCGCCTCAAGCGCAGCCATCTGACGAGCCATCTCAGGATCTAATGTATTGTATAAAGCCTGTCTCTCCTTGCTGTAGAAAGCGCCCCACTCCGTTACCGGCGGAATCGCCAGACCGGTCATGGACTCCTTTAACGGAGCAAACGCGGCAAAATCAATCGTCTTCACCGTATCGTCAATGATCTGATCTACCAGATCGGACAGGCATTTCTTAGCCTTTTTAATCTGCGCTGCCGTATCGTCGAGACCCAGTCCCTCCGCAAAGAAAAGCATATTGTCCAGCAGCTCGCGCGCAGATTTGTGATTCCAGCGCGTCACATCTGCCTTTGCCGCGGACTCATCCAGCTGATCCGCATCCAGAACAAGGAATGTATCGTACTTCGCGGGCAGAAGCCGGTAGGTGAGATCAAACTCATCCGGCTCTGTCTGAAGATCACGGATCAGGAAATCGTGATCGCAGAAGGTGATACAGTTATTAACGATCGCATTCGTCTTCAGTTCGAGGAAAGCCACATCATGCTGATCCAGATCTACATTCTCCACACCGCGGATCACGAGAACCGCAGCCTTCTCACCGGTGATGCTGATCACCTTTGCCTTCTCACCCTTAATGCCGCGGTACATGGCACGAACCTTCTTGATCAGCTCCTCGCGCCGTTTCACGCACGGTCCTGAGATCAGGATCGGCTGACCGGAAGCGATATAATAGAAAACTGCCGCTGCCAGGCAGGCCTCCTCGTCCGCGCCTTTCAGTTCCAGCGTCTTCCGGCTCCTTAAGGATTCCAGAACATCCACTGCCGTCTTTTTCTTATCCTCCTGATCTGAAAAATACTCCAGCACCTTCTGTGTAGCCTCTTTGAAAGCAGCCGCTCTCTGCGCTTCGTTGACCTCCTGTTTTGCATAAACTGACTTTGTAATCATATACAAGCCCCTCCGTTTCTGTGTAAAATATTGAGCAGCGATACATGCCAGATATGTATATATGATATATCGGCACTCGCTACAGTTATAAGAACATTTTACCACAGCGAAGTGCAAAGTGTACAGAAATTGCCGTTTATATTTTATGCAAAAAACAGGACAAGTTATCCATATTCCGGATTAATATCTGTTTTTCCGGGCATATTCTGCAGGAATCTGGAGAAAACGCGCGAAACCTGTATCAGGCCTCCATATTCCGAACAATCTTATATACGGATGTATGTGAATAGGTCAGCGGATCATTGTGCGCGAAGAAAATCACCCCGTCTGCCGGTGAGAATATCTGTTCCATCACTTCTCCCTCATAGGGATCAATAATCTCCGCCAGCAGCTGCCCCTGGGAGACCGCGTCCCCCACATTCACTTTCCCTTCGAAGATTCCGGAAGCCTCCGCGCGGACAGACGCCATCGCCTGATCGGAAATCACCTGGGAAATGTAACCGTCATGGGATTTGTACTGAATGATCCCCTGCTTTCCGAGAAAATTCAGCACATATCGCACCGCCTCCGCAGCGGATTTCGTGTCAATCCGGTCCGTACTGTTTGTATACACACTGAACGCCTTGCTCTCCCAGATCTGCCAGTTATAGTTCAGCGTGGTTGTGTCATAGGGCCGCACTTCACGGATAACCACGTAGGGGAAGCCAAACTGCTTCGCGAGCTCCACATCCTCCATACCGGTGCGCATCATACGGACGTGCGGTGTGAAGTTCCCCGGCATGTAAAAGCTCGTAAACTGCATGCCGTATTTATAATCCTGAATTTCCTTAAAAATCCCCGCCGCGATCCGCTGTGTCGTTTCACCAAGATCATATCCCGGAAACATGCGGTTGATATCGCTGTTGTCGATCGGCCAGAAACGCTTCTGTATATTCATGGAATACGGGTTCATCGACGGGATAACAAGGATTTTATGTCCGGGATTGATCTTTCCTTTTTTTTCCAGCAGTTTGAGCTGTCGGACGACCTGAGAACAGGTATAGATCTGCTGCACCTCGTTTCCGCGGCAGCCGCCCGCGATGCAGGCGGACTTCTCGCCGGATCCGAACTCATATCCGGTCACACGGAAATCATCCCTGTATAAAGATTTAATCTCATAGATTGTTTTTTTTGTCATGACACACCCTCCAGTATCCTCGCGATCAGCGATCCCTCATCCACCACGGGATATTCGCGGATTGTAAACAAAAGACCGTCCACGGGAGAAACCACATGATCCAGCTCCTCCCCGGTGAGCGGGCTGACAATGCTTCCGATAAAATCACCCGCCTTCACCAACGTGCCGTGCGCGGCGTTTTTTATAAAGATGCCGCTGTGTTCAGCATTCAGAAAGCTCACACTTCCATCTTCGGATATGACAGGCTCTGATGTCACCGGCGTATCTTCCTGCCAGATCCCCATCTCATACATCAGATGAAAAATGCCGTCCGTCAGACGATCTCCGTATTCCTTTGTGATGCGCATACCGACCCCCATCTCCACGACAATGGTGGGCACGCCCCGGGAATTCATCGTATGTGCCAGCGTAGACTCCAGCACGGTGCTCGCGGCATGTACCCAGATAAAATCAAGATTCAGCATTTTTGCCAGAGGCACCAGCTTCTCGCTTGTATTGACATTGATTCGCGCCTGCGGCATCTCCGTCAGGAAAATATTGCTGGCATGGATATCGATGCAGACGTCCGCCCCGTCCAGATCCCCGCAGATTTCCGCCGCGACATACTCCGTCATGCTGCCGTTTCTGGCTCCCGGAAACAAACGGTTCATATCCAGATCAAAGGCCGGGATCCCCCGCGTCAGGGAATCGATGCCGAGAGGGTTCATCGCCGGATAAATATCTACCGTTCCCATCAGCAGATCCTTATTTTCAGAAATACGACGAAGCACTTCATAGCAGACATACTGTCCCTCCAGCTCGTCGCCATGCGTCCCTGTCACAATACAGATG
>JAJBUT010000136.1:10797-17312 GCA_020860185.1 Lachnospiraceae bacterium | reverse complement strand
TTCATAGATGTTGGCGCGCTGCGACAGCAGCGTATGGGAGTTTACTATAAAAACACAGGAGCCGAAGAATGGAAAACAAATCTATGGAAAAAAAGTTTCTTACAATCAGTGAATTTGCAAAACTCCGGGGTGTCAGTATCGGCTCCCTTCGTTATTATGAAAAACTGGATGTCCTCACACCGGCCTATATTGATCCGAAAACAAAATACCGCTATTACCTGCCTGAACAGCTCAGCACGCTGGATACCATCCTTCTGTGCATTGACCTTGATATTCCGCTGAAAGATCTGAAGGATTATGTGGATGACGACGGCTATATGCATTACAGAGATTTACTGCAGCGCAGTCAGGAGGCGATGCGTCAAAAGACCGCGCATATGCAGATCATGATGGAGCTGATGCAGCAGACGATGGACAGCATGGAGGAAAATAAGAAATACAGTGGTTTTCCCGGCGTATATACAAGAACGATTGGCGAGAGGTTCTTTCTTGAATCTCCTGTTCCGCAGAAACCGGAAAAACTGCCTCAGGGAAGTAGCCCCTCCTTTGATCTCTTTCAGGAGGCTCAGGAAAAAAACATGTCGCCCGTATTTCCGGTCAATATTATTCTCCGTCCCGGCGAAGACCCTCCGGTGATTAATTTCGCCCTGCAGGTTCTGCATCCTGATTTTGAGGACCCGCGGATCACTCGTCTGCCGTCTTCCTCCTGTCTGTGCATGCAGATCACCCTTGCTCCGTTCCATAATCACGGTGATGAGATATGGAGGATACTGGAAGAAAATTTCCCCGGATACAGGGAACATAATATTATTGTCACAAATATGGTGCAGGAAAAAGCACATTTTGACAGTCGACACAGCGAAATTCAGATGCCGCTGACCCTGCTCTGAGGAACTGAAAAGGAATTCATTCACCTATGGCAGGGATACCGATGAAGTCCTGATCGGTGACTGGGACGGGAACGGAACGGACACCCTGGCGATGCGGAGAAGTGGAAATACCTACTTCATCAGCAACAGCATGGCAAACCCGGACTACGGTGTGGATATATTTACGTTCGGCAGGGCAGGCGATGAAGTATATGCCGGAACGTGGAACTGAATCTTTCGGGCGAATTGATAGCCGTGCGAGACAGGACTGGTCGGAAGACCGGTCCTGTCCTTCGTGTTTGGGAGATATTTTCAAATTCTTTTCAAAGCAGTTACTTTATCCTGGTCATTTTCAAAACCTGCCTTGAACCGACAGTTTTTTTTTGATATGATACCGGTAAGGCAGGTCAGGTACCTCTGTAGCACAAAAACGGAGATGAACAGAATGAAAAAAATGAAGCTTCCGATTGGCATAGAGAATTTTGAAAAGATGCGAACAAAGGGTTTCTACTATGTAGATAAAACCGGTATGATTAAAGAACTTCTGGAAAACTGGGGTGAGGTGAACCTTTTCACTCGTCCCCGACGATTCGGTAAAAGTCTTAATATGAGCATGCTCAGATATTTCTTTGATATCGATACAGATCGGAGCCTGTTTGACGGCCTTGCAATTTCAAAAGAATCAAAGCTCTGTGAAGAGTATATGGGGCAATATCCCGTGATTTCCATCACCTTGAAGGCTACGGAAGCTGCTGATTTTCAGACAAGCCGCAGCCTGATCGCCATGGAAATACAGGATGAAGTGCAAAGAATGGAATTTCTGGCGGAGAGTGACAGGCTATCCGCAACTGAAAAAGAATCCTACGCCCGTCTTCTCCAGAGAGATATTGATGACGGGACATTGTACAGAAGCCTGAAGACTATGTCCGGTCTCCTGCAGAAACATTTCGGTAAAAAAACAATCATTCTGATTGATGAGTATGATGTGCCGCTGGCAAAGGCAAACAAACAGGGATATTACAGGGAAATGGTACTTCTGATCCGCAATCTGTTTGAGCAGGCGCTTAAGACCAACCCTTATCTGGAAATGGCTGTTATGACCGGTTGCCTTCGTGTGTCAAAAGAAAGTATTTTCACCGGACTGAATAATCTGAAAATCTACTCGCTTCTTGAAGCGGAATGTGATGAACAGTTTGGATTTACAGATGATGAGGTCAAAAAAATTCTTTCTTATTATGGGCTTTTCGATTATTATGATCTGACGAAAGAATGGTACGACGGTTATAAAATCGGTCGGACTGATGTATATAATCCGTGGGATGTTATCAATTGGTGTAATCAATTGTTGACGAATCCCAACAAAATTCCCAAAAGCTATTGGACAAATTCCAGCGGCAATGAGGAAATTCAGCGTTTCATACAGCGGATGGGAGACGGCGTAACACAGGCGCAGGTGGAAAAGCTGATTTCAGGGGAGACGGTTCAGAAAAGGATAGAAGAACAGCTTACTTATGATACCATATACAGTAATACGGACAATTTGTGGAGCTTGCTGTACGCCACAGGTTATCTGACACAGAGTGGAATGCCGGAAGGGAATCTGGTGCGGCTGACCATTCCGAATACCGAGGTTCGCGGCATATTCAGAGACGCTGTTCTGCGTTTATTTGAAAAGAAGGTTGCAGAGGATGGTGTTGCATTGTCAGATTTTTGCGAGGCTTTAAAGAACGGTAAAGCTGAGGAAGTTGAAAAACTTTTTACGAATTATCTGAAACAGACGATCAGTATCAGGGATACAGCTGTAAAAAAAGAATTTAAAGAAAGTTTCTATCATGGAATTCTTCTCGGCATTCTGGGATATAAAGGCGATTGGGGAATTGAATCAAACCGGGAATCCGGAGAAGGTTACTTTGACATAGCCATTGAGATTGATGATGCGTCCATCGGAATCGTCATTGAAGTGAAGTATGCGGAGGGCGGACAGCTTGAGCGTGTGTGTAAACAAGCTTTGAAGCAGATTGATGATAACGATTATACTGCGGAACTCAGATCAGACGATATGCAGACCATCCTGAAATACGGGATCGCCTGCTACAAACGCCAGTGCATGGTTGTCATGGAACGTGAAATACTATGAAAGTGTCGTGAATAGACAGACAGATGGAAATGGTCGAGACATTTGAGGATGCGGTCAGCGCGAAAAGATGGGGAGTAATCGGTGAAAAATGAGAGGTAACGCAGAAACTGTTATGAATTGACTGTCAGATGGCTGAGAAAAACGCCGCGCCGGGCGGATCCTGATGGTGGGCATTGGCTATGATAAAAAGAACAAAGATCACCATTGTAAGGTGGAAGATGTTTGAACTTTCATAAAGGTGGAATAAATCATAATTGAGAGAACAAAAGGAAAACACATGACAGAAGATATGAGAGACCTGCCTGCTCAAAAAGAAAAAATTGCTCGGTTCTGAATAAATATATTTACTTTAAAAATAAAACGTTGTATAATCACTCGCGGATGGTATTCTGAAAAGAAACTGTACCGCGAGTTATCTTTTTTATTTTGAAACGGAGCTTATATTGCAGCGTATGCGTCCGAAACGGACGACCGGACACATGGACGGCAAATGAGACTTCACGATCCCGCCGGGAAGGATGACAGGGGCGGCCGGTTTTACGACAGACTGGAAATGTCGGAGACGGCTGCGGCAGGTTCACCGAAATGGAGGGATGCTTATGAACATTGGATTTATCGGCGCAGGGAAAGTGGGTTTCTCGATGGGGAAATATCTGACCGGGCGCGGCAAGCGCGTGACGGGCTATTACAGCCGCAGTCCGCAGTCATCACTGGAGGCAGCAGCGTTTACACAGACCAGACAGTATACGGATATTGAGAGTCTGGTTCGGGATAGTGACATGATCTTCCTGACCGTACCGGACGGAGCGATCTCTTCGGTATGGGAACAGGTAAAATTGCTTCCGATTCAAAATAAAATGATTCTGCATTGCAGCGGTTCTTTAAGTTCCGCGATCTTTTCTGATATCGGGCGCACTCGCGCCTGTGGTTATTCCATCCATCCGCTTTTGGCAGTCAACGACAGATATACTTCCTGGGAGAAATTGTCTTCCGCGTTTTTTACTCTGGAAGGAGATGACAGATACCTGCGTTTTCTGAAGGAGATGTTCGAACAGTTCGGAAACATCGTAGAGGTGATTTCGGCCGATCAAAAAATCTGTTATCACGCGGCGGCGGCCGTGGCCAGCAATCTCTATGTCGGCCTGGTCGATCTGAGCGAGGAACTGCTCTGCAGCTGCGGTTTTTCGAGTGAAAATGCGCATGCCGCGTTAGCGCCGCTGATTCTCGGCAACGCGCAGAATATCGCTGACGCGGGCGTGGTCCGTGCGCTGACCGGACCGATTGAGCGCAATGATGCAGCTACAGTATCTGCCCATCTGTCCGCATTGTCCGGTGAGGCAAAGGAAATATATCGTCTGCTGTCGAAACAGGTTGTTAAAGTGGCACAGGAAAAGCACCCGGAACGGGATTTCGGCAAGTTGGAAGGGGTATTAACATCATGAAAAAGACAATCGCAACCTTAAAGAAAATGAAAGAGGAGCACGACAGGATTACGATGCTGACCTGTTATGATTATTCCACGGCGAAGCTGATGGATGCGGCTGGGATCGATGTCCTGCTGATCGGGGATTCACTCGGCAACACCATTCTGGGATATGAGGATACACTTCCGGTCACCATGGAGGACATGATCCACCACACCGCGGCCGTGGCGCGCGGGACAAAGGAAGCGTTGGTGATCGCCGATATGCCGTTCATGTCCTATCAGACGTCCGTGTATGACGCGGTCGTCAATGCCGGCCGGCTGATCAAGGAGGGACACGCGAACGTGGTGAAGCTGGAGGGCGGCGCCCGGGTCTGCGAGCAGATCAGAGCGATCGTCAGCGCGGATATCCCGGTATGCGCGCATATTGGCCTGACGCCGCAGTCCGTCAACGCATTCGGCGGTTTTAAGGTGCAGGGAAAGAGTGAGGAAGCGGCTCGGATGCTGATCGAGGATGCCAGAAAGGTGGAGGCGGCCGGCGCATGCATGGTCGTGCTCGAGGGAATTCCGGCGAAGCTGGCGGCTATTATCACGAGGTCGATTGATATTCCGACGATCGGGATCGGAGCGGGCGCTGAATGCGACGGACAGGTGCTCGTCTATCAGGACATGCTTGGAATGTTTACCGATTATGTGCCGAAATTCGTGAAACAGTTCGCGAATGTGGGAGAGGTCATGACCGGCGCGTTCACGGATTATATGAACGAAGTGAAGGCGGGAACATTTCCGGCGGCGGAGCATACTTACAAGATCGCGGATGAGATTATAGAGAAGATACAATGAGAGCAGCTTGCTGCGGATAAGTGAGACATAAGTGAGATAGGAAATCTTTGATTTCCGTTATCGAACTTATACAACGTAGGAAATCTCTGATTTTCCTAATCGAACTTATGCAGAGCTGCCATCGACTTTCATGGACATAGGCATCGTGAACAGACAGAGTCGTGTTCAGATAGAAATTGAGGAGAAAACAAAATGGAGATTTTAAAAACAATACAGGCTGTCAGAGAAAACGTGAAGGATTGGAAAAAGGCGGGCTTAACGGTCGGCTTTGTGCCGACGATGGGGTATCTGCATGAAGGACACGGCAGCCTGATTCAGCGGGCGCGTGAGGAAAACGACAGGGTGGTCGTAAGTATTTTCGTAAATCCGATGCAGTTCGGCCCGAGTGAGGATCTGGCGAGCTATCCGAGGGATCTGGAGAAAGACAGCGCATACTGTGAGAGCCTGGGCGCGGATCTGATTTTCAATCCGGAGCCGGAGGAAATGTACACGGATCGGTTTTGCTCCTATGTGGACATGTCAGTATTGACAGAGGAGCTTTGCGGGCTGAGCCGCCCGGTGCATTTCCGCGGCGTGTGCACGGTGCTGACGAAGTTGTTTCATATCATGGAGCCGGATCGTGCGTATTTCGGTCAGAAAGACGCTCAGCAGCTGGCAATCGTAAAGCATATGGCCGCAGATCTGAATATGGATCTGGAAGTCATCGGCTGCCCGATCATCCGGGAGGAGGACGGTCTGGCAAAAAGTTCAAGAAACACCTATCTGTCTGCGGATGAACGAAAGGCTGCGCTGATTTTAAGCAAAACCATCCGCCTGGGTGAAAAAATGGTTGCGGACGGTGAGACAGATGCGGTAAAATTAGTGCAAGCGATGAAGGCAAACATTGAGACGGAGCCGATGGCGCGGATTGATTATGTCAAAGCCGTGGATGGACTGACCATGCAGCAGGTGACAGAGGTGAAAGCACCTCTGCTCGTAGCCATGGCTGTTTACATTGGGAAAACCAGGCTGATAGATAACTTTAGCGTTGAAAATGTCGGAGAATAGACAGGCAGACGGGGATGTTTACATCCCCGGAAGACTGGATATTGGACGACTTGACGGAAATGAGCAAGGAGGGCGTCAGCCCGGATTGCGAATTGCCGTCGTTTGCAGCGTGCAAGGCACGATGCAAACATTTTCAACAAAGAAAATGTCGGAGAATAGACAGGCAGACGGGGATGTTTACATCCCCGGAAGACTG
>JAJBUT010000136.1:0-10697 GCA_020860185.1 Lachnospiraceae bacterium | reverse complement strand
GATATTGGACGACTTGACGGAAATGAGCAAGGAGATATTATGAACATTACCATGCTGAAAGGAAAGATCCATCGCGCGACGGTGACGCAGGCTGCGCTGGATTACGTGGGCAGCATTACCATTGATGAGGATCTGATGGATGCGGCCGGTATTCTGGAATATGAGAAGGTTCAGGTTGTGGACATTAACAATGGCAATCGTCTCGATACTTATACCATTGCCGGTGAGCGCGGAAGCGGTGTGATCTGTCTGAACGGGGCGGCTGCGAGATGCTGCAGTGTGAGAGACAAGATCATTATCATGTCCTATGCGGATATGACGCCTGAGGAGGCGAAGACGCACCGGCCTTCAGTTGTTTTTGTGGATGATGTAAACAGAATCTGCCGGGTGAGCTCTTATGAAAAACACGGACAATTATTTGATCTGGCTAAGAATCCTGCTGAACAGTGCGCGTGCGACACCGTGTCTGATTGTATGCAGAAAGAGAGCAAAGCAGTCAGTTCTGTTTAATAAGGAGACATTATGTTACAGGGAAAAACCATCATTCTGGGTGTGACCGGCAGCATTGCCGCCTACAAGATCGCCAATCTGGCGAGCATGCTTATAAAACAGCATGCGGATGTACATGTCATCATGACGCAGAATGCGACGAACTTCATTCATCCGACCGCATTTGAGACATTGACGAACCACAAATGTCTCGTGGATACCTTTGACCGCAATTTTCAGTTCCACGTAGCGCATGTGAATCTGGCGGCACAGGCGGATCTGATGCTCATCGCGCCGGCTTCCGCCGATGTAATCGGGAAGCTCGCGGGAGGCATTGCGGATGATATGCTGACGACGACAGCCATGGCCTGCAAAGCGCCGATGCTCATCGCTCCGGCAATGAACACAAATATGTACGAGAATCCGGTTTTGCAGGACAATCTGAAAAAACTGAGCTCCTACGGTAAGGAAATTATCGAACCCGCCAGCGGTATGCTCGCCTGCCGCGATGTCGGCAAAGGGAAGATGCCGGAGCCTGAGGTTTTATTTGCTCATATTATGCGAGCTGTGGCGAGGGAAAAGGATCTGACGGGGAAAAAGATTCTGGTCACGGCGGGACCGACGCGCGAGGCTATTGATCCGGTGCGCTACATTTCGAATCACTCTACCGGGAAAATGGGATATGCCATTGCGGAAAACGCCATGCTGCGCGGTGCGGATGTGACGCTGGTTACCGGTCCCTGTTCCATCGAACCGCCCATGTTTGTGGACGTGTGTCCGGTGATTTCTGCTCAGGATATGTATGAGGCGGTCATGGATCACCGGGAGAATGTGGATATTGTCATAATGACGGCTGCTGTGGCGGATTATAAACCGGCAGTTGTCAGTGATGAGAAAATCAAAAAGAAAGAAAGCGACTTAAGTATACCGCTGACCCGTACAAAGGATATTCTGAAGGCTTTGGGCGATATCAAGAGAGAGGGAAAGTTTCTCTGCGGATTTTCCATGGAAACACAGAATATGCTGGAAAATTCCAGAAGAAAGATACAGGAAAAGAATCTGGATATGATCGTAGCCAATAATCTGAAGACAGAGGGCGCCGGGTTCGGGACCGATACCAATGTAATTACGATCATCACGCCGGAGTCGGAGCGGGAACTGCCGCTCATGAGCAAGAAAGAGGCGGCGGACTGTATCCTGGACGAAATATTAAGGAACTGTCAATAAATAATTTCTGAACAGTTCCTGAGACAGATATAGACAGACGAAAACCAAAAACCCCGGCGCCGCACAGGATGCCGGGGTTTTTCAGGAGAATACTGTTTGTTACTGGTCACACCCTGTATAGATTAAAAAGCGTAAATCTGGTGATGATGTGACTTGTAACTACTGTTTAGAAGCAGCCGCAGCCGTTTCCGTTGTTGCCGCAGCAGCAGAGCAGCAGGCAGATCCAGATCAGACTGTCACAGCAGCTGTCGCCGTTGCCGCCAAAGCAGGAACCGTTATTGTTCCCGAACAGGATCAGCAGCAGGATGATCCAGATGATGGAATTGCAGCCTCCGTTTTCTGTACCGCATCCGCAGTTCGTAGCAGCTAAATCACTCATGTCATGAGCCTCCAATTTGTATTTACAGTTCATACTATGAGACGGGCCGGTCCATGTTTCCAAATTTCTTGACAAAAAAACACGGGAGAGAGTATTATGTATACGTCTGGTTGTAATGATTGCTGTGTTTATGCAGGAGCGGCGCGGAAGCTTTCGATACAGAATGAATGATCCGCATGAATGTCTGTGTATGAATATGGCAGGGTGATTTGCATATGGAGAGAAAGTGAGGAATGTATCATGGATAAAATCAAAATGACGACTCCCATAGTTGAAATGGACGGAGATGAGATGACCCGGATTCTCTGGCAGTATATCAAGGATGAGCTGCTGCTCCCTTTTGTGGATTTGAATACAGAGTATTATGATCTGGGACTGGTTCACCGTAATGAGACGGACGATCAGGTGACGATCGATTCTGCGAACGCGACAAAGAAATACGGCGTTGCCGTGAAGTGCGCGACGATCACGCCGAACGCGGCCCGGGTGAAGGAGTATGACTTAAAGGAGATGTATAAGAGCCCGAACGGCACGATCCGTGCCATCCTCGATGGCACGGTTTTCCGTGCGCCGATTCAGGTAAAGGGAATTGAACCCTGTGTAAAGAACTGGAAGAAGCCAATCACGATTGCGCGTCACGCCTACGGCGATGTATACAAATCCAGCGAGATGATCATTCCGGGTCCCGGAAAGGTGGAACTGGTCTATACGCCGGAGGACGGCGGGGAGTCCAGGGTGCTCGTGCATGAGTTTCAGAGTGCAGGTGTGGTACAGGGACAGCACAACTTAAATCCTTCGATTGAGAGCTTCGCGCGCAGCTGTTTTAATTACGCGCTGGATACGAAGCAGGATCTCTGGTTTGCGACAAAGGATACGATCTCCAAAAAATACGACCACACATTTAAGGATATCTTTGCGGAGATTTTTGAGGCGGACTACGCCGATCGATTCAAAGCAGCCGGCATTACATATTTTTATACGCTGATCGATGACGCGGTGGCGCGTGTGATGAAAGCGGAGGGCGGATTTATCTGGGCCTGCAAGAATTATGACGGCGACGTGATGAGCGATATGATCTCGTCCGCCTGCGGTTCCCTTGCCATGATGACATCTGTGCTCGTATCTCCCTCCGGCGTGTATGAGTATGAGGCGGCGCACGGGACAGTGATGCGGCACTATTATAAGCACCTTGCGGGCGAGGAGACATCCACGAACTCGGTGGCGACTATTTTCGCGTGGACCGGTGCGCTGCGCAAGCGCGGCGAACTGGACGGCCTGGCCGACCTGACCGCATTTGCGGATAATCTTGAAAAGGCCTGCATTGATACAATTGAGTCCGGGAAGATGACAAAGGATCTGGCGCTGATCACAGAGATGGAGAATCCGACCGTGCTGAACAGCCTGGATTTTATCCGTGCGGTGCGTGAGACCCTGGAAGGTATGTATGCATAGTGCGTTACATATAAGGATGGATATGCCGTTCTGCATCCGGTGAATGATGCAGGAAGATTCAGATAAAAATACAGGAGACATACTATGATCTTAGCATGTCAGAATATTACGAAATCCTTCGGAGAGGAGCCTGTTTTGTCGCAGGTTTCTTTCCATGTGGAGGAAAATGAAAAGGTGGCTGTGGTCGGAATCAACGGCGCAGGGAAATCCACGCTTCTTAAAATCATCATGCACGAACTGGAGCCGGATGAGGGGACGGTGACGCTCGCGAAGGACGCTGACATCGGTTATCTGGCGCAGCATCAGGAGATGCAGGGGACGAAAAGTATTTACGAGGAGGTGCTGGAGGCGAAACGCGACCTCATTGAGATGGAGATGAGGATCCGTACTATGGAGGAGCGGATGCAGTCTCTGACCGGTGCGGAGGTGGAACCTTTTATGGAAAGCTATCACCGCCTGCTCCATGAATATGACGCGCGGGGCGGCTATTCTTATGTGAGTGAGGTGACCGGCGTTTTAAAGGGACTCGGCTTTTCGGAACGGGAGTTTGACAAACCGTGCGGGGCACTCTCGGGAGGACAGAAGACCCGTGTTTCCCTCGCGCGTCTTCTGGTCACTCATCCGGATATTATCCTGCTGGATGAGCCGACAAACCATCTGGATATCGAGTCTATCCGCTGGCTGGAGACCTTTCTGATGAATTATAAGGGAGCTGTGATCGTGGTGGCGCATGATCGTTATTTCCTGGACCGCGTCGTGACGAAGGTGGTGGAGATCAGTCTGCACAGATCGGCAGTCTACGAGGGAAATTATTCGTTTTATGCAGCACAGGCGGCAAAAATCCGCGAGGAGCGGATGAAAGCTTATGAGAACCAGCAGCGTGAGATCCGCCGCCAGGAGGAAGTGATTGAAAAACTGAAATCCTTCAACCGGGAAAAGTCGATCCGGCGAGCCGAGAGCAGAGAAAAACAGCTCGCGAAGGTTGAGGTGCTGGAAAAACCGGCGGAAGAGCATTCCGGGATGAACATTGCTCTGACACCTTCCGTGATCAGCGGTAAGGATGTCCTTTCCGTCGAGGGCCTGTCCAAAGCTTTTGGAGAAAAGGTGCTGTTTCATAATATTTCTTTTGAAATCCGGCGAGGAGAGCGCCTTGCCCTGATCGGACAGAACGGCACGGGAAAAACGACGATTCTTAAGATTTTAAATCAGGTGCTTGAGGCAGATGACGGAAGTTTTCGTCTCGGGACCAATGTAAGAATCGGTTATTACGATCAGGAGCAGCAGGAGCTCCATATGGAGAAAACGCTGTTTGAGGAGATTTCAGACGAGCATCCGGATCTGAACAATACCAGAATCCGGAATGTTCTGGCTGCTTTTCTGTTTACGGAGGATGATGTTTTTAAAAAGGTTTCCGATCTGAGCGGCGGTGAGCGGGGGCGGCTTTCCCTCGCAAAGCTGATGCTGTCGGAAGCAAATTTTCTGATCCTGGATGAGCCGACGAACCACCTGGACATCGCGTCGAAGGAGATCCTGGAGGACGCGCTGAACCGCTATGAGGGAACCGTATTGTTCGTGTCTCACGACCGATATTTTATTAATAAGACGGCGACCCGGATTCTGAACCTGACCGCCGGCTGTGTCATCAATTATATCGGAAACTATGATTATTATCTGGAAAAACGCGAAGCGGCGGAACACGCGTATCTTCCGGATACCCCGGCCGGGACAGCGGTGAGCGAAGCTGTCCCGGAAGAATCCGCTGCAACGACGGAATTGAAGGAGAAAAAGGAAGAACAGTAGAGACAGAGAAAACGGCAGAATCAGATCAGCCGCCTGGAGGATGAGATCGCGAAGCTGGAGGAGCGGCTGTCACAGATTGATGATGCGTTTTCGAGGCCGGAGATCGCGACAGATTCCGTCCGGCTGGGAGAACTGCACGCGGAGCAGACGGAACTGATGCAAAAGCTGGAGCAGCTTTACGAAGATTGGGAGGAATTATCCGAACAGGAATGAAACTCCGGATGGCGCAGAAAAAAGATGCCGTTATGTAAGAATTTGTTGTTAAATATAACCAGATTTTCGAAAAAATGGTGAACAAATTGATAAATATTTGACAAAGCGTATTTGAGCGTTTATAATAATCGTATATAAAATACAGAGCAGTGAATATGAACTGCACCATATATTCGAAACATATCCGAAAGTACGTAGAATACAAAGGAGGGGACAGGGGCTTGCAAAAAGAAATTTCACAGGCAGTGATTCGCCGGATGCCGCGGTATTACCGGTATCTGAGGGAATTGCTTGACGAAGGGACTGACCGTATTTCTTCGAATGAGCTGAGCATCCGAATGAAGGTGACAGCCTCTCAGATCCGTCAGGATCTGAATAATTTCGGCGGTTTCGGCCAGCAGGGATACGGATACAATGTTCAATATCTGTATGATGAGATCGGGAAGATACTGGGGCTGGACTGTCAGCATAATATCATCGTCATCGGAACCGGCAACATGGGTCAGGCACTGGCAAAGTATGTCAATTTTGAAAAGCGCGGCTTTATCATGATCGGTCTTTTTGATGTGAATCCGGCGCTGATCGGCTCGTCCATCCGCGGAATTCCGATTTACAGTGTGGAGGAGTTACCGGCATTTGTGAGGGATCACAGGGTGGATATTGCTGTTCTGACCCTTCCGAAGAATAAGGCGGAGCAGATCGCGAATCAGCTGGTAAAGCTGGATATTCACGCGATCTGGAATTTCGCGCATCTGGATCTGAATCTGCCGGAAGATGTAGTGGTTGAGAATGTCCATCTGTCAGACAGTCTGATGCAGTTGTCTTATAATATCGTAAAGAAGCGAATGGAGGAAGAATCATCAGGAACTGCTTCAACATAACAGGTGCAGATCCTTATATAGCGAATCGGAAAAGAAAGTGACACACAAAAGGGTTCCGTGCAACGGGGCTTTTTTGTCTCACAGGAAAGTTCAGTTTTACAGTGAACGACAAAAATATTTGCCGTTCACTGTAAATGCTGTGCACACGGCCGCGCAGGGAATGCTGCTTACGCAGCCCGTGATCGGCGCAATATCATAACGGGAGGTATTTATGCGGTATATTTTGAGCAGTACACAGATGCAGCAGTGTGACGCAAATACGATGGAAGGATACGGAGTGCCCTCGGCGGTTCTGATGGAACGGGCCGCACTGGCTGCTGTGGAGGAGATTGACAGCCGTTATCCGGATCATGACGCCCGCGTTCTTCTGGCCTGCGGCGTGGGAAACAATGGCGGGGATGGTCTGGCGATGGCACGTCTTCTGAAACTAAAAGGATATACGGTGACGATCCTTTTCCCGGGAAAGGAAGAAAAATGCAGCGTGGAGGCGGCTCGCCAGCTCGGTATTGTGCGCAGATACGGGATCCCGATTCTCTCTCAGCTGACGGGGGAGGATTATGATGTTCTGGTTGACGCGATATTCGGGATCGGTCTGTCCAGAGAGATTGGCGGAGTATACAAAAATGTGATCGGGCAGCTGAATGATCTGTCCGGCTGGAAACTGGCGGTGGATATTCCGTCCGGCATTTCTGCTGACAGCGGCGCTGTGATGGGAGTGGCTTTTGGTGCCGACAGAACCGTGACCTTCGGTTTTGCGAAGATCGGACAGCTGCTTTATCCGGGTGCGCGTTTTTGCGGGGAACTGGCTGTCAAAGATATCGGGATCGATGCATACAGTCTGTTTGATATACAGCCGGAGGTTCGGATGCCGGAAGCGGAGGATCTTGCGCTGCTGCCGGCGCGGCAGGCGGATTCAAACAAGGGAACATACGGGAAGCTGCTGATCTTCGCCGGTTCTTACAATATGGCGGGAGCGGCTGCTTTTTCCGCGGGGGCGGCTTACCGGACGGGAGCGGGCCTGGTGAAGATTGTCACGAATGTCTCGAACCGTGAAATTATACAGATGCTTGTGCCTGAAGCGATTCTTTCCACCTATGACGCAAAAACAGACATGGAAGATTTTATCGGGGAGCAGATCAGATGGGCGGATGCGGTGGTTCTGGGTCCGGGGCTCGGACGTTCCCGGCAGGCGGAAGAGCTGGTTCGATGTGTCCTTATGAAAACGGAGTCGCCGTGTCTTGTGGATGCGGACGGTCTGAATATACTGTCTGCGCACAGGGACTGGATGGCAGATGCGAAGGCTGATCTCGTTCTGACGCCTCATCTGGGGGAGATGTCACGTCTGACTGAAACATCGATTGATGAGATTAAAAATAATATATTATCGGCTGCACGGCAGTTTGCAGAGCGCTGTCAGGCAACGATTGTATTAAAAGACGCCAGGACCGTCACAGCTTTGCCGGATGGGAGGGTGTTTATCAATACAACGGGAAATCACGGAATGGCGACGGCCGGTTCCGGCGATGTCCTGACCGGTATCATCGGCGCACTGCTCGGCCAGAGGGTTCCCGCAGAAACGGCGGCGCCGCTCGGCGTGCTGATTCACGGCATGGCGGGGGACGCGGCAGCAGAGAGGGTCGGGAAGACGTCGCTTATGGCGTCGGACCTGATGGAGGGGATTTCGACCGTATTTTCTTCAATAAGATAAAAGGTAAAAGACAGGAGAGTTTTTATGAAGCAATACCGCAGGATATGCGCGGAGATCAATCTCGATTATTTTGAACAGAATTTAAATGAAATACAGCGCGTCATTTCCCCGGAGACGAAGGTGTGCGCCGTGATAAAAACGGATGGTTACGGTCATGGAGCGGTTGCTCTGGCCCGGATGATGGAGGAGAGAAATGAAATCTGGGGTTATGCGGTGGCAACCGTGGAGGAGGCGGAGATTCTTCGGCGCTCTCAGATGAAAAAGCCGATTCTCATACTCGGATATGTGTTTGACGACGATCTGGATGCCATGATCGATCTGGATATCCGTCCAACCGTGTTTTCTTTCTCCATGGCTCAGGAGCTTTCCGGAGCGGCCGCGGAAAAAAATAAAATGGTACGTGTGCATATCAAGCTGGATACGGGCATGAGCCGGATCGGCTTTCAGTGTACGCCTGAGTCTATAGAAGAAATCATGCGGATTTCCTCGCTGCCCAGTCTTTGTGTCGAGGGTATTTTTACTCACTTTGCCAGAGCGGATGAGAAGGACAAATCTTTTTCGCGGGAGCAGATGCGCCAATACATCTGCATGGTGGAGCAGCTGAAGCATCGGCGCAGGGAGAATCCTGTTCATCACGTATCGAACAGTGCAGGTATTATTGACCTTCCAGAGTATAATCTTGACATGGTGCGGGCGGGGATTATTCTTTACGGTCTCTGGCCGTCGGATGCGGTAAAAAAGGATCGCATCAATCTGAAACCGCTTCTGACTCTGAAAAGCCATGTTGTGCATGTCAAGACATTATCAGAAGGGCGGACGGTTGGCTACGGCGGTACTTATACAGTACAGGGCACACGCAGGATTGCGACGATTCCGGTCGGTTACGGAGACGGATATCCCAGGGCGTTGTCCAATCGCGGATTTGTTCTGATTCATGGGAAGCGGGCTCCGATCTGCGGCAGGGTCTGCATGGATCAGTTTATGGTCGATGTCACGGAGGTTGACGGGGTGCTTTCCGGAGATGAGGTGATTCTGGTCGGACAAAGCGGAGAGGAAGAGATTACCATGGAACAGATCGGCGATCTTTCAGGACGGTTTAATTACGAGTTTGCCTGTGATCTGGGAAAGAGGATTCCGCGGGTATATATCCGACATGGAGAGGTGTTTTCCGAACATACCTGTTTTTATTCGTGATTCCGGAGCGGCAAAGCAGTTTCAGACAGATCATCCGTGTGATTGTGCGGGCGAAATACAGTCATAGACAGATTCGAAGGCTGCAGCGAATATACTTGAAAAAAGAGGGAATAATGAAAACGGAAGCTGCCACAGATGAGGGAAGGCTTCCGAATCCTGAATTTGGAGAGTGTATGATGGTGATTCGCAGAGGAGATATCTATTACGCAGATTTGCGCCCGGTGGTCGGCTCGGAGCAGGGCGGTGTACGCCCCGTGCTCATTATTCAGAATGATGTCGGAAACCGCCACAGTCCGACTGTCATCTGCGCTGCAATTACTTCGAGGATGAACAAGGCGAAGCTGCCGACGCATATTGAGCTGGAGGCTGCCAGATACCATATGGTGAAGGATTCAGTGATATTGCTGGAGCAGCTGCGAACGATTGATAAAATGCGTCTGAAGGAAAAAATCTGTCATCTTGACGGAGAAATCATGAGAAGGGTCAACCGGGCATTGGCGATCAGTCTGGAACTGGATACATAGTATGTCAGTTCCCGCATTTTCAGTTCCCGCTTCTTGACTATTTGTAATGAAAATGCTATGATGAAATGTGTTATATAGTGAACGACAAAAATAATTTGTCGTTCACTATAAAGAATGCACACAGACGCATGAGAAATGGCTGCTTATGCAGCCTTGCGTCTGGCGTAAAGGAAACGACTTAATGTCGTTTCCTATAATTCCGGTGTACGCGCACATTCTTATTTCGTACAGGTTTCAGAAAATGATTGATGTGCTACATCGCTTTCATGATTCAGGAGGAGAACAGATACAGATGGATGACGGCAGTATTCCCTTATCCCATAAAGGAAAGGGTCTTATGCGGTTCTTAAAGAAAGAAAAAACAGCAGTCCAGGAGGAAGAGATCCAGAATGAGATCAAATCCATGGTGGATGAGGGGCATGAGCAGGGTCTTTTTAAAGAGAGCGAAGCAGAGATGATCAAAAATATCTTCGCCCTGGATGAGACGGAGGCTCAGGATATCATGACGCACCGAAAGCATATTGTTTCGGTCAGCGCGAAGATGACTTTCAGGGATTTTCTCATATTTATCACGGAGAAGGGATTTTCCCGCTATCCCGTATACTGCGATGATCAGGACAATATCATCGGTGTTATACATATCAAGGATGTTTTAAGTTATGTACTCAGGCAGGACATGATGGTTGCCTCTCTGGCCGATATCCCGGATCTGGTGCTGCCTGTCCCTTTTGTCCCGGAGAAGAGAAATATCGATATTTTATTTCGAAATATGCAGACCGCAAAGTCTCACATGGTGATCGTGGTGGATGAGTACGGTCAGGTTTCCGGTC
>JAJBUT010000126.1 GCA_020860185.1 Lachnospiraceae bacterium | reverse complement strand
TTCGGGATCTTTTTTTCGCCCCGAAAATATCTGTCTCCGTCAGGACAACAAAACCGATATCCGGATAGGAAAAACCTTTTTTCAGTGCGCCGCAGCGCACCATGACTTCCCCCGCCTGAACAACACGACAGCCATCCTCACAGAAAAATGCGTTAAGATTCTCATTCAGCAGTTCCCGCGCCATCCGCTGTGCCCGCGTCCTTGAGCTGCACAGCAAAATCACACTGTAACGCTCTCGTTTATAGACATTCAGGTCTTTCAGAAGCAGCGGGAAACTGCCCTGATAGGAATTGACCGATTTTACCTGAAAATAAAAGCTCTGTTCCAAAGAGAAATCCGGCGTTTTCATTTCGAGAGCCGAAAGAAGCACACAGTGTGTCCGGCTGACGGCAGCAGCCACAGTCGAAACATCAATCAGCAAATCGGTCTGACCCGGCAAAATATATCCCTTTTCCAGACGCTGCCGCATACCGGAAAAGAACTCCTGCTCTACCGCTCTGCCTCGCTCCATACAGCGTGCCGGCTCATCCGCAAACACATACATCTGCTCTCCCTTTGTCTCAGCGCAGCAGGAAAAATATTCCAGAAAGCTCACCGTGTCCGTATAAAAATAAGGAAGATAACTCTCTGCCCTACGCACGGCAGACAGCTCCAGAAGCTGTTCCCGGACAGATTCCGCCGCCTGCCTGACACGGGAAGCCTCCTCTGTCTTCATCTCCCTGCGCAGGCGCTGATACAGTGTATCCGCGTCGTCAGTCAGCGCACGTACGCCTTCCTGCCGTCGATCGTCATCCAACACCAGTTCGCTCGCCGGATAAACAGTCAGAGAATCAACGTTTTCGATGGATCTCTGACTTTCCGGACTGAAATTCCGGATAGAATCTATCTCATTATCCCACAGCTCCAGGCGATATGGCACATCCTCCGTCAGAGGGAAGATATCCAGGATGCCGCCACGAACAGAAAACTGCCCGGGCTCTTCCGCCTGAAAATTGTATTCATAGCCCATGTTTACAAGACGGGTGCGCACGTTCTCCAGATCAATCGTATCACCCCTGCGCAGATGCAGCAAAAAGGATTCCATCATCCGCGGCGGAATCAGACGATCCATCAGCGCGTCAAACGTCGTAATGACGGTCGGCTGTCGGTTTTCATTCAGCGCCCGGTAAACCCTCATCCGCTCACCGGTCAGCGCAGTCCCACGGATATCCGACTGATAAAAAAGGATATCCTTCGCCGGAAAATACAATACATCCGGGTCAAAAAAACGATAAGCCTCCAGAAGCTCCGCTGCTTTCTGTTCACTGAACGTAACAATCAGCCGGGAAACACGCATCCCCCGGTTCAGTCCACAGATCATATGCGGTTTTTGCGCATCCGTACATCCCGCCGCAGCATAAACACCCGCCTTCCGGGATAAAGCCAGCTCCAGCTCCCCAAAACGAGCCAGTTCATGCAATGGTTCAAAAAATGCTTTCATAATTTCTCTCAACCATCCTGTTCTGACTTTTTTTCTGTATGTTTTTTCCGGTTATAACGATTCATCGCTTCATCCGTCGCCCCGCAGATCATCAGCGCAAGAGCGTCCACTGCATCCGCGATTGCCTCCTCAACCAGCTCCCGATCCGCCCGTGAAAAACGGCTCAGCACATGACTTACCAGATCTGTGCCTTCCGGTTTGTCTCCTACGCCGACTTTCAGCCGGGGAAACTGATCCGTGCCGACTTTCGCGATTATATCTTTCATCCCGTTATGTCCGCCTGCGCTTCCTTTTTTCCGGATGCGGATATTCCCCGGAGTCAGACTGATATCGTCAAAAACAATAATCAGCTCCTGTTCCGGATCCAGCTTAAAAAAATGAACCAGTCGGGAAACACTGTCTCCGCTCAGATTCATATAAGTCTGCGGTTTCGCGAGAAATACTCTGCGTCCCCCGATCACTCCGGTTCCGCAGACAGCTTTCGCTTTTTTCCGATCCATTTTTATATCATATTTGTCAGCCAGAGCGTCAATGACATCAAAGCCGACATTGTGACGAGTTTTTTCGTATCTCTCTGCTGGATTTCCCAGTCCGACAATCAGATGCATCATCTCATTCCCTCTCTTTGTCACAAACTATAATTTATATCATATCACAGCCGTCGCCATCCTGTACACTATCTGTGTAAATTTTTTTAAGAACACAGACGGTTGCCACTTTACAAACAATTCAGTTTTGGTATACTACAGATGACGCAAAAATGCCATGCCGGATACGGACAGGCATTTCCCCGCAAACTGTTTTTCAAACCATACTCAGAAAAGAGAATACCATTATGTATAGAATTGATTTTAAAACTCCCATACACATCCACTTTATCGGAATCGGCGGTATCAGCATGAGCGGACTGGCCGAAATCGTCCTTCGAGAAGGATTTACCGTTTCCGGCTCTGACACAAAAGCGTCCGAGCTGACCGACGAACTCATCTCCCATGGTGCTCAGATCCGGTTCGGTCAAAAAGCGGAAAATATCACGACAGACACTGATCTCATTGTCTATACAGCAGCCATCCATCCGGACAATCCGGAATGGCAGGCAGCGCGGGATGCCCGGATTCCCATGCTCACGCGCGCAGAGTTTCTGGGACAGCTGATGGACAACTACTCACAATCCGTCGCGGTCAGCGGCACGCACGGGAAGACAACGACCACATCCATGATCGCTCATATTCTGTTGGCGGCAGACACTGATCCCACCATCTCCGTAGGCGGTATGCTGAAGGC
>JAJBUT010000174.1 GCA_020860185.1 Lachnospiraceae bacterium | reverse complement strand
GTATATTACCATGATGGTGTTGTGGGAACATGGGAAAATGAATGTGAAGGAGCTTGGCGAGCGTCTGTATCTTGATTCAGGGACGCTCACTCCTTTGCTGAAAAAGCTTGAGAATAAAGGGCTTGTATCACGAAAACGCTCTGAGGAGGACGAGCGAAATTTGATTGTCACCATTACGGAGCAAGGAATGCAGCTGCGTGAAAAAGCCTGCAAGATACCAGAGGCAATGGGAGGATGTATTCATCTGGAGCAGGAGGAAGCCTTTACCCTGTATCATTTGCTGTATAAGATGCTTGGGAAGGAAAAAAGCAGAAAATCTTAAATTGTACAGGGTATCTTCTGCATATGTCGACTATCTGGTCCCATATGCAGAACATCTTTTCCATAACAGACAGAAGGGACAGCAGAATGAAAGAATGTACATTGGCATTATACTGAAAATCAACGGTATCCTCTCTTTTCGATGGTCTGTTTCGGACAGATTTCCACGCAGCGTCCGCAGTGCAGGCAGCAGCTCTGGTCAATGACTACCGGCTTCACAGAGATGTCAATGCACTTCTGGGGACAGACGAAATAGCACAGCTTGCAGCCAATGCAGGCACTGCCCACGAAATAACCGTTCGTCACAGCCTCCGACTGACCGATTACAATGCTGTCCCTTGTCACATGTGCAGGATTGCTGATGTCAAAGTATTCGCCGCTCGCCTCATACAACCGGAATACCTCCAGCGCAGTGCGGGTGTTATCAGGATATATCTTCTGCATATAAGGATTCTTTTCAAAAATCTCATCCAGCTTTTCGCTTCCGATGTTCTGAATCTTTCCTCTCAGAGATACGCTCTTTTTGTCCTACATCATCTGTCAGATGAAACGGATTGCCGAGAATGGTAAAGGGAATGCCATGCTCCTTCATCAGCCCCAGCAGCCTCCAAAAGTCCGGATGAAGGATGGGATCGCCTCCTGTGATATAAAAATACGGCAGACGGTGATACACCTCGCAGAAGTCCAGACAGCTGTAAAACGTGTCCTGCATCTGCTCCCAGTTCATAGCGTCCAGCTTTTTGCAGACGTTTTCGGAGAAGATGTAGCAGTGCTTGCACCGCTGATCGCATTCGTCTGTAATATGCCATTGAAAAGAAAAATATTGTTTCATAAAGCACGGTCTCCTTCTGGTTTATATCGTAAAATCCGATGAACGGATATTGTTTCGCAGGTGCCTGATGAACCGATATTTATTATATGGATACCGGCTCACCAGGCGATGAGTTTGCGGACAGAATTACTTGTCGGACGCACCGCAAGCGGAGCCGCAGGCCGTGGGAGCCTCAGTCGGTTTGTCAGTCACACCACAAGCAGAGCCGCAGGCTGCAGGCGTCTCAGCCGGTTTGTCAGACGCGCCGCAGGCTGCAGGTGCTTCAGCAGGCTTGTCAGCTGCGCCACAAGCAGAACCGCAAGCCGCAGGCTTTTCAGCTGGCTTGTCCGGTGGCAACGACGGTTGAATTGATAGGGAGTAAATGGAAACTGCTGATTTTGCGAAACCTGCGTTCACGTCCCTGGAGGTTTAATGAACTGCGGCGCGATTTGGATGGAATCAGTCAGAAGGTACTGACAGACAGCCTGCGGTCTATGGAAGATGATGGGATTGTGATTCGTACTGTTTATGCTGAGGTACCGCCAAGAGTAGAGTATTCTCTCAGTGAATTGGGTGAGTCAATGAAACCTATCCTTGACGCTATGGAGGCATGGGGGACGGCTTATAAGGAAAGTTTGGAAAAGGGTTGTTAAATAATAATGTGGCCTGACGGTTTTTTGAAAATGCCGACAGGCCATCACCCATTTTAAATAATACATCTCATCTGGTTTTCGGCTAACCCGGTTACATCTCATCCAGCCTTACTGAACAAAGCTGATGAACAGAGCCAGCGCAACAATACCTTCCATGAGCAGAACTCAAGCCATCCATAAGCCGTCTCGATTGTCGTCTGTGCGGAACGCGCGTCAGCAAGGCTCCGCTCCACATCCGATATGTCTTCATCCACCCGCGCTATATCCGTATACAGACCGTCAAGCCGCTTCTCCATGTCGGCGTACTTCATATCATACGCCAGATCGGTATAATCCAGAGTGTCCAGACGTTCCGCAAGCTTATCTTTCGCGGCGGCATACTGTTCGCGGCTTTTCGTTAAGGCTTCGCGTCTTGCTTTCAGCGTTTCCTCGTCCGTCCTTTCGTTCATGACTTCCTGCATGATCTCCGCGAAATTCGGATTTTTCAGAGCGTCACCGATAACGGCAATCACTTCTCGATCCACTATTTTCTGCTGCGGCTGTCTCCGGAAGGAACACTCTTTTCCGCGCTGGGCTTTCCGGTACTTGCATACGTAATACCACTGATCCGGATAATACGTCCCGTCCTTTTTCTTCTTACGGTTGACTGAACCGTACATCTGCCCGCCGCAGACCGGACACCGCAATATTCCGGACAATACGTGTTCATGATCCAGACTGTGCATCTTCTCGCGCTTCTTGCCCGTCTCCAGACGGCGTTCATGCACGGCATCCCATTTTTCCGGATCAATAATCGCTTCGTGTGCCCTTCATATGTCTCGTATTCGTCCTGCTTCACAACCAGGTATTCATTCCGCGCACCCTGTATTTTCTCGTGCTTTCTGCCTGCGTCCTGCCATCGACTGTATGAGAATGTTCTCACGCTCGATCTCGGCAACCGCTGACAGCACGACAATCATCAGTTTCCCTGAATCCTTTGAACTGTCAATATTGTCATCCAC
>JAJBUT010000079.1 GCA_020860185.1 Lachnospiraceae bacterium | reverse complement strand
CGCCGTACCGGATGCCGCGGCCGCCGTGATCATCAACGGACCGCCTTCCGATTTTTCCGAGGACGATTCGCAGAAAATCATCGATTACCTCGCTTCGGGCGGAAAGGCGCTGATCACGACCTCCTATGAGGCAACCGGCGATATGACAAACTTTGATTCCATTCTGGCAGCCTACGGCATGCAGGTGAGTCAGGGCGTTGTGATGGAGTCCGATCGCTCCGCTTACTATCAGTATCCGTTCTATCTGCTTCCGAATGTCGTTTCGGCGGATCAGACGGAGAATGTGGACGGCTACGTCATGATCGTGGACGCGCAGGCAGTTTCCAACATAGATGAAGAATCAGAGACACTGACCTTTACGTCCCTGCTGGAAAGCTCGTCGTCCGCTTATCTGAAAACGAATCTGGATACGATGACCACCTATGAAAAAGAGGACGGCGATGAGGAAGGTACCTTCATTCTCGGCGCCAATGTGGCGGATTCGGAGACGGGTGCAGATGTCACGGTGATCACATCAGTCCTGACCTTTAACGATACGGTAGACAGCTATGTTTCGGGACAGAACCTGGCGCTGTTCAAGGGAATCGTCAGCGATTATTCTGACTCAGAGACGGCGATATCCATTGATGCGAAGGAATATACCTATGACTATCTCAGCGTGAGCCAGTCCTTTGTCATCGCCAGTGCGATCATACTGATCGTCTGCGTGCCGATTGTACTGATGGTGCTCGGCATTCTGATCTGGATGAGAAGACGGAAAGCGTAAGACTGGAACCCGTCCGGTGCAGCTTGGGAACTGTTGTACCGGCGGCGGAACGGAGGTTGATATGAGAAAAAAACAGTATCTGACATTGGTGATCATACTGATCATCATTGTCGCGGCTCTGATTGCGGTCATACTCGGAAAAAAAGCGCAGACGAAAAAGGCGGAAGCGGAGGAGGAAGCCTCCATAGTCTACGTCAATGCGTTTGAGACCGGCGACGTCACCACGTTTTCTTATCAGCTCGATGGGGAAACCGTATCATTTGAACTGCAGGATGAGCAGTGGGTCTACACCGGCGATACGACCATGGAGATTGATGCGGAGGAGGTTGAGAGCTTCCTCACCACGATGAGTGAGATGGATGCAGACAGTGTGATTGAGGACGCGGAGGATACCGATCAGTACGGGCTGGATGAACCGTCGCAGATCTTTACGGTAGAATTTTCCGACGGCAGCGCTCAGACATATGAATTCGGAATAGAGAATGAGATGGTCGGCGGATATTATCTGCAGACGACGGACAGTGCGGAGGACGGAACCGTCTATCTGATCAGCAGTTCGATTGTCACATCCACATTGAGCACGGAGCCGGAGAGCTTCCAGGTGGAAGAGGAAGATGAAGGAAGCGTTTCGGAATAACAGATGCAGATATTTCTGATACATGCAGATATGTGTGATACAGATGGTGAGGGATGTTAAAGAATGAATCGTTACATCTGACTTGCCTGACGAAAAAGCAGCGGGATTATTCACCGCTGCTTTTCTCCTCTTTTTCCTGAACTTTTCTCATTTGTTCTGTTCGATCTCTGGCTTCCTCCGAGTAATGATTCTTCAGCAGTCTGTAGATAAAGGAATATGTCCACAGGAGTACCGGAAGTACAACCGTGGCAACGATAGAGGTCATAAACATATTCATCGTCTGCTCACTGCCGACAATCGCCAGCACGAGTGTGTATATGTATAACGCGAACAGAGCAATAACGCCGATGAGAGCGGTGATGCGTTTTAATTTCTTCATGAGACATGCCTTTCCTGGTTTACTGTGTGTCTGGTCTCGTGACGTTTTTCGGATGCTTATCACCTTATTATACATGTTTTCCCAAAAATGACAACACAATTCTCCGGAACCTGGCGATTCAGTACACACAATTCTCCGGAACCTGACGATCCAGATTCCGGAGATGTCATAGGGGAGGATAAGTTATTAGAAAGACGGTTTCCGGTACAGCGCCCTGTCAATGACCTGACTGTACCGGCGGTTAATGAACCGCCTCACTGCTGTTATTATGGCCGCATCTGCGGAAAGTATTCATAAACCGGGAGAATGCGAAAAAAAAATTGAAATGTATGGGAAATTGATGTATACTATCTCTACATGTGCGGTCAGTGAAGATCGTGACCAGTCAGAAAGTTTATTTTAGAAAAAGGCGGTAAGATATGGGATTATTACAGGACTGGCAGAAAATTGCCTACAATAAAAATGCGAATCAGAAGGATCTTCAGGATTTCTGGAACCGTTATTTTCAGCTGGAGAAGGGCGTCTATGAGCAGCTTCTGACAACCCCGGACGAGGCGGTGGAGGGCACCGTCAGAGAGCTTGCGGAAAAATACAATCTGGAGCTGATGGCGATGGTCGGTTTCCTGGACGGTATCCAGGAGAGTCTGGTCACACCGAACGATCTGGATGATCTGAGCGAGGATTCACATGTCAGCCTTGCGTTTGACAAGGAGAAGCTCTACAAAAACATGGTGGACGCCAGGGCCGACTGGCTCTACGAGCTGCCCCAGTGGAAGGAGATTTATTCGGAGGAGAAATTAAAGGAGCTGTATCTCGAGCAGAAAAAGTCCGGCACGATCATAAAGCCGGATAAGATCTACCCGAACGATCCCTGCCCGTGCGGAAGCGGAAAGAAATACAAAAAATGCTGCGGCAGGAAGTAAGTTACAATGAAAGTGTCATCAATAGACAGGCAGATGGGGGTGCTTGCACACACAGATGCCTGGATATTGGATGACCAGGACGGTATGAGCAAGTAGGGCGATAGCCCGGATTGC
>JAJBUT010000162.1 GCA_020860185.1 Lachnospiraceae bacterium | reverse complement strand
CAATGCTTCCTCCGAACCGGAACGACTGACCGTCAACGGGATGAGCTATCATGCCAGAGACAGCCGGAATGCGAACAGCGCGATCATCGTCTCGGTCACGCCGGAGGATTTTCCGGATCCCTCCGATCCGCTGTCCGGAGTGGCGTTTCAGAGAGAACTGGAGGAGAGGACATGGAGAGCCGGAGCAGGCAGGATACCACAGCAGCACTTCGGAGATTTCGAGTCGAGCTTTTTACATACAGATTTAGATGATACTGCAGATGCCCACGCATCTGAAAATAGCAGTTTTTCGGAAAATAATACAGCGGATCCGCTAAAAAGACAAACGGCTTTTTCAACCTGCACGAAAGGTTTGGCTGCAGCGGCAAATCTCCGTGATATTTTTCCGGATGACATCTCGGAAGCCTTCATTGAAGGAATGCATGCATTTTCCCGCCGGCTACCCGGTTTTGACCGGGAGGATGCGATTCTCTCAGCTGTCGAAAGCCGGACCTCATCCCCGGTGCGCATCGTGAGGGGAGAGAATTTTCAGAGCAATGTCCGGGGCTTATATCCGTGCGGAGAGGGAGCCGGATATGCCGGCGGCATCACATCCGCTGCGATGGACGGACTGAAAGCGGCGGAAGCAATCATAAATACATATGAGCGAGCCGGCAGCCCGCGAATTGAACTCAGCGGAGCAGCGCGGCAGCGTAATATGAAGGAGGATCTTCTTTGACATACGAACAGATTGACACCGAAAAACTGACGCCCATGATGGCGCAGTACCTTGAGACAAAAAAAGAATATCCGGGCTGTATCCTGTTTTATCGTCTCGGTGATTTCTATGAAATGTTTTTTGACGATGCCATTATGGTTTCTCAGGAACTGGAGCTTACGCTGACCGGAAAAAGCTGCGGCCTGGATGAGCGCGCCCCCATGTGCGGCGTGCCTTTTCACGCGGCGGATGGATATCTGACCCGTCTGGTCTCGAAGGGATATAAGGTCGCCATCTGTGAGCAGGTAGAAGACCCGAAGCTGGCGAAGGGACTCGTTCGCCGTGAGGTGGTTCGCATTGTAACACCGGGGACAAACCTTGACACAAATGCGCTGGATGAGAGCAAAAACAATTATATCATGAGCATCGTGTACGTGGATTCGAGATACGGGATGTCCGTAGCGGATGTGACGACCGGAGATTTTTTTGTGACGGAGCTGGATTCGGAACGGAAGCTGCAGGATGAGATCAGCAAATATGTTCCGTCCGAGATCATCTGCAATGAACCGTTCCTGATGAGCGGGATTGATCAGGAGGATCTGCGCCACCGCATGGGCATTGCTATCTACGCACTGGATACCGGGTATTTCGATGATGCCGCGGCGCGCCGGACACTGCTGGATCATTTTCACGCGGTCGACACAGCCGGACTGGGTCTTTCGGATTACGACTGCGGTATCCTGGCCGCCGGATCCCTTCTGAACTATTTAAAGGAACTGCAGAAAACAGATCTCTCCCATATAACAAAGCTTGTGCCCTATGCCACGGGAAAGTATATGATCCTGGACAGCTCGACCCGGAGGAATCTGGAACTGGTGGAGACGCTCCGTGAAAAACAAAAGCGCGGATCTCTGTTCTGGGTGCTGGACAGTACAAAGACAGCCATGGGAGCCAGAACCCTGCGCGCGTATATCGAACAGCCGCTGATTGAAAAAGCAGAGATCGAACGGCGCCTGAACGCAGTTTCCGAACTCAAAAAAAACATGATCACCCGCGAGGAGCTGCGGGAATACTTAAATCCGATCTACGATCTTGAACGACTGATCAGCCGCGTGGTCTATCACACGGCAAATCCGCGGGATCTGATCGCTTTTAAGACCTCCCTTCAGATGCTGCCCGCAATACAGACACTGATGAATGACTTTTCTTCGGGGCTCTTGTGTGAACTGAATCAACAGCTTGACACTCTGGACGATATCTGCAGTCTCATCGAACAGGCCATTGAGGACGACCCGCCGATCTCGGTCCGCGAGGGCGGGATGATACGAACCGGCTTTCATCCGGAGATCGATCGCCTCCGCAACGCTAAGACAGAGGGGAAGAGCTGGCTGGCAAAGATTGAGGAGGAGGAGCGGGAGAAGACCGGCATCAAAAACCTAAGAATCAAATATAACAAGGTATTCGGCTATTATCTGGAGGTGACAAACTCCTATAAAGATCTGGTGCCAGATTATTATACCCGAAAGCAGACGCTGACGAACGCGGAGCGATACATCACGCCGGAGTTAAAAGAGCTGGAGGAAACGATACTTGGAGCGGAAGACAGGCTGACGGCTCTGGAATACGATCTTTTCTGCAATGTCCGGAATCAGATCGCGGAGCAGGCCGCCCGGATTCAGATGACGGCAAAGTCGGTCGCCGCCATCGACGTATTTGCTTCCTTTGCCGCAGTGGCGGAGCAGAACGGTTATACCCGGCCGAAAATCAATGAAAAGGGCTTGCTGAAGATCAAAAACGGACGTCATCCCGTGGTGGAACGGATGATGAATAACGACATGTTTATCGCGAACGATACCTTCCTGGATAATAAAGATAACCGCATCTCGATCATCACCGGTCCGAATATGGCAGGCAAATCCACGTACATGAGGCAGAATGCCCTGATTGTTCTGATGGCACAGATCGGTTCCTTTGTCCCGGCCGAATCCGCGAATGTCGGGATTGTGGACCGCATCTTTACGCGCGTGGGCGCGTCGGACGACCTTGCCTCCGGGCAGAGCACCTTCATGGTGGAGATGAACGAGGTGGCAAATATCCTGAAAAACGCAACGTCGAGCAGTCTCCTGATTCTGGATGAGATCGGGCGGGGGACGAGCACGATCGACGGTCTCTCCATCGCGTGGGCGGTCGTGGAATATATCAGCAATCCGAAGCTGCTCGGCGCAAAGACGCTGTTTGCCACGCATTATCATGAGCTGACAGAGCTGGAGGGAAAGCTTTCCAATGTGAAGAATTACTGCATTGCCGTCAGGGAGAGAGGAGACGACATCATTTTTCTGCGAAAGATCATTCCCGGGGGAGCGGACCGAAGCTACGGTATTCAGGTGGCGAAGCTGGCCGGCATTCCAGAGACCGTGATTGAGCGCGCGAAGGTCATCTGCGAGGAGCTGGAGAGCGCCAATCTGAGCAATATCACAAGGCGTCTGGATGTGGGCGCTCTCATTGATACAAAAGCCAGAAAGTTGCCGGATGAAGTGGATATGGCGCAGATTTCTCTGTTTGATACCGTTAAGGATGACGATATCATCCGGGAACTGTCCGAGATAGATCTGACACATATCACCCCTTTTGACGCGCTGAACAAACTATATGAATTACAGAACAAGATCAGAAACCGATGGTAGGAATTGTATATGAACAAAAGACGTTCCTCCATCATATATGATACGCGGTATCAATTGAAAGAACGACGAAATGGAGATGAATATGCCCCTGATACAGGTACTGGACGAACAGACCATAGACAAGATCGCGGCGGGCGAGGTGGTGGAGCGCCCGTCCTCCGTAGTGAAAGAACTGGTAGAAAATGCGATCGACGCCAAAGCCACCGCCGTCACCGTGGAGATCCGCGACGGCGGAACGACACTGATCCGGATTACGGACAACGGCTGCGGAATCGCGCAGGATCAGATCCCGGTCGCTTTTTTTCGTCATTCCACAAGCAAGATTCGCTCGGTGGATGATCTGGTGACGATCTCATCCCTGGGTTTCAGGGGAGAAGCGCTGTCCAGTATTGCCGCAGTCTCACAGGTAGAACTGATCACGAAAACGACGGATGCTTTTACCGGCAGCCGTTTCCTGATCGAGGGCGGCAAAGAGGTTCTGCTGGAGGAGGTCGGCGCACCGAACGGCACCACCTTTCTGGTAAAAAATCTTTTTTATAATACGCCGGCCCGCAGGAAATTTTTAAAAATGCCTCAGACGGAAGCCGGATATATCAACGATATGATGGAACGTATCGCGCTTTCTCATCCCGATATTTCCTTTAAGTTTATCAACAACGGACAGATTCGCCTGCACACCTCCGGAAACGGGAATCTGAAGGACAATATCTATCATATCTATGGACGGGATATTGCCGCGAACCTGCTGGATGTTCAGGAAACGTTTGAAAATTTTTCCGTTTCCGGCTATATCGGGAAACCGGTCATATCCAGAGGAAACCGTCATTTTGAGAGTTATTTTATCAATGGAAGATACATAAAAAGCAGCATCATCGCAAAAGCTATCGAGGACGGGTATCGCGGTTGTCTGATGCAGCACAAATACCCGTTCACTGTTCTCTCCATCTGCCTGGATGGGAATCTGGTTGATGTAAATGTACATCCGAATAAGATGGAGCTTCGCTTTTCCGATGAGGAAGAGCTGTACCGGCAGATTCTGAATCTGATTCACCGCACGCTGCAGAAGAGGGAGCTGATTGCCGATGTCACGCTGAAGGAAGAAAAAAAATCTGCGGAAAAACCTTCATTTGACAAAAAAAGATTCCGGAACCGTTTGAGAAAAACCGGCTGGATAAGATACGCGAGGCCGTCCGGCAGGACAGTCCCTATGAGCCGAAATACGAGTACAGAGCGGGCGAATCTGCTTCAGAACCTGTTTCTGCGCCCGGGGTCAGACAGATATCCGAACCGGAACCCAGGCTGAGAGAATCCATTTCTTACGGCAGGAGCGCTACAGTACAACAACAAAATACTGCTGAGCAGAGCCGGGAATCTCTAAGAAAAAGCGATGCGTCTGCTGACCGGAGCAGAGAGGTGACAGACGGATCTCATGCAGACAGAGAGAAAGAATCTGGCTCAGTCAGATCAGATGGCAGACGGTCGTCAGCATCAGAACGGCTGTCCCTGGAACAGCCGGTGCAGGCTTCCCTGTCCGACTATGTGTCCGAAGAGACGCAGCTGCTCTCCGAGGAGGTCCTTCCGAAGCACCGGATCATCGGACAGCTGTTCGGCACTTACTGGCTGGTGGAGTATGAAGAGCGTTTTTACATGATCGATCAGCATGCCGCACATGAAAAGATCCTGTTTGAAAAGATGATGAAAAGTTACCGGAAAAAGGAGTTTACCTCTCAGGTCATCAGTCCGCCGATTCTGCTCTCGCTCACGATGCAGGAGGAAGTCCTGCTGAAAAAATTCAAAGAAGATTTTGAAAAACTGGGATTCGTCATTGACTCTTTCGGCGGAAAAGAGTACACTGTCAGCGCACTGCCGGACAACCTGTACGGCCTGAACGGACAGAGCCTGCTGCTGGAACTGATCGACGGGCTTGGAAATATTTCCGGAAAGGATACGCCGGATATGGTGATTGAGAAAATTGCCTCCATGTCCTGCAAAGCAGCCGTAAAAGGAAACCATAAGCTTTCCGGCGCGGAAGCAGAACAGCTGATCGATGATCTGCTGAAACTGGAAAATCCCTGGTTCTGTCCGCACGGCAGACCGGTCATCATTTCCATGACAAAATATGAGATAGAGAAAAAATTCAAGCGGATCGTTTAGCTTTTCACTCAAACGCTGTAACAGCCGGAACAAGTTCCGGAGATCCGCAGCGGTCGGGAGAACGTTTCATGCAGCATGTTTCAGATACAGGGAAAAAACCATTACTGATTTTAACCGGTCCGACAGCGGTCGGAAAAACCGACCTCTCGATCGCGCTGGCACAGGCGTTGAACGGGGCTGTCGTTTCCGCGGATTCCATGCAGGTTTACCGCGGCATGGATATCGGTTCGGCCAAGATCCGTCCGGAGGAAATGCGGGGCGTCCCGCATTATCTGGTGGACATTCTGGAACCGGACGAGGAATTTCACGTCGTGCGTTTTCAGGATCTTGCGAGAGAGGCTCTGGCTGATATTTACCGGAAGGGACAGCTTCCCATCGTCGTCGGAGGAACCGGTTTTTATATTCAGGCGCTGCTCTATGACATTGATTTTACCGAACAGGATGAGGACACAGATCTGCGGATAGAATATGAACGGCTGGCACGGGAAAAGGGCGCGCATTTTCTTCATGAGAAGCTGCGCGCCGTAGACCCTGTTTCAGCGGATGCGATTCATGAAAATAATATCAGGCGAACCATCCGTGCGCTGGAATTTTACGAGAAATCCGGACAGCCGATCTCCGCGCATAACGAGCGGGAGAGAGAAAAGGAATCTCCCTATGATTTCCGGTATTTTGTTTTAAATGATCATCGAGATCGTTTATATGAACAGATTGACAGGCGGGTGGATCTCATGCTGGAGCAGGGACTTGTAAATGAGGTCAGAGCTTTGCGCGAACGCGGTTTTAACCGGCACATGGTTTCCATGCAGGGAATCGGATATAAGGAGATTCTGTCCTGGCTGGACGGTGAGATCAGCTATGAGGAGGCTGTCCGCATCCTGAAACGCGATACACGTCATTTTGCGAAACGCCAGCTCACCTGGTTTCGGCGGGAACGAGATGTAATCTGGATCAACAAACCGGATTTTGAATATCAGAATGACAGAATTCTGGAATACATATTGCAAAGATGCGGAAAGACCATGATTTCTTCGCCATCCGCTGCTTCGGTTTCAGGGTAGAACGGCATACAGGGAGGAACTATGTCAGAACATACAATCAGACAACTGTATAAAGATATGGGGATTTCATCCGCGGTGTATGAATTCGGAAAGAGAACAGAAGATTCTCTCCGGGCACGGTTTGATGAGATCGATCAGATCACGGAATATAATCAGCTGAAGGTGATTGGCGCGATGCAAAAATGCCGCGTCAGTGCGGAGTGTTTTCAGTCATCGACCGGTTACGGCTACGATGATCACGGACGGGATACACTGGAAGAAGTCTACGCCGCCTGTTTTCATGGAGAGGCGGCGCTGGTACGTCCGCAGATCACCTGCGGTACACACGCTCTTGCCCTGGCACTGATGTCAAATCTGCGTCCGGGCGACGAGCTTCTCTCGCCGGTCGGGAAACCGTATGATACGCTGGAAGAAGTGATTGGTATCCGTCCGTCCCGTGGCTCCCTGGCAGAGTACGGCATCACATACAGGCAGGTGGATCTGATTGACAACCGGGATTTTGATTATGAAGGTATTCGAAATGCCATTCATGACAAAACCAGGCTGGTAACCATTCAGCGCTCGAAGGGTTATCAGACACGGCCCTCATTTTCTGTTGAACAGATCGGAGAACTGATTTCTTTTGTAAAAAAAATAAATCCGGACATCATCTGTATGGTTGATAACTGTTACGGTGAGTTTGTAGAAACACGGGAGCCGCTGGACGTCGGAGCCGATATGATCGTAGGTTCCCTCATAAAAAATCCCGGCGGCGGTCTGGCGCCCATCGGCGGATATATTGTCGGCAGAAAAGAATGTGTGGAAAACGCAGCCTGCCGTCTCACGTCTCCGGGACTGGGACGGGAAGTGGGCGCGTCGCTCGGTGTGACCCGATCCTTTTATCAGGGATTATTCCAGGCTCCGGCAGTCGTCGGCGGAGCTCTGAAAGGCGCTGTATTCGCCGCAAACATTTACGAAAGACTCGGATTCCCGGTCATTCCGGACGCGACAGAGTCCCGGCACGATATCATCCAGTCCGTGACATTCGGTTCCCCGGAAGGCGTGATCGCCTTCTGCCAGGGCATTCAGGCCGCGGCGCCGGTCGATTCTTTTGTCACACCTGAGCCCTGGGATATGCCCGGATATGACAGTCGGGTGATCATGGCGGCCGGCGCCTTCGTACAGGGGTCCTCGATCGAGCTGAGCGCGGACGCGCCCATTCGGGAACCCTACGCCGTCTATTTTCAGGGAGGACTGACCTGGCATCACGCCAAGATGGGTATCCTGATGTCGCTGCAGAAGCTGACGGATCGGGGGCTGGTTTCGCCGGAGGATTTCGTGTAAGGAACTATTCATATTTTTTCAGGAAAACTTAACTATACATAAAAAAAGTTTTATGTTATGATAGATGAGCGCGGGCACGGCGGCCTTGCGTTTGCCGTGCCGGTTTGAGAGAGTAGACAGGACATCATATGAAAAACGGATGGACGATGAAAGACCTGCCGGATCCGGAGAAGCCGTATGAGAAATGCATGCGGCAGGGGCCGGCATCACTGTCCGATGCGGAGCTGCTCAGTGTGATCATCCGGACCGGCTCTAAAGGAGAGAGAAGTACGGATCTGGCTGTCAGGATCCTGAACGCAGGACCGGACGGACTTTTAAACCTCATCTATCTGCAGCCTGACGACTTTATGCAGATCCGGGGCATCGGACAGGTAAAGGCTGTTCAGCTGAAATGCGTGGGAGAGCTCTCCAGACGCATGGCCTCCGCGGTCAGACATGTGGACCCGGTCTTTGCCGGTCCCGACGAGATTGCCGCTTACTATATGGAGCGCATGCGTCATGAGACGAAGGAAATCCTGATGCTGGCCATGTTTGACCGCAAGAATATGCTTCTCGGCGATCAGGTGATCTCCGTGGGTACATCCAACGCTTCCCTGATCTCTCCCGGAGAGATTTTTAAGGCGGCACTGCAGAAGAAAGCGGAGTTTATCATCCTGCTTCACAATCATCCCAGCGGCAATCCGGAGCCGAGCAGAGAGGATATCCGGGTCACACAGCGCATCCGTGAGTGCGGGGATCTGCTGGATATTCCGATGATGGATCATATTATTATCGGAGATAACTGCTATTTCAGTTTCCGTGAGAGAGGTTTTCTGAACGAAGTAAAAGAATTATAAATATTTACGTTTTGATGAGAAAGGGAGAGTAAGATGGCAAACATTTACGGCGTTGATCTTGGCACATGCAATCTGAAAATCTTCAACAAGCATACCAATAAGATCATCAAAGAGAAAAATACAATTTCCGTTATCAATAAGAATCAGCTGTACGCATATGGTGATAACGCCTACGCGATGTATGAGAAGGCCCCCGAGGCGATTCAGGTATCTTTCCCGGTCTCCGGCGGCGTGATCGCCGATTATAACAATATGCAGATTATGGTGCAGGAGCTGCTGGAAAAGAATTCCAGAGGACATGTCCGCGGCTCCGAGTTTATTGTGGCTGTTCCCACCGATATCACAGAGGTGGAGAAGAAGGCTTTTTACGATCTTTTTTTCAAAAGCAAAATGAAACCGAAGCAGGTTCAGCTCTGCGACAAACCCATCGCGGACGCGCTCGGGCTCGGTCTGGATGTGAATGATCCGACCGGCGTGATGGTCGTGGATATCGGAGCTGACACCACGGAGATTTCAGTGATCTCCCTCGGCGGGCTGGTTTTAAGCGACCTGATCCACTTTGGCGGGAACCGTCTGGACGAGTCCATTATCTCCTACATCAAAAAGTCTTTCAACCTGGTCATCGGACAGAAGACGGCCATGCAGCTGAAGGAGCATATCGGCTCTGCGCTCCCGGGCCGGGAGGGCGAATATACCGTCGTCGGACTCGATGTAGTCAGCGGTCTTCCCATCGAGGTTCAGATCAATGCGTCCCTGATCTATGAGGCCATGAAGGACAATCTCGCCTCGATCTGCAATGCAATCCGCATGATCCTTGAGAAGACGCCGCCGGAGCTCGCACGGGATATCATACACTCCGGAATCTATCTGACCGGAGGCGGTTCACAGGTAGCGAACATGGATAAACTGTTTACACAGATCACAAATATTGCCGTCAATACCTGTGAGAATCCGGACGAGACGGTCGTGCGCGGCTTAAGTCTTGTCGTGACAAATGATAAATACAAACACCTGGCATATAACATGAGAACCAGAATTTTCAGATAACAACAGGGGCATGTATATATGAAGCGTAAAAAAAAGAGTAAGTTTCCCGCAAAATACGTACTCCTGATTATGACGATTTTCTGTCTGGTGATTATCGGCTGCAGCGTGAAGCTGTCCTGGTCCAGCACGGCGGCAAATACGGTCGTCGGATATGTAATCATACCGATGCAGAAGGGGATTAATTACGCTGGCGGGCTCCTGACGGACATCCGGGACAATTTTGTCTCCAAACAGGAGCTGATGCAGGAGAACGAAGAGCTGAAGGAAGAGCTTGCCAGTGCCCGTGAGGAGCTGAACCAGATTCAGATCGATCAGGACGAGCTGAAACAGCTTCAGGTGCTTTATGACATGGATCAGACCTGGTCTGATTATGACAAAATAGCGGCCAGCGTAATCGGGAAGGATTCCGGAAACTGGTTTTCTACATTTGTGATCGACAAGGGTACCAATGACGGTGTGACGGAGGGCATGAACGTGATCGCAGACGGCGGACTGGCCGGAATTGTCACCTCAGTCGGTCCGAATTATGCCACGGTACGCTCTATCATCGACGACAGCAGCAATGTCAGCTGCAAGGATCTGTCGACGAGTGACCTTCTGATCGTGAGCGGCAGTCTGCAGTCCATGAATGAGAGTGGTCTGATTACCTTCTCAGATCTGAGTGACAGCGACGACGCCGCATCTGTGGGAGATCAGATTGTGACTTCGAATATCAGCGATCTGTATCTGCCGGGGATTCCTGTGGGTTACATCACTGAGATCACACTGGATTCCAACAAGCTGACAAAATCCGGGACGGTGGCCACCATTGTCGATTTTGAACATCTGGAGAAGGTTTTTGTCATATTACAGACAAAGGATTCCACAACTGAAGATGAGGGGGAGTAGGCTATGAGACGTAAATTATCCATTGCAGTCATTATCATTGTCTGCTTCCTTTTGCAGTCTACCGTTTTTCAATCTCTGGCGATCGCGTCGATCTCTCCGAACCTGCTGGTCGTGGTGACGGCTGCGTTCGGATTTATGCGCGGTCAGAAGGAAGGATTGTTTGTCGGTTTTTTCTGCGGTCTGATCATGGATCTGACATTCGGAAGTGTTCTCGGATTTTATGCGCTGGTTTATATGCTTGTCGGGTTTACCAACGGATTTTTTAAACGGATTTTTTTCCCGGATGAGATACGGCTCCCGATTGCATTAATTGCGCTCAGTGATTTTTGCTGCAATCTTGTGATATATTTTATCTGGTTCTGGTTCCGGAACAGATTTTCTTTCGGCTATTTTCTGCTGCACACGATCATACCGGAGCTGGTTTATACCATGCTGGCGGCCATCGTGCTGTATTTTATCCTGCTGAAGATAAACCAGAAGCTGGAGGAGATTGAAAAGAAGAGCGAAACGAAATTCGGTTAAGGACTGTCGCAACAGATGAAAAGGAGCAGTACGATTTGATTGATGTAATAAAAGAATGGCTTGTAAAAACATTAAAATCACGTCTCTTTGTTTTCTGGATCATTATGATCTTTATCTGTATCATTGTGATCCAGCGGCTTTTTACGCTGCAGATCATTAACGGCGAAGACTACCTGAACAATTATACACTCAGTATTGAGAAGGAGATCACAGTCGAGGGCACCAGAGGCAATATCTACGACAAAAACGGTGTGCTTCTGGCCCACAACGAGCTTTCCTATACGATCACGCTGGAGGATAACGGCACTTATGACAGCACGAGCGAAAAAAACGAAGAGCTGAACGCTGAGATCAATACGCTGATCGAGATGATTGAATCCAACGGTGATACGATTGTCAACGACCTGAATCTCTATATGGATGAGAGCGGCACGCTTTCTTTCCTTGTGGACGGGACAAGTCTGCAGGGATTCCGGCGCGACGTCTACGGGCGTTCTTCCATCGATGAACTGAGCGTGAACTCCGAATACGGCTACGACGAGGCAAAGGCGACGACAGAACAGATGTTTGAATATCTTCTGGATAAGTTCGGCCTGGACACGGAGACCTGGGGCAGATACCGCGCCTACCAGATCATGACGATCCGCTACGCCCTCTCGCTGAATTCCTACCAGAAATATATTTCTACGGATATCGCCCAGGATGTCTCCGATGAGACAGTCGCTGTGATCGAGGAGCATCTCTATGAACTGCAGGGCGTGGAGGTCAGCGAGGACACGAAGCGCGTCTACGATTATCCGGAATATTTTTCCCATATCATCGGTTATACCGGCAAGATATCCACGGATGAATATACGGAACTCAGCGAATCGGACGACTCCTATACTCTGAATGATATCGTAGGAAAAGCCGGCATCGAGCAGGTGATGGAGCTGGAACTCCAGGGTGTCAAGGGTTATGAGACCGTTTATGTCAACAACGTCGGCAAGATTCTGGAAGTCAAGGAATCCACAGACCCGGCCGCCGGAAATGACGTATATCTTTCCATTGACGCGAATCTCCAGATTGTTGTGTATGATCTGCTTGAACAGGAGCTCGCGGGTATTATCTACTCTAAGATCATCAACGCGAAAACAAGCGACAGTTCGGATCTGTATATTCCGATCTATGATGTTTATAATGCACTGATTGAAAACAGCGTGATTGACATTTCCGCCATGGCGGAAGCGGAATCCGGCACATATCAGAATGCGGTTTATCAGATTTTTGCCGCATCTCAGAGTACCGTATATCAGGAGGTTGCCTCTGCGCTGAACAGTGATACAGCCTATGAGGACCAGTCAGAGGAGATGCAGGAGTATCTGACTTATATTGTCACTTACCTGCAGGACACCGGCGTATTTGACACAACAGATGTCTCTTCCTCAGATGAAATGTATACCAGCTGGCGGAGTGGATCCGTATCTGTCAGGGATTATCTGGAGTACGCGATCGAGGCTTCCTGGATCCAGGTAACTGCGCTTGATCTGGAGGACAGGTACGCAGACACGGAAGAGATTTATGACGCACTGGTGACTTATGCTGTGGAACAGATTCAGAGTTCGACTTCTTTTGACAAGATTATCTATAAATATCTGATCTACAATGACCATATATCCGGCAGTCAGCTCTGTCTGATCCTGTTTGAACAGGGCATACTGGATGCGGATGAGGAGTCCTGCAGTGCTCTGGAGAACGGAACTGTCAGCGCCTATAATTTTCTGAAGGAGAAGATCGGCAATCTGGAAATCACACCGGCGCAGCTGGCGCTCGATCCGTGTACCGGATCCTGTGTGATCATGGATCCGGATACGGGTGAACTGCTGGCCTGTGTGACCTATCCGGGCTATGACACAAACCGTCTGGCGAATTCCATGGATTCCGCTTACTACAATCAGCTTCTGGCTGACGGATCGCTTCCGCTGTATAATAATGCGACACAGCAGACGACGGCTCCCGGCTCCACCTTTAAGATGGTGATGGCTGCGGCCGGACTGACAGAGGGTGTGATTACCTCGACGACCGAGATCGTCGATACAGGAGCTTTTGAAAAACTGGATTATTACCTGAGATGCTGGATTTATCCGTCCGCCCATGGTTCGGAGACGGTAGCGGAGGCCATCCGCGATTCCTGCAATACCTTTTTCTGCGAGGTGGGTTACCGCCTCAGCCTGATCGGGGATACCTTCAGCGAATCCACCGGCCTGTCCGTGATTCAGCAGTACGCGGAGATGTTCGGACTGGGCGATGATACGAACATTGAATTATCCGAAGGTGTCTCCCAGATCGCGGATGAATATCCGGTCAGCGCGTCTATCGGACAGAGTAACCACCGGTACACCACGGTTCAGCTCTGCAGATATGCCGCTGCCATAGCCAATGAGGGATCCGTATATGATCTTACGCTGCTGAATAAAGTGACCGATTCTGACGGGAACACACTGGAGACATACGAACCGACGCTTCGAAGCGAGATCACGGAGATATCCGCCTCCACGTGGTCGGTGATCAAGGAAGGCATGGAGATGGTCGTTGCGGATCACAGTCAGTTTGACGACCTGACCGTCACCCTCGCCGGCAAGACCGGTACCGCCCAGGAAAACGAAGAGCGTCCGAACCATGCGCTGTTTATCGGCTATGCGCCCGCTGATGATCCGGAGATCGCAATCGCGGTGCGGATCGCCTACGGCTATACCTCCGGCAATGCCTGCGATTTTGCGGATGATGTGGTGAAATATTATTTCGGAGAAGCGACGGAGGAGGAACTGCTAAGCGGCCGGGCCGCGGATGTCGGATCATCCACCAACGGATTTACAGATTAAGAAACGCAGCTGCAGGCAATGGTGCGTCTGTTTCGAATCGGGAGGAACTCTATGTTTAAGCAATATAAAATAAAAGATTACCGATTTCGCCTGGTTGCCTATGTGATGCTGCTCACAATCATCGGAATCCTGGTGATCGGAAGCGCGAAGGAATCCGTGCAGGGGAAGCAGATCATGGGAATGTTCGCCGGTGTGATCATTATGGTCATCGTGTCACTGATTGATTACAGCATGATTCTGAAATTCCGGCGTATCTGGTATCTGGCGATCATCGTACTGCTCGGTCTTGTGCTGGTTCCGGGCGTCGGAAATGAAGTCAGCGGCGCCACCCGATGGATTGAGGTCGGCGGATTTCAGTTTCAGCCTTCAGAATTATGCAAGATAATACTGATCGTGTTTTTTGCCGCTTTTTTCATGCGATTTCAGGAGACGCTGAACACCTGGAAGATCCTGCTGTTATCCATCATCCTGATCGCCATACCGCTCGGACTGATCTTAAGAGAACCGGATCTCTCCACATCGATCGTGGTCGTGCTGATCTTTATCACACTGATTTTTGTCGCAGGATTAAGCTATAAGATCATTCTGCCGATCCTGATCGTCGCTATTCCGGGTGCGATCATCAGCCTCGTGCTGATGCTGCGGGAGCAGTTTCCGTTCCTGCAGCCCTATCAGTACAGCCGTATTTTATCCTGGTGGGATCCGGAGAATTACACGGACTCATCCAGGCAGCAGCAGAACTCGATCATCGCCATCGGCTCCGGTCAGCTGTGGGGGAAGGGATTAAACAACTCATCCATCACCTCCCTGAAAAACGGCAATTATCTCTCCGAACCGCAGACAGATTTTATCTTTACGATCGTGGGAGAGGAACTCGGATTTGTCGGGTGCATTATCATCATCATCCTGATCATGCTGATTATATTTGAATGTGTCTGGATCGCAAAAAACGCCAAGGATCTCGGCGGGCGACTGATCTGCTGCGGCATGGGCGGCCTGATCGGTTTTCAGTCTTTTATCAATATCGGTGTGACGACGGGTATGCTTCCGAATACCGGACTGCCATTGCCCTTTGTCAGCTACGGACTGACGTCTCTGATCAGTATGTATATCGGCATCGGCCTTGTTCTGAATGTCGGGCTGCAGCGCCAGAAATATAACGGGATACTCATGACAAAGGAGGACATTATCGAATGACGCATATCCGGAAACATAATAAAAAAATCGCTTTTCTGCTGATTGCTGCCGCCTGTCTGCTTCTGACCGGATGCACCGAACGACAGGATGTGGAAAATGCCTACGGACTTTATGATACGACGGAGACGTATGTCTCGTTTGACGAGAGCTCTTTCTCATCTGAGTTATCACTGTTCGCCTCAGATCTCTGTGTCGGCGGTACGGAAAATACCGAATCAGACAGCGTGATAGCGGACTGCGCTAAGAGTGCTGCCCTGTTCATTGTGGATAGCGAGGAGATCGCCTATGCACAGAATATTTATGAGAAAGCTTATCCGGCCAGTACGACCAAAATCCTGACCGCGTATATCGCTCTGAAGTATGGGGATCCGGATGAGGTGCTGACCGTCTCGGACGAGGCCATCGACGACCTGGATCCGTCCTCCTCCGTCTGCGGTCTGCAGAAGGGAGATCAGATCACGCTTCGGAATGCGCTGTACGGTCTGATGCTCTGCAGCGGCAATGACGCCGCCAATGTGATCGCCGAGGCTATTTCCGGAAGTACGGATGCGTTTGCCGATCTGATGAATGAGGAGGCGCTCGCCCTCGGTGCAACACATTCTCATTTTGTCAACCCGCACGGACTGCCGGACGATGATCATTACACAACCGCTTATGATCTCTACCTGATCTTCCAGGAGGCGATTCAGAATGAGGATTTTGTGTCGATCATATCCACGCTTTCTTACAACGCGAGCTATCTTGACGCATCAGGCAATACAGTGACGCAGACCTGGACCAATACAAACGGATATCTGACAGGAGCTTATTCCCAGCCGGACGGTGTGACCGTGATCGGCGGAAAGACGGGAACGACATCAGCAGCAGGGTACTGTCTGGTACTGTACAGCCAGAATGAAGACTCATCACCGGTGATCTCCATCGTACTCAACGGGAACTCGCGGTCCGATATGTATAAGATCATGACGCAGATGCTGAGTACATTCGGAAACGGATGATCAGATTCGCGGGTGTGATACTTTTCTGAATTTTGAATTTTACAGTTGTATTTTAGGGATGGATATAATATAATCAGTTTATAAAAAGAACGGAGCGAAAATGAAACAAAGGTGCTTCCGTCTGGTTTAGGAGGATAAGACAATGGTTGAGATTATTGCCGGCGAAAAAGGTAAAGGTAAAACAAAATATTTATTAGACATGGTAAACAGTGCTGTTGCACACGCCACCGGGAATATTGTATATCTGGATAAAAGTCAGAAGCATATGCATGAGTTGACGAATAAGGTTCGTCTGATCAATGTGGCGGAGTACCCGATTACGAATATGGACGAGTTTGTCGGTTTTATCTGTGGTATCGTTTCGCAGGACTATGATCTTCAGGAGATGTATCTGGACAGCTTTCTCACGATCGCCAATCTGAATGACGATCAGCTGGTACATGTGATAGAAAAGCTTGATGTGATCAGTGAGAAATACTCTGTAAAGTTCGTCTTAAGCATTTCCAGAAATGAGGCGGATCTGCCCGAGTCCGCACAGGCAAGAGTACTCATTTCTTTGTAAACGGCAGAATGGATCAGGTGTCTTAAGGGGGAGCTTAAGACACCTTTTTTCCGTCATTAGCGGTCGTCGCTTCCCATGGAGCGCAGCCGTCCGAAAGCACTTATCATATAAAGTCCGCTCAGTCCTACAAGCGCATAGATCACACGGGTCAGCCATGTCATATTACCAAACAGATATGAGATCAGATTAAATCGGAAAAATCCGACCAGTCCCCAGTTGACCGCGCCTATGATCACCAGGACCAGGAGAATGATATCCAGAACCTTAGTATTCATTTATGCATACCTCCTTTTCTTTTAATGATAGTATGGACACAACATCCGGTTTTATACAGGTGTTATGCATATGAAAGGGAAAATATGAAAAGAAAGCAGAAAAAGAATATACTGCGCTATCGAAGACAGTTTCATATCAATATCGGAGTGATTGTATTCGCGTTCGTTCTGGTTTATTTCCTGATTTATTTTTTTAACTACATGACAAGCAGCCATGTTTCCATCTATGAGGTTCAGAAGGGTCAGATTATGAAGACATCGTATTACACGGGGCTGATCCTGCGTTCTGAGACCGTGACTTATGCGGAGGAGACAGGGAAGATCAACTACTACAGCAAAGAGGGAGACAAGGCGGGATATAATGACCTGGTCTGCTCTATTGACCGGGAAGGTTCTGTGTCCGATGAGATTACTGCAGCCGGAATGGACGGAACGACGCTGACCAGAGACGAGCTTCTGGAAGTCCAGGAGCTGGTGACGGATTTCACATCCAATTACTCCGAGACACAGTTTTATAACGTGTATTCTTTTTCTCAAAATCTGAACGCCAGTGTGCAGGAAAATCTTTATCTGGCCGCTCTGGAACAGCTGTCGGGCGAAACGCTGACCTCCTTTTCACTGATTCGCGCGCAGACGGACGGTGTTCTCGCATTTTATACGGATGGCTATGAAAATGTATCACCTGACACGTTTTCACCTGATATGTATCAGGCTTCCGATTATCAGAAAAACAATCTGAAAGCCAACACCTCTGTATCCTCCGGACAGGCTCTCTACAAAACAGTCACCGATGAGGACTGGTACATGATGATTCCTCTCGATGAGGATGAGGCAGCCCTGTATCAGGCTGAGATGGCGGAGGATGAAGATACCTTTACGATCCTTGTCACCTTCCAGAAGGATCAGGCTCAGGCCTACGCGACGGCATCTATCCGTTCTTATGATTCCGGATATTTTCTTGAGCTTAAGTTTAACAGTTCCATGGTACGCTATATTTCGGAGCGTTATATGGAAGTGGAGCTCGGATCCAATGATGAGAGCGGCTTAAAGATTCCGAATTCCTCCATCACTCAGAAAGAATTCCTGCTGATTCCGGAGGATTATATCAGCCAGGGCGGCAGTACGACAGATAAGGGCGTACTCAAAGTGACATCGGACAGGCAGGGCAATGAATCGGTTGAATTTGT
>JAJBUT010000153.1:5085-18323 GCA_020860185.1 Lachnospiraceae bacterium | reverse complement strand
ATATACCAACAGTTTTTTACATTTTCATCCAAAATATAACATTATATTAAATATAGAAGAAGATCATATGGATTTCTTCAAAGATCTTCAGGATATACGCCATTCCTTTCACCGCTTTGCGTCCAATACGCTTCCCGGCGGCGTCCTGATCTTAAACAGCGCCATAGACCGCCCGGAAGAAATCACATCCGGCATCCGGGCAAGATGCGTGACCTTCGGTGTCACAGGTTCAGAAGATTACACCGCGAAGCAGATTTCTTTCAGTGAAACCGCCTGTCCCTCCTTTACATATGTCTGTCACGGAATAGAATCCGGACACGTTTCCCTGCAGGTACCGGGACGACACAATATTGCGAATGCGCTCTCAGCCATCGCATTCTCCAGGGAGGCCGGATTTTCCGACGATATCATCATCCGGGGCTTGCAGTCTTTCGGCGGCACGGCAAGACGATTTGAGTACAAAGGAATCCGAAACGGTGTCACAGTCATCGACGACTATGCACACCATCCCACTGAGATCCGGGCCACTCTGACCGCCGCCGGGAATTATCCCCACGGGCGCATCGTCTGTGTATTCCAGCCCCACACTTACTCCAGAACCAGAGCATTCTGGAACGAGTTTGCCGACGCACTCTCCCTTGCCGACCTTGTCGTTCTGGCTGACGTATACGCGGCCAGGGAGACCGATACCCTCGGCGTCTCTTCCGCCGACCTTGCACAGGAGATCCGGAAGCGCGGAACCGAAAGCCGCTACTTCAAAACATTTGATCAGATCCGGCAGTTTTTATCTGATGCATGTTTGAACAAAGATTTGTTGATAACTATGGGAGCCGGAGATATTTACCTCGTCGGCGAAGCGTTTTTATCAGATACCCTTTGATAAAAAAAGCATTTCCTGCCGGGAAAGAAGCATATTCTGCGACAACCCGTTCCCACTATCCGTGTTATCCACGTTTTACACGGAATATTCCGGGATTTTCCACGAAATTCTGTGGGTATCTTTTTCTTCTCTTTTCTTTTACTGTGTGATATAATGCAAAACTGAGGAGAGAGAGTATGGCAAATATCACTTTATATAATGAACAGCCGGCGACGGCTACTTCTGTGCCAAATATATTCATCGATGAATATATGACTCAGGCCAATGGTGAATATGTAAAAGTTTATCTGTACCTGCTCCGCAGTATCAATGAGACCGATCGCCGCTTTTCACTGTCCCAGATCGCCGATCATTTTGACTGCACCGAGCGGGACATTTTGCGTGCCCTGAAATACTGGGAGAAGCTTCATCTGTTCCGTCTTGAGTACGACGACAGCCATAACCTGTCCGGCATCTGTTTCCTGATGGACGCCTGGTGTGTAGAGACTCCGTCGTCAGACGAGCAGTCGGCGCGCACGTCAGACCGTTTTATCCGGCCTGCTTCCGCCAGCGCTTCCTTCTGTTCCCGTGACGATCTGAAACGCTTCTGTGAAAAGGAGGATGTACGCGAACTGGTATTTATCACAGAGCAGTATCTCGGCCGCACACTGAACCACTCCGATCTGAGCACAATCTTTTTCTGGTATGATGAGTTCGGCTTCTCCGCGGAGCTGATTGAGTTTCTCATTGAAAACAGTGTCGCAAAGGGTCATACCAGTCTGCATTATATGCAGAAGATCGCGGAGGATTACGCAGCCCGGGAGATACATACCGTGGACGAGGCCAGACAGCTTACCACCCAGTCTTCCGCCGTTTATTATGCCGTGATAAAAGCTTTCGGCATACGAGGGCGCAACCTGATACCCGCCGAGACAAACTATCTGAACACATGGAGCGGAAAGATGGGCTTTTCCACCGATATGATAGTCGAAGCCTGTACCCGCACGATCGAGACCATCCATGAACCCAGCTTCGGGTATGCCAACTCCATTCTGGACAAGTGGCACAGGCAGGGAATTCACTCCATGGATGAGGTAAAAAAAGCCGACGAGGTGCACCAACAGTCACAGCGTGCCAAACGCGCAGGCAATCACTCGTCCGGTATGTCCAACCGCTTCATCAATTTCAAGCAGAGAGACAATAACTACGACGAAATCCAGAATATCCTGGTTCAGAACTCACTACAATAAGGAGCCGATATGACGCTTACCAATACTCAGTATGATGAAATCATGCGGTCCTATCAGAGCCGTCAGCTTAAACGGCAGCGCCTTATTCTTGACCGAAGAGAAGAGATCAACCGCCTCACGCCCCGTATGGCAGAGCTGGACGCAGAGACAGCACGCGTCAGTGTCAGACGGGCGCGCAGACTGCTGGATGGCGAGGATATACCGCCGGAGGACATAGCGGACGAGCTCGCAGCGATCACATCTCAAAAAAAGGAGCTGCTGATCTCTCTCAGAAAACCGGCGGACTATTTTGATCCGCCTTATGACTGTGCGGACTGTAAAGACACCGGTTACATTGGGAATCACAGATGCCACTGTCTGAAACAGGCATCACTTGATCTGATCTATGCGCAGTCCAATCTGTCCTCTGCTTTGGAGGAGGCTGGTTTTGCTCGTTTCTGTCTGGATTATTATGCGGACGACCGGTTTGCGCAGGGGACTGCCATCTCATCTCGGATGGCAGCACAGAACGCATATACCAAATGCCGGCGGTTTGTTCAGAATTTTGACGACGATTTTCAAAACATATTGTTATTCGGCGATACCGGTGTCGGAAAGACTTTTCTCACCCATTGTATCGCCAAAGACCTGCTTGCCACAGGACATTCCGTCATATATTTTTCCGCGCAGCAGTTTTTCGACCGTCTGGCTGCGGACACCTTCGGGAAACACGGAACGACGGAAACAGACTGTCGGAATCTGTTTGACTGCGACCTGCTTATTTTAGACGACCTGGGTACGGAAATGACCAATTCATTTACCGCATCCCGGCTTTTTGTATGCCTGAACGAGAGAATCCTGCACCGAAAATCCACCGTGATCTCCAGCAACCTCGACCTTCAGGATATTGCATCGATTTACTCGGAACGCATTTTTTCCAGGATCACCAGCCATTTTCTGCTGCTGCATCTGTTTGGAAAAGATATCCGTGTACAAAAAAATATATTAGGAGGATTTTCCCCAAATGCATGACGACAAAAGAAACCTGGATTCCGTTCCGGAGGGCAAACTGGGCATCATTCCGCTGGAAAGCTGCAGCGAGATTGGAAAAGCTGTAGACAAATATCTTGTCAGATGGAGATGCGCCCGTCAGCACGAACACGAGCACGATATCACCTTCCGCGGCTACATGCGCGACTCTTATGTGGTAGGTGCCTCCTGCCCTCGCTTCGGCAGCGGTGAAGCAAAGGGACGCATCGACCAGAGTATCCGCGGATATGACCTGTTTATCCTGGTCGACATCACAAATTACAGCCTGACATACAAGCTCTGCGGACTGGAAAACCACATGTCCCCGGATGACCACTATCAGGATCTGAAGCGCGTCATCGCCGCAGCCTGCGGTAAGGCCAAACGCATCACCGTGATCATGCCCTTCCTCTATGAGAGCCGGCAGCACCGCCGCACCGCCAGGGAATCCATGGACTGCGCGCTCGCGCTGCAGGAGCTGGTCAACATGGGCGTGGACAACATCATCACTTTTGATGCTCATGACCCCCGTGTATTAAACGCAATCCCCTTAAGTGGTTTTGAGACAGTTCAGCCGGCCTACCAGTTTGTCAAAGGCATCCTGGGCGCCTGCGACGATATCCGGGTAGATAACGATCACCTGATGATCATCAGTCCGGACGAAGGCGCAACCGGACGCGCGGTCTTCCTTGCCAGCGTCCTCGGCGTCGATATGGGTATGTTCTACAAACGTCGTGATTACAGCCGAATTGTCGATGGCATGAATCCCATTGTCGCCCATGAGTTTTTAGGATCCACCTTAAACGGAAAGGATGTCTGGGTGATTGATGACATGATCTCCTCGGGAGGAAGCATGATCGATGTGGCGAAAGAACTGAAAAAAAGAAACGCCGGTCGTATTTTTGTCATCTCCACCTTCGGACTTTTTACAAACGGCCTGGAAAAATTTGACCGGGCGGTTGAGGAAGGTCTGATCTACCGCGTGGTCTGCACAAACCTGACCTACCAGTCGCCGGAGCTGCTGGCCCGCCCCTACTATATCAGCTGTGATATGAGCAAGTACATCGCTTATATCATTGATACGTTAAACCACAACGCATCCATCAGTGACCTGCTCGATCCCTACAACCGGATTAAAAATCTGGTAAAAGCATACAATGACAATCAGGAGCTTGACGAAGATATGTAAGCATTCTGAAAAATGCTCATCCATGCCCGGCTCCACTAAAAAAGCACCGGCTTCCCGCCGGTGCTTTTCATTCTGATAAACTCTGATCTATGTATTACTCCGTACAAAGAAGAAAGTTCGCCATGGCCTGTGCCGCCATGTCTTCATCCTCGCCGCTGGTCTCAATACTGACACTCTTCCCTCCGGTCGGTGCAAATGCCATAATCCCCATAATACTTTTTGCGTTTACACGGTGCTCGTCATCCGCCAGCATGATCGTACTGGAAAACTGACATGCCACGCGAACCAGCTCCGCAATCGGGTTCTCATACCTGTCTGCGAGATCCTCAATCTGGACTTCCTGTTTACTCATAGATTCCTTAACCTCCGTCTAAAACATGTTTTTATTTTAGTGCAAATTCGGTCAGTTTACAAGCATATTTTTACAAATCGTCATTTTATCAAATTGAGTAATCTTTTAGAAAGCAGAGTTATACATATTGAACAGTTACTTTTCCGATTACTTAAATCCGGTACATCAACGCATCAGCAAACGCCCTGAGCAAGCATGGCCTCCACCACCTTCTCAAATCCGGCGATATTGGCGCCCGCTACATAGTCGCCTTCCTTGTCATAACGCTTTGCCGCGTCATCGATATTATGGTAGATATCCACCATAATCCGGTTCAGCTTTGCATCCACCTCCTCGAAGGTCCAGCTCAGACGCTCACTGTTCTGTGACATCTCGAGAGCGGATGTCGCAACACCACCCGCATTTGCTGCTTTTCCGGGAACAAACAGTACACCGTTGTCCTGAAGGTACTTTGTCGCCTCCAGAGTGGTCGGCATATTTGCGCCCTCACACACAGCTGTCACGCCGTTTGCCACCAGTGTCTTCGCATCCTCGATCTGAAGCTCATTCTGCGTCGCACACGGAAGAGCGATATCACATTTGATCGACCACACGCCGCGTCCCTCGTGATACTCTGCACTCGGCCTTGCTGCCGCGTACTCGGTCAGACGGGCGCGTTTTACCTCTTTGACCTCCTTCAGCAGTTCTACATCAATACCTTCCGGATCATAGATCCAGCCGGTCGAATCCGAGCAGGTCACCACCTTTGCGCCAAGCTGCTGCGCTTTCTGTGTCGCGTAAATCGCGACATTGCCGGAACCGGAAACCACGCAGATCTTTCCTGCCATCTCCTGTCCGTGACACTTGATCAGCTCCTCCGTGATATACAGCAGACCATAGCCGGTCGCCTCCGTACGGGCCAGAGATCCGCCAAAAGAAAGACCTTTGCCTGTCAGGACGCCTTCATAGGTTGTCTTAATCCGCTTGTACTGACCGAACATATATCCGATCTCTCTGGCGCCGGTGCCGATGTCGCCGGCCGGCACATCGATATCTGCGCCGATATACTTGGAAAGCTCTGTCATAAAACTCTGGCAGAAAGCCATAATCTCACGGTCTGATTTGCCCTTGGGATCAAAATCGGATCCACCCTTGCCGCCGCCAATCGGGAGTCCGGTCAGAGAGTTCTTAAAGATCTGTTCAAATCCAAGAAATTTGATAATGCCGATATATACGGACGGATGAAGACGCAGGCCTCCTTTATACGGTCCGATCGCATTGTTGAACTGTACGCGGTAGCCCGTATTTACCTGTGTCTGTCCATTGTCGTCCACCCACGCCACACGGAACTTAATCTGTCTGTCCGGCTCGGTGATTCGCTCCAGGATTGCTTCCTTTCTGTAGAGATCCTCATTCGCCTCGACCACCGGTTTGATGGATTCCAACACCTCTTCCACAGCCTGGAGAAACTCCGGCTCGGAAGCGTTCTTTGCCTGTACTTTTGCAAGCACCTCATCAACGTAACTCATTATGTGTCCTCCTTAATTTAACATCAATATCTGTATTTTAGTACGAAACCGCTCATACTGCAAGGTTTTCATACTTTATACATTTATTGTTTTTAATTTAATACGCTTGAAATGAATTTTTGAGTCAATCATCCTGCATATTTAAGTGTTTTCCATACCCTCCATGGAGTGGTTGATATGATCCTTCAGAGCAGCAAAGGTCTCCTTGCTCAGCGTATGCTCGATCTTGCAGGCATCCTCCTCCGCCACTGTCTCGTCTACCCCGAGAAAAACAAGCCATTTTTTCAGCAGCAGATGTCTCTCATAGATGCTGGACGCAATCTCCATCCCCGCGTCAGTCAGCGTAATAAACCCACAATCATCCACAACAATGTACCCGTTCAGGCGCAGATTTTTCATCGCGACACTGATGCTTGGCTTGGAATAATTCATCTCCGTCGCAATGTCAATAGACCTGACCACCGGCCTGATTCTGCTCAGTTTTAAAATGCACTCTAAATAATCTTCTGCTGACTGGTGTATCTGCATAAAAAATACCTCCCGTTTTTATTTTTTTAATTATTTCTCCAGATTCGCAAACTTCGTATATTGCGGCAGCCATACAAGATTCACTGTCCCGACCGGTCCGTTCCTCTGCTTCGCAATATTGATCTCCGCAATCCCCTTGTTTTCGGAGTCTTTATTATAATAATCATCGCGATAAATAAACATCACGACATCCGCGTCCTGCTCGATGGAGCCGGATTCCCTGAGATCGGAGAGCATCGGCCTGTGGTCAGGACGCTGCTCCGGCTGCCGGGAAAGCTGTGACAGAGCAATCACCGGCACATCCAGTTCCCTGGCGATCTGCTTTAAGGAACGGGAGATTTCGGAAATCTCCTGCTGTCTGGAATCTGACCGCCCCGATCCGGACATCAGCTGAAGATAATCGATGATAATCAGATGTATGTCATGCTCCAGCTTAAACTTCCTGCACTTGCTGCGAAGCTCGGAAACAGAGATATTCGATGTGTCATCTATGATCAGATGTGACTGACCGATTGTGCCGGCACCTTCGATCAGCTTCTCCCAGTCCGCATCCGAGAGATTGCCGCTCCGAAGCAGCTGTGCGTCCACCCGGGATTCCAGGGAAAACAGACGGTTGACCAGCTGTTCCTTCGACATCTCCAGGCTGAAAATCACCATAGGAAGATTCTCATGGAATGCGACATACTGCGCAATATTCAAAACCAGCGCCGTCTTGCCCATGGAAGGCCTCGCCGCAACCAGAATCAGGTCTGATTTCTGCAGGCCGGACAGCTTATAATCCAAATCCACAAAACCAGTCGGAATACCGGTGACAGTCCCCTGCGTCCGCGATGCCTGTTCAATCCGATCCAGAGCCTGAAGAACCACTTCCTTAATCGGAACATAATCACCGCCCGTCCTGCTTGAAAGCAGCTGGAAAATGCGCTGCTCCGTGTCCTCCAGAATCATCTCCAGGCTGTCGCTCCCCCGATAACAGGTATCCGCAATCTCCTCATTCGTCCGGATCAGCTTTCGGAGCATCGCTTTTTCGCGCACAATCCGCACATAATCCTTTATGTTGACCGAAGTGGGAACCGAGGTGATCAGACCGCCCATATACTCCAGACTGCTGATCTCAGGCGGCGCCTGCTTTTCTCTCAGACGGTTCTGCAGCGTGATCAGATCAACCGCCGATCCGCTGTTAAATAATTCTATAATTGTCTCGAACAGCAGACCATACTGCTGATAGTAAAAATCATCCTTTGTGAGCATCTCAAAAGCGGCCAGCATGGCGTCCCGATCCATCAGCATGGATCCGATCACGGACTGTTCCGCCTCCAGGCTGTTCGGCATGATCCGCTTTACGACGGTCTCTTCCATACCGTGTCCTCCATCATCCCGGAAAATCTCCCGGCATGTCTGTCATGCCTCCGACACCTTTACACGAAGCTTTCCCGTCACTTTCGGATGAAGCTTTATGCTGATCTCATAGGTTCCCAGCGCTTTGATCGGTTCCGGCAGAACCATTTTTTTCTTATCAATATCCAGATGCAGCTGCTGCTTTGCCGCAGCGGAAATCTCCTTTGTAGAGACAGAGCCGAAGGTACGCCCTCCCTCTCCGGCTCGGATCCTGACCTCGACGGATTTATCCTCCAGATCCCTCGCCAGCTGTCTGGCGTTCTCCAGCTGCTCCTCCGCAACCTTGTCTGCATGCCGGTGCTGCAGCTTCAGATCATTTAAATTCTGTGCATTCGCCTCCACGCCAAGTTTTTTCGGCAGAATCATGTTCCGGGCATAACCGTCGCTGACATTCACGACATCGCCCTTTTTCCCGAGAGACTTGACATCCTGCAGTAATATCACTTTCATTTTACTTAATGCCTCCTTTTAAAATCTCATCCAGCGTGTTCTCTATCGTCTGTCTGGCCTCCAGAAGCGTACAGCCGGTCAGCTGTGCCCCTGCGGAATTCAAATGACCGCCGCCGCCCAGACGCTCCATGATCTGCTGAACGTTGATCTCATCAATGGAACGGGCGCTGATATAAATCCGCCCGTTATATTCGGTCAGCACGAACGAAGCCTTGATGCCGATGATATTCAGCAGCTCGTTAGCCGCCTGCGCACAGGCCACCGTCGGGCTTTCGATATTCTCCGCGGGACAGATACTGATCGCATAGGCACCGCGGTACACCTCGGTATGACGAATCGCCTCAGCCCTCGCCTTGTACGCATTCATGTCATTCCTCATCATCTTGCGGACCCGTGTCGTCTCAGCTCCGCAGCGCCGCAGATAAGCCGCCGCCTCAAAGGTACGCACACCTGTCTTGGATACAAAATTATTCGTATCCACCAGAATGCCTGCGTAGATGGCATCCGCCTCCGTGGATGACAGTTTGATATCCTCATCAAAATACTGAAGCACCTCCGCGATCATCTCACAGGCGGAGGACGCATACGGTTCTATATAGGAAAGATCTGTATTTTTGATTACATCCTCACCGTGACGGTGATGATCGAACACTACAATCGTTCTGGCTCTGCCAAGCAGCTCCGGACATTCCGTGTAGGAAGGTCGGTTCGTGTCAACAACGATCAGAGCAGTCTGAGAATTCACTTCTTCCAGAGCTTCTTCGCAGGAGATAAACATATCGTCCGGATAACCGTTCTCCGGGGAAAAACACTCTTTGAATGGACGCAGTGTCGTATTTACCGTCTCCAGAACGATCTGCGCTTTCTTGCCGAGCTGACGGGCCGCGCAGAAAATACCGATGGCAGCGCCAAACGAATCAATATCCGCAATGTGGTGCCCCATAACAAAAAACTTGTCTCTGCTGATCATGATCTCACGCAGAGCCAGCGCCTTCACACGTGCCTTCACACGGGTTGTCTTGTCCACCTGACGGCTATTGCCGCCAAAATAGTAGGTCTTTTCTTTCGTCTTGACCACCGCCTGATCGCCGCCTCGCCCGAGCGCCAGATCAATCGCCATACGGGAAAAGCCGTAATTTCTGGCGTAATCATCGCTCACACTGCCGATACCCATGCTGAGCGTGACGGACATCTCATTGCCCACCTTCAGGGACTTGACATCCTCCAGCAGGCTGAAACCACTCTCCGCCATCTCGTCCAGCGCCTTATGCGGGAAAACAACAAAATATTTGTCATTCTCCGTCTTCTTGACCAGACCGCCCCGGGCGGCAAAGTATTTATTTACCTTCCGGTCCACCAGCGCGATCAGCAGAGACTGCTTAACCTCCTCCACGCTGTCGAGAACCTCCTCATAATTATCAATATAGACAAGCGCGGGCACCATCTGCATATCGAGCTTTTCTTTCAGATACTGGTTCAGAAGCGTCTCGTCAAACAGATAGATGACCGTCAGATACTGATCCGGATCGCTGCTCTCCAGTCCGGTCGTGCTGTCAAGCACATCGGAAAAGAAGACCTTGCTGACACTGGCGCGGAAAATCCGTTCATCCTTCGTGATCTTAATGCTGAGCCGATCTTCTTTACAAAGCCTGTCTTTCGTGATCTGAGGAAAAATAGCCGTAATCGACGGATGACGGCTTTTCTGTTTGCCGGCAACCTCGCCAAACTGCCGGTTCATCCACATCAGGCGGGCATTCTGATCCAGAATCGCATAGGGGACCTCAAAATCATCCAGAAGCTTCCTCTGGACATTTCCGTAATGCGTCGCGAAATCAATCATCTCATTCAGGATCGCACGCCGGCTCCGCTGATAGAAAAACCACATCATGATAAAATATACGGCAACAAATACCGCGCACAGCAAACCTGCTCTCCAGTTCAAATACCAGATCCAGGCCGTCAGAGCCGCAAACAGTATGGTCAGCCGCAGCGGCAGCATTATATAACTTTTTAACTTACCTTTTAATTTGATGTTCTGACCCATGCATATCTCCGGTCTGCCGCATCAGCAGACTGCGTTCCACCCACAATAAGATGTGCCCGGGAACGCAGTGGCGGACAGCCGCATACCCTCCGTATTTTGTCACTTACGCAATAGTATATCATATCTTTCAGAAACTGAAAAGAGTTTTTCTCACTGTGTTAGATTCACCTAATCAATCCCCGGTTATATCCTTACCAGTCCGCCGCAAAATTTCATCACACGCCTCTGAGAACGTCAAAAACCGGCACAGCCGCTCACTGTGCCGGTTTTTACATAAGGAACTGTCACAAAATTACTCGGTCAGATAAAACAGAGAATCCGCCCGATTGTCGTCATCCAGAAGACAATTATATGTGATGCAGTTATACTGGTGCAAAAGATCTTCATAGGGAGTATCCTCAGAAGCCGAATAGCTATTGCCGTCGGAATCAACGTATCCCACCGTGCTGATAACCGGCAGCGTCTGATACAGTACAGACAGATATTTATTGTACTGTGTCATCGGCAGGCCCGCCACCTGGGAAAGCAGCGTAGACAGATAATTCGCACTGATATTCTCCACCTCAGCCTCCTCAATATCATAATTAGCCCAGATCACAAACGGCGTCTCATAGCGGAGCATTTCCTGCTCTGTCGTAAGATTATCCAGATCTGACCCGAGGAGTTCTTCATAAAATTCAGTCTCAATACTGGGCAGATGATCGCCAAACATACAGATCACTGTCGGCTCATCCACCTCAGAGAAATACTCCACCAGTTCCTCAAAAGCCTCATCTGTCTCCTTGATCAGAGAAAGATAACGATTGGCCTTTGTGTAGGATGTCGACAGGTTCGTCGTGTAGATCTCCTGATAAAAGTTGCTGTAAGCCACCGAATAGCCGCCGTGATTCTGCATCGTTACATTGAAAACAAAGAACGGCTCGGAATCATCACTCTCCTCATACATTTCCTCAATCAGTTTGTAATCATATGAATCGCTGATAAAACGGCGCAGCAGCATCTCATCTCCATCCTCATATCGTTCCTTCAGCAGATTTTCATACTCAATCACATTTGAATTCTTTTTATAGGTTTCAATAATATCCTCGTCCACAATATTCTCCAGACTGATAAAATCAGTGAAACCGAGCAGTGAATACACCGACTCGCGGTTCCAGCCGGAGCGGTAATACGGATGAAGCGCTGTCAGGGAATATCCGAGAGAGGAAACCGTCGATACCAGGGACGGTGTCTCACTGTCCAGATAAGACTGGTAGACATTGCATCCGGCAGGGAGGAAGGAGATCGTATTCCCCGTCAAAGCTTCGTATTCACTATTACTGGTACCCGCGCCGAACACCGGCACCGTCACATAGCCTTTGACCGTATTTTCCGTCAGGCTGTGGATGAACGGCATATAGTCCTCGTTCGTCTCCAGATCGCCCAGGTTACCCAGATCCGCCCAGGATTCATTCATAATAAAGATAATATTCGGTGTTTCTCCATCCTCAGACGCTGTGTAATCATTCTCACCGGTCAGAAGATTGATTGAAGTATCACTGTCTGGATCCACGCCCGCTTCCTCCAGCGTCTCATTTACATAATCATCCACTGTATCCGCATCATAACCGGATGGCTTTTGTACAATCAGATATTTCGTGTTCAGACAGAAATTGAAAAAGGACCCCGTCTTGTGATAGCCTCTGGCCTGATTCCAGAAATCCGGCTTGTATCCCATATTGGTCGAAAAATCGGTAAAAAAGAACGAAATCAGCACAATCGCCAGATATCCTGCCGTCGCCAGTTTGGAGGCCAGCTTGAATTTCAGCTTCTTCGGCCTCATACTCACACACCGTTTATTAAACAGGTAGATCAGGAAAAAGATAATCGATCCCAGCAGGATATTCCAGCTCAGCTCATACGTATAGCCATCCGCAACATTCAGTCCCGTCCGGATCGTCACGATATCCGACGGAAGAAACGGCGTTCCCTGAAAGAGCTCAACATAATAGTTGATGATCGACCAGACATACAGGCCAATGTTCACAGCCAGACTTGAAATATGATATCTGCCCGTGACCAGATACAAAATCAGATAAAACACCAGATATGTCATGTAATTGGCCAACCCGGTCTTTACCGAAAAATTCCAGATAAAGTTGCCGTTAAAGCACTCCACCATCTGCATACTGAAAATCGGCAGGACAAAAAACAGAACCGTATTCGCAAGCATCTGATACTTTTCATCCACCCGGGAGCGCACCGCAATCAGCAGACCCGCGCCGACGCCGCCGATCAGGGAAAGGATAAATAATGCATACCCGTGATCCAGATCGAGCTCCGGATCCAGATACAGTTTATAATGTGCCGCAACAAAAATAATGATAAAGACAGTGACTGCCGCGGCCAGCAGCCTGACTTTTTTTCCGGCAAGTTCAAAATGCATGGTTTCTTCCTCTTTGTACTTTCATGACCCGCAATCATTCGGGATGACTGATATTTTATGTAGCTTTGACTCAGAGTATATTAAATAGCAACAAAAAAAATATGTCAATCTTTTTTTAATGTTTTTTCAATCAATCTATGGTTTCTTCTCAAAATATGATATGATAAAAAGGACAAAAGATCAGAAATCGGATGCTCACATCCGTAGCATCATACCCTTTTGTCGCT
>JAJBUT010000153.1:0-5075 GCA_020860185.1 Lachnospiraceae bacterium | reverse complement strand
AAATCATTTTAATAATAATTATAGAAGAAAGGTGTGAAAAAAACATGAACACGATCGACCAATTCAGACAATGGCTGGCGGAATCCGACAATATCGTATTTTTCGGCGGAGCCGGCGTTTCCACAGAGAGCGGCATTCCGGACTTCAGAAGTGTGGACGGACTATATCACCAAAAATACGACTACCCGCCGGAGACAATCCTGAGCCACACCTTTTATATGGATCATACCGATGAGTTTTTCCGCTTTTACCGGGACAAAATGCTCGCGCTGGACGCGAAGCCGAACGCAGCTCACATAAAGCTGGCAGAACTGGAAGCCGCCGGGAAACTGAAAGCCGTGATCACCCAGAACATTGACGGACTGCATCAGGCAGCGGGAAGCAAAGAGGTTCTGGAGCTGCACGGCAGCGTACACCGCAACTACTGCCGCAAATGCGGCAGGCTTTATGATGCCCGCCAGATCAAAGAATCCACCGGCGTTCCCCGCTGCGGCTGCGGCGGGCAGATCAAGCCGGACGTCGTATTGTATGAAGAGGGTCTGGACTCACAGACGATACAGGACGCCGTCCATTATATCAGCCATGCCGACATGCTGATCATCGGCGGCACCAGTCTGGCCGTCTATCCGGCTGCCGGACTGATCGACTATTATAAAGGAAGCAGGCTGGTGCTGATCAACAAATCATCCACCCCGATGGACCGTCGGGCAGATCTGCTGATTCAGGACTCCATCGGAAAAGTTTTTTCCGCCATTGAGGTGTAGATGATGGCGTACCACTATGAAATCGGCGACATTGTGAAGCTGAAAAAAAAGCATCCCTGCGGCAGCTTTGAATGGGAGATCCTGCGTGTGGGCGCGGATTTCCGGTTAAAATGCACTGGCTGCGCCCGTCAGGTCATGGTGCCCCGGACACTTGTTGAGAAAAACACGCGGGGACTTGAAAAACGAAACAATTATTAGGAAACGACATATTATTTTTGTCGTTCACTATAAAAACAGTCTTGCCTGTGCCCGGAAAATATGCTATCATATGATTTCGTGATATACAATTCCTTGCTCTCGCATATAGAGAGCCACAAGACCAAAAGGAGGTAAAAGCAGCATGAACAAGTATGAGTTAGCATTGATTGTCAGTGCCAGGATCGAGGATGACGCCAGAGCTGCCGTAGTTGAAAGCGCAAAGGGTATTATTGAGCGTTTCGGCGGCACAGTGACGGAGGTCGAGGAATGGGGCAAGAAGCGTCTGGCTTATGAGATCCAGAAGATGCCCGAAGGCTTCTATTACTTCATCCAGTTCGAAGCTCCCGGCAGCACACCTGCCGAAGTAGAGCGGCGAGTTCGGATCATGGATAACGTGCTTCGGTACCTGATCGTCAGAAAAGACGAGGCATAAGGCGAAGAAAGAGGTTTCTATGAACAGAGTTATATTAATGGGACGCCTGACGAGGGATCCCGAGATCCGGTATTCACAAAATGACCAGTCCATGGCGATTGCCAGATACACGCTCGCGGTTGACCGCAGAGGACGCCGCGACGCAAACGACAGCCAGCAGACAGCAGATTTTATCAGCTGTACCGCATTCCGCCAGCAGGCCGAGTTTGCCGAGAAGTATCTGCGCAAGGGTATGAAAATTGCCATCACCGGCAGGATTCAGACCGGCAGCTACACAAACCGCGAGGGTCAGAAGGTCTACACGACGGATGTCATCGTGGACGACCATGAGTTCTGCGAGAGCAAGAACGCCAGCAGCGCGGGTTCCGGCAGCTATTCCGGCGGCTTTGCCCCGGCATCGGACAACCGTCCGTCTCCGGACAACGCGGTCAGCGACGGCTTTATGAATATTCCGGACGGGATTGATGAAGAGCTTCCCTGGAACTAAACGAAACCGCATGTGTGTTTACAGCACACATCACCAACAGTACAGTCTCTATCAGGAGGTAAAACAATCATGGCTTATAATAAAGAAGGCAGAAGCGATTCTCCGATGAAGCGCAGAGGCGGACGCAGGAGAAAAAAGGTCTGCGTATTCTGCGGAAAAGATAATGTGATCGATTACAAGGATGTCAACAAATTAAAAAGATATGTATCCGAGCGCGGCAAGATTCTTCCCAGAAGAATCACCGGCAACTGTGCCAAGCATCAGCGCGCGGTTACAACGGCGATCAAGAGAGCACGCCACGTTGCGCTTATGCCGTATATTGCAGAGTAATTATTGACCATCCGTGTCATTGAATCGGATTTATGGAACTTTAAGAGCCATCAGCGGTTATGCTGATGGCTCTTTTGTCGTGATCATCAATTCGTTTCGCATTTTGAGTTGTCGCAAATAATGTGAATGCGATGCGGATATTGTTATTCCTGATTCTGCACTCAATTCTGATCCAGCAGATTCGTCATACTCTTTAAACTGATCGCGATCGTCGATGTGTTATGCAGCAGCGAGGAAGTCGCCGGCGGCAGCACACCCGCCACACCGAGAATGATCAGCATCAGGTTGAAGCCGATGATAAAACGGTAATTCCCATGAATGCGCTTCATCAACGCGTCGCTAAGCTTTTTCAGCGTCACCAGCGTATACAGATCATCCGCCGAGATTGTCACATCCGCAATCTCCCTGGCGATAGCCGCACCGTCGGATATCGCAATACCGACATCCGCCTCTGAGAGTGCCGGAGAATCATTCACACCGTCGCCGACCATGATCACGCGCCGGCCGGCCTCATGCTCGGACCGGATAAAGCCCGCCTTATCCTCCGGAAGCACCTCCGCCCGGTATTCGTCCACTCCCACAGCAGCAGCCACTGCCCGCGCCGTCCGGTCATTGTCGCCGGTCATCATCATAACCTTCCCAATGCCCATCTCCTTCAGCAGACCGATCACCTCCGAAGCCTCCTCGCGAAGCGGATCCTCTATACAAATCACTGCCGTCAGGACGCCCGATTCCGCCAGATAAAGATGCGAATACTCATTCGGAAGGGCATCAAACTTCTCCTGTTCTCCCTCCGGGATCCGGCACTGCTCATCCTCAAATACGAAATGATAACTGCCCAACACTACCTTCTGTCCATCCACAATGCTGGAGATGCCGTGAGCCACTACATATTCCACCTTCGTATGACGCTCCTCATGGAAAAGGTTCCGTTCCTTCGCCGCATTTACAACCGCCTTCGCGACAGAGTGCGGATAATGCTCCTCCAGACAGGCAGCCATCCGCAGAACATCCTTCTCCCGTCTGCCATCAAACGTCACAATCTGAGCTACAGAAGGGGAAGCATGCGTCAGCGTGCCGGTCTTGTCAAACACAATGGTATCCGCCTCCGACACTGCTTCCAGAAACTTCCCGCCCTTGACAGAGATATGATACGCGTTGCTCTCCCGCATCGCTGACAGCACCGCCAGCGGCATGGACAGCTTCAGGGCACAGGAGAAATCCACCATCAGGATTGCCAGCGCCTTCGAGGCGTTTCTCGTCAGCAACCATGTCAGGATCGTCCCTCCGAGGCTGAACGGAACCAGACGATCCGCCAGATGGGAAGCCTTATCCTCCGTCACAGATTTCAGTTTCTCGGAATCCTCAATCATGCGGACGATCTTATCGTATCGCCCGGCGCCGGAAACCTTATCCACGCAGATGACACACTCGCCTTCCTCAACCACTGTCCCCGCGTAGGTATAACTCCCGACACCTTTACGCACCGCCAGCGGCTCCCCGGTGATCGAAGCCTGGTTCACCATCGCCTCCCCGGACACCACTTTGCCGTCGAGCGGGATCATATTTCCCATGCGAACCACAATCTCATCGCCGACCTGAATGTCATTAATTGAAACCAGAACCTCCTGTCCGTCCGCCTTCTGCCATACGCGATCAATCTTCAGCGACATGGTCCGCGCCAGATCATCCACAGATTTCTTGTGTGTCCACTCCTCCAGGATCTCGCCAATTCGCAGCAGAAACATCACAGAAGAGGCCGTGTCAAAATCTCCGCGCAGCATGGAAACCGTAATAGCCGTGGCATCCAGAAGCGCCACCTCGATCTTTCCTCTCATCAGGGAGCGGAGACCCATGGCAATATAGCGAACAGAGCGGACGGACGCAACCAGAATTCGGATCGGCAGCGGGAGAAAAAACTTCGTCACAACCCTGCTGGCAATCGTAAATACCAGCTTGTCCTCAAATTCACGATTCAGCGCACGTCCGGTGTGATCCGGCACGAGAGCCTCATTCTTCTCATAGCAAAAACGGGAAAGCGCGGTGATGATGTCCGCACGCACGTTTCCCACTGACCCCGGAGCCATCTCTGTGCCGGACGATTTTTCAGATCTTACCTGTGTCCGGGAATACTCCGCATGGTAAAAAATCACTGCGTCACAGGTACGGTCATATACCTTCACATCCGTCACGCCGCTCTGCGAACGCAGATAGTATTCCAGAATATCCGCCTGATGCAGGGTCATATGGCCGCAGACCATGCGCACCCTCATCCGACCCCTTGATTCGTGCATTATTTTACATTTCATGATATATCTCCCATGTGCGTCAAACTGCCGGCCGGATTCATACAGCAAATCCAGCCGGCAGTCTACTACTGATGCAGTGTCTGATTATGCCTCTGCTTCACAGGAAGTGTCATCCACTTCCTCTGCTTCCTTTGCCGCACGAGCCTCATTGATCTCCTTCGCGTCAGCCAGAATATCATCGGCATTTTCCTTAATCGCAGTAGCTGTCGTCATCACACAATCCTTTGCGCGCAGTACCGCGGCTGTGGTATGGGTATATGCCTTTTTTGCGTCCTTGCTGCTGAGAATTTTAATCCCGGCCGTGCCGAACAGGACGCCGCCTGCAAATAATCCGAGTTTTGTCCAAAAAGTATTCATCATACGTCCTCCTTTCTGTTTAAGTGTTATCATAGCACGCTCAGAAGCGGTTGTTCAAGAATATTTTTTGTTTGCATATTTTATTCTTTATTTGGCATTTTTATTCATAATTGCCCACAGCAAACCGGTGTATGTTGTATATACCCTAACCCGGATAAACCGGAATAGTTTTGCACTTCTCCATTTTTCTGGTATAC
>JAJBUT010000024.1 GCA_020860185.1 Lachnospiraceae bacterium | reverse complement strand
CCATGTGAGACTTTGCGGTCTGCATATTTCGAAATATTTTATTTCGAAATATGCAGCCCGCAAAGTCTCACATGGTGATCGTGGTGGATGAGTACGGTCAGGTTTCCGGTCTGATCACGATGGAGGATATCCTCGAGGAGATTGTGGGAAATATTTTTGACGAGCATGACCGGGAGGAGAGAGATATTCAGGCTCAGAAGGACGGTTCTTTTCTGATCAGCGGTATGGCAGATCTGGAGGAGGTATTTGAGACTCTGGATATTGAGGATGAGGAGAGTCTGGCGGATTTTGATACACTGAACGGATACATTATTTCGAGAATCGACAGGATTCCGTCGGACGGCGAGGCATTCAATGTATCAGGATTCGGTTATCGGTTTGAGGTTCTTTCTGTCAGAGACAGAATGATCGAGAGCGTACGTGTATCAAAAGAAATTATGATTCAGAAAGACAAAAAAGAAATGTAGCTGTGTTGCTGAACAGCTGCAAAGAAAGCCAGGAGGACGAACATGTCAGGACATTCCAAGTTTGCGAATATCAAGCACAAAAAAGAGAGAAATGATGCGGCAAAAGGAAAAGTGTTTACGATCATCGGCCGTGAGATTGCGGTGGCGGTGAAGGAAGGTGGCGCTGATCCGGCGAACAACAGCAGGCTGCGCGATGTCATTGCCAAGGCGAAGGCGAACAATATGCCGAACGACACCATTGAGCGCGGTATAAAAAAAGCAGCCGGTGATTCTAATTCTGTCAATTATGTTTCCGCTACCTATGAGGGATACGGACCGGGCGGCACGGCGATCATCGTGGACACACTGACGGATAATAAAAACCGTACCGCGGCAAACGTCAGGAGCGCGTTTACCAAGGGTAAGGGCAGTATCGGTACACAGGGCTGCGTATCATTTATGTTTGATAAAAAGGGTCAGATCATCATTGACAAAGAAGACTGTGAGATGGACGCTGACGATCTGATGATGGCTGCGCTGGACGCAGGCGCGGAGGACTTTGCCGAGGAGGAGGACAGCTATGAGGTGATCACCGATCCGGATTCCTTCAGCGATGTCAGACAGGCGCTTGAGGATGCCGGTATCGCGATGGCGAGCGCTGAGGTGACCATGCTTCCGCAGAATTATGTGGAGCTGACGAACGAGCAGGATATCAATAACATTAACCGGATACTGGATCTGCTGGACGAGGACGACGATGTGCAGCAGGTATATCACAACTGGGATGAGTAAATCATACGAGGAGGATTGACATGAAAAGAATACTGTTTGCAGCATCGGAGTGCGTGCCGTTTATCAAGACCGGCGGACTGGCTGACGTGTGCGGCGCCCTTCCGAAAATGTTTAATAAGGAGGAGTGGGATGTTCGTGTGGTGATCCCGAATTACTCCTGCATTCCGGATCAGTATCGGAATCAGTTCGAGTATGTGACACATTTTTATATGGGTACCGGATCGTATGTGCCCTACAAGTATGTCGGCGTTTTGAAGTACGAGATGGACGGGATTACCTATTATTTTATTGATAATGAGGAGTATTTTGATTGTTTCCTGCCTTATGGTAATATTCGGAATGATATAGAAAAATTCTGCTTTTTTGATAAGGCAGTGTTGTCTATGCTGCCGCTGATCGGATTTCAGCCGCATCTGATTCACTGTCATGACTGGCAGACCGGGTTCATTCCGGTTTATTTAAAGACGGAGTTCCAGGGCGACATGTTTTTCTGGGGCATGCAGTCCATTATGACGATTCACAATCTGAAGTTCCAGGGAATCTGGGATGTGAAGACGATGATGGGGCTGACAGGTTTCCCGAAGTCTCTGTTCACGCCGGATAAGCTGGAGTTTAAAAAGGATGCGAATATGCTGAAGGGCGGTCTGGTTTATGCGGATTATATCACGACGGTCAGTGATACCTATGCGCAGGAGATTCAGACTCCGTATTACGGCGAGGGGCTGGATGGTCTTCTGTCGGCGCGGCATTTCGATATGCAGGGTATCGTAAACGGCATTGACTATGATTTGTACGATCCGGCGACGGATCCGAAGCTGTTCGTGAACTATGACGCGGATTCTTTCCGCAGAAAGAAGTTCCAGAACAAGCTGAAGCTGCAGGAGATGCTGGGTCTGGATGTTGATAAGCATCAGTATATGATCGGCCTGGTTTCCCGGCTGACAGACCAGAAGGGACTGGATCTGATCGATTACTGCTTCGAACAGATTGTCGATGATTTTACTCAGTTTGTAGTCATCGGAACCGGTGAGGAGAAGTATGAGAATATGTTTAAATACTACGCGTGGAAATACGGCAACCGGGTTTCCGCGAACATCTGCTACAACGCGGATCTGGCTCAGAAGCTCTACGCGTCTGCGGATGCTTTCCTGATGCCGTCACGGTTTGAGCCCTGCGGTCTGACACAGCTCATGGCGTTCCGGTACGGCACGGTTCCGATTGTACGCGAGACCGGCGGACTGAAGGATACGGTTCAGCCGTTCAACGAGTTCGATAATACCGGCACGGGATTTTCCTTTACCGATTATAATGCGGATGATATGCTTCATGTGATCAACTATTCCAAGCAGATATTCTTTGACAAAAAGGCTCAGTGGAATAAGATCGTGGAGCGCGGGATGAAGACGGATTTCTCCTGGAAGGTATCCGCTTCGAGATACGAGGGACTGTATAATTATCTGCTGGGTGTTACTGTATAAACGCAGGAGGATATATAAACTGTTCAGGAATATACTCCGCACTTGCTGTGAAGTACATATGATGACGTAAGGAACTGTTCAAAAATAACTTTTAATATTGCTTGTCTTTTTCTCCGATAGC
>JAJBUT010000217.1 GCA_020860185.1 Lachnospiraceae bacterium | reverse complement strand
TATCGTATCCTTTGTTAGTGGTTTTATCCGATATTCATTATATATGTTTTATCCTATATTGTCAATATCACTAAACCGGAATGCTGTCAAATAAATTTCTGCTGAAGTGAAAAGTTTACTTCGCCCCCTTCAAAGTGGAAGTAAACTTTTCACTTCAGCTTACTAAAAAAAGATAAAAAAAGTCTTGCAATTTCAGAACATATTCTATATAATAGTTCTTGCTTGCTTCGATGGCTCAGTTGGTAGAGCGACGCACTCGTAATGCGTAGGTCGTGGGTTCGAGTCCCATTCGAAGCTCTGGCAAAGCCTTTAAAGTGCTATGAGAGTGCTTTAAAGGCTTTTTTGTATCATATCATACATGAAATATCCATGCCATGATATAAAAACGCTCTGTGAGGATGTACTCACGGGGCAGACCAGCAGCTCACGGAAAGGAAGTATTGCAAGCGACATTTTATTTTCTCATGCAAAGGTTTCACGCAGAAAGCCCCAGACGGGGCTTTCTGTTAAAAGGGAGTTAAAGTTTATGAAAAAAATCTATATAGGAAATCTATTAACAATAGATGGATTTTTAGTCGTCTCCAAAAACGCTGATATCAGGCTCAGATCGGCTGTCCTCGGAGACCTTTGTTTTGTATGAAATAATCATAATGGAAAAATGTGTGCAAATTATGACTGAATTATAAAAAGACTGTGATAATATTTAAAAAAAAGAAAATTTGCTTGTTTTGATTTTCAGAAAATATATTATATATAATATTTGATAAATCCGCAAAACAAATTGACGAACAGATGAAAAAGGCTTACAATAAAACTATCTTAAATTTGATAGGAGGTATTTTGTATGGCAGATATGTTTTATGCCAAGGGGCCCGGCAACAATGGCTACATCAAAAACCTTGAGGTTCTTGATTTCAATGCCTGGAACGGCAAGAGCGGTGTCTTCCAGATGCAGGTTTACAAGACTGCGTCCGGGAAATATTATCTCTATGGTTCCTGTTTCGGAGGCACACAGACCGGTGTTCTGATCGCGGACATCACAGACCCGTACCACACCCGATTTGTGAAGCATCTGCAGCTGCTGGATCCGGAGGAGTATCCGACAACGTCCACACCGAAGATCCAGGTGGCGGACGATCTTCTGATCTGCGCGATGACGGCGGGTTCCGGTCCCGGCGCGCTGGTGAATCAGAGTGATCTGATGGATATGAAGTGTCAGGCTGGCATCCAGATCTGGAGTCTGAAGGAGGATCCGGAAAATCCGAAGTATCTGGGTTACTGGGATTGCGGTGTTCCGCATTCGATCGGTGTACACCGTTTCATGTACAACGGCGGTCCTTATGTATATCTCTCCTGTGAGAGTATGCGCTTCGAGGGCATGATCATGCGTATTATTGACATTTCCGACCCGACCAATCCCCACGAGGTAGGCAATTGGTGGTCGCCGGAGCAGTTTGTGGACGGCTACTGCGGACGGACGGTCGATCACCACGCGGGACATGTTCCGTCCTTCATGGATAAAGGCTGGATGCACGGACCGCCATTCCGCCGCGACGACGGCATCATGTTCTGCGGCTACTGCGGAGACGGCCTCTATGTGCTGGACTGTACTGATGTCACTCGTCCGAGAGCGATCGGACAGCTGAAGTTTATGCCGGCATTCTCCAGTCATCTGGCCGGAGCACGTACCCACACGGCACTGCCGCTTCCCGGACGCGATCTGGTTGTCGTGACCAACGAAGGCGAACGCTTCCAGTTCTTCCCGAAAGGATCTATCACCGAGGCGCAGGCCATGAACAACCTGCACATGGTGGATGTGCGAGATCCGTCCAAACCGACACTGATCGCAGAGTTCCCGTATCCGGAAGTCCCGGAGGATTTCCCTTACCCGAACTTCAATGTGATGAATCTCGAGTGCCAGGGACCGTTCGGACCGCACAATCTGCATGAACCCATGAGCAACAAGCCGTGGCTCGAGCAGCGCGGTGATCGTGTATACTGCTGCTATTTCGCAGCAGGACTTCGCATCTTTGACGTATCCGATCCCTATTATATTAAGGAACTCGCTTATTTCATCCCGCCGAACCCGAATAAGGATCCGAAGGATTCCTTCTTCCCCGGACTGCCGGGACCGCGCAATGCGATGACCGAGGATTGCTGCGTCGATGACAGAGGCTTTATCTATGTGACATGCTTCGACGATGGATTTTATGTGCTGAAACGCACCGGAGCCGCAGACAACTAAACAGACACCAGAAATCTTCAAAACTATTTTCCCTTTGTACCGGATGTCCGGCTGTCCGCACAGCCGGACATCCGGTACGTTTTATTTTCTCCCATGTTTTTCCTGTCGCTTTGTACGATTTGTCCAATGGCCGTTATCCTGCTTCCGTCTGTCATCGATCCACGGATCTCTCTTTTGCCAGTTCATTTCCTTTTGGCGCTCCGATTCCTCCTTTTCTTTCAGGCATTCCTCGTCCAGTTCATAGAAGCTGTCGCCGTCATATATGATTCTTCTCATCTTGATGCCTCCAAACGTCTGCGACATAAAGTCGTTTACTGTATTTATATGATTTTTCTCGATTTTCGGTATATCCGGACAGATAAATCATAAATTATATCGTAAGTGTTCAATATCTTCACAGTTACGACGAAAAGTCCATTTATAATCGCTGCGCGATGGGACTTTTCCCTGTGTAATTTGCGTATCGTACGTACTTTGCAGCAGGTTTGAAGCACTGTGCTGATGAATTACAATATATCAAATTCTTTTGATGTTAAACTCCCATGCGCTGCTGTCGCAGCGCGCCAACATCTATGAAAGTCGATTGCTCCGCA
>JAJBUT010000003.1 GCA_020860185.1 Lachnospiraceae bacterium | reverse complement strand
TGCGCCGTACAACTCCAGCCGTCCGTCGTCATTCATGATAAACACCCCCGGCGTCTCAAGTGCCGAAACCCCGCCTTCCGTAAAAGTACATTGCAGGGCGCTGTCGGTCTTCACCTTTGCATCATTATAATAGAGAAGATACAGTCCGTTTTTCTGCAGAATCTCCGCCGCCTGTTTTGCGGTCTCTGACACCAGCTGTGATTCCGGCACACCCTCCCCCTCCCATCCGGTCAGGGGCAGAAGGATCTGTTCCTCCTCCATCTGGAGAAGCGTCCGCTTCATCATCTGATAACCGGCTCCCCGCTTCTCCTTCTCCCGGTTTTCCTGAAGCATCCGGCGCAGGTCATCCGGATCCCGCTTCATATACTGTTCCCGCCGGATCTGTTCCGGATAATCGGTCTGCTGCTCCCGGTATCTTTTTTCTTCCCTGACAATAGAGCGGAGCGGTTCCGCCACACTGTAAGAAAAATAATAACTGATCTGTTCCGACGTCAGACTGACGCCCGCTTCCAATGCCTTTCCGACCGCGCAAAGCGTCTGCAGTGGTTCCAGCAGCCTGCGAAACAGATTTACATACCGCTTACAGTCCTCGATATCAGCCAGCGTTTTTTCGGATTCCAGAACCTGGCTGACCAGGCCGGTCTTGTCCGCGTCCTTCCTGTCTGTCCTGCGGTTTTGCATCACGCGGCGAAAAACGAGACACAGAATCACGAGTACTATAACGATCGCCGCACATAATCCCGCTGCCACCCGAACCGACATCCTTTCCTCCTCCTGACTCCGTTCTGCGAACTCCCGGATCCGGGTCCTCACGTCAAAACCTGTAACGGTATATCCCGTCCGCCCCGGTTCTGATATAGACCGTGTCGTACCCGTTCTCCGAAATGCTCTGAAGATCCGTGATTCCCTCGTTCCGGATGAACTCCGGGACATCTCCCGCCTTCGAACCGGTCCGCCGCCTGTCGTCACTCCCGCCGGCAGGCTCTTTCTCCCCAAACCGAAAGGCGCAGAGTTTCGATCCGCTCAGATAATAGATCGCCTTTTCTCCGAGCGCCGCCATCTCCGCACCCTCGATCTCTCCTCTGCCCGCTCCGTCAAACCAGAATAACCTTCCCTGCTCCTGAAGGACGAATGCCTGGATTCGTTTCCGGTTATTCCGGATCCGGGCATCCCGGACATTTCGAATATCTTTTACATGGCGGTTGATTTCCTCCACATTCGTCCTCAGCATATGGTCCTTCCCGCAGATCGCGGTAACCGCGTTCAGTCCGGCGCCGATCCGGTGCACATGCTCCCATCGCTCTCCTCCGCCGCGGATGGAAAGCCCGGATTCCGTCAGCAGCTGGAACATCTCTCCGTACGCCGCCACAGCCGTAAGCTTCGGTCTCCCGCAATCATTCCACAAATCCCATATCTCACGCGCCGTCCGGGACGCCGAAAGGCTGCCGTTGGCTTTTACGACGATCCATCGTACCGTGTGTTCACCGATCTCTGTCCGCGCAAAACTGCAAATCTGTTCATCTATTTCCTCCGCCGGACAGCGAACCGCCATGCCGGTCGACGATTCGAACCGAACCCGCTCCAGCATACCGGTATCCGGCAGCAGAAAGATACTGTCATCTCCCACCGGACAGATCCTGCTGCCGCCGACGACGACCCGTGCTCCCCCGCGCAGCTCACTCAGGAACAGTTCCGTCTCCTTCTCAGAGATTCGAACCGTCATCTCATTCGCCAGCTGCAGAAGCAAAACGAACAGTTCATAAAAAATCCTGCCATTCTCAGCGCTCCACTCCGTCTCATCCGAAAGACAGCGCCAGAAACCCGCATTTTCCTCCCCCAGGAGACCGCTATGCTCCAGTTCCGGAAACGCCTGCCGGACAGCATCCAAAAGCCCTGTATCCTGCTTTGAATTCCGGCGAATGATCTCATCAAACAGATCAAGCCGTCTGCTGCCCGCACCCATTCTTACATTTACGAATTCCCGCACCCAGACGTTTTCCGGATCATGAGAACAGGACTCCCGCTCAAAACACTCCAGCTGTCCCGATTTCCAGAGACTTTGAAGCAGCCCGTCCTGCTGATACCGTGTATATTTCATCCGGAGAACCCGGACGGACAGCGCAGATATCTTCGCGCCGCTGTCCAGTGTCAATGTAATCATCCGGCTCATCTCCTCCCATCTCTGTTTTTACGACACTTAGGAACTGTTCAAAAATAACTTATGTCCGTCTGTATGAAGCACAGAGGATTCCGTTATTCACCGGAAAATAATGTCTCCTCCCCGGCCCGATACAGCTGCTCATCCAGTTTCGCCCTGTCATACTCCTGATTCTCAATCGCGGCAAGGATGATCGCCTCTCTCTTTCCGAACGATTCCGGGACAGGATAGGCAAAACCGTTGATGTGCAGCAGATAGCTCGTCTCCCACCGATCCAGCCGCAATCCGAAAGCCAGTTTGAAAATAATGTCCTTTTTATTAATTTTTCGGGTCTTTCCCTGGATGTAGCTGTTCCAGTACTGCCTCTCGACTCCCGCTTCATGATATATTTCAGACGCGCTTTTCTGCCTGGCGCCCTGCTTCTTTTCAAGGAACCGCTGCAGAGAATCGCCGGAAATCTGTGCCAGCAGCTCTTCCAGCCTCTCTTCGTTCCCTGTCGCCTCAAAATGTTCTCCGTCCTCTGTGACCTGAATCTGCCTGTCCGGATGCATCTCCATCCAAAAATACGCAAGCAGCGTGTATTCCTGCTTTTCCACGCCGTTTTTCTTCATATGATGTAAAATCGAAACAATCTGATCACCCGTCACTGTCCAGAGAATGCATGCCAGAGCTTTCCTGTCTAATGTGATATCACTGTCCCTCATCGCCGGTTCCTGCCTTTCTCCGGGGAAAAATCCTGTATCCATTTTATCAGACCATATGAAAATTATGTCATAACGGACAAATATTTTTATGACAGTTCCTGAATCGAAACCGCTGCGTTTTCGGCCTGACCACGCAGCAAGTGCGTGGTCAGAGAATGACCAGTAACCCTTAATCCAACAGTTCCAGCAGATCGTCCCGGGTCATCCCGGCCAGCTGCCCGGTCTCTCCGCTGATCACCTGGTCGGCGAGATCACGTTTCGCCTCCTGCAGCTCCAGGATTTTCTCCTCGATCGACCCGCGCGCAATCAGCTTAAATACAGTCACCTTTTTCGTCTGGCCGATGCGGTGCGCCCGGTCAGTCGCCTGATTCTGCGCAGCCACGTTCCACCACGGATCATAGTGGATGACGACGTCCGCCCCGGTCAGATTCAGGCCGACGCCGCCGGCCTTTAAGGAAATCAGGAAGACCGGCACACTTCCGTTATTAAATGCTTTCACCAGCTCCAGCCGTTTCTGTTTTGCAGTGCTGCCCGTGATCGTAAAATACGGAATCTTCTCCCTGTCCAGACGTGCCGAGAGAATCTCCAGCATAGATGTAAACTGAGAAAACAGCAGCATCCGGTGTCCTCCGTCAATGGCGCTCTGTATCAGGTCCATGCAGGCGTCCGCCTTGGCCGATTCTCCTTTATAGCGATCAAAACACAGGGACGGATCGCAGCAGATCTGCCGCAGCCGCATCAGCTCCGTCAGAACCTGCAGTTTATTTTTATTAAATTCACTCGCATCCTGCATGCCGATCAGTTCGCGCATATGAAGCACCTGCCCGTCATAGAGCTGCTGCTGCTTCTCCGCGAAACGCACATAACGCACCTCCTCCAGCTTGTCCGGCAGATCCTTCAGGACATCCTCCTTCAGGCGCCGCAGGATAAACGGACCGGTCATCTTCCGGAGCCGGTTCATCGCCGTTTCATCCTGGTATTTGGCGATGGGCGTCTCCAGCTCGCGTTTAAAGACCTCATAGGTGTACAGAAAGCCCGGCATCAGGAAATCGAAAATGCTCCACAGTTCACTCAGACGGTTTTCGATCGGCGTGCCGGTCAGAGCGAAATGATAGCGGCTCCGTATCACTTTCACCGCTTTCGCTGCCGCTGTCGTATGGTTCTTGATATACTGCGCCTCATCGATCACCTCGTATTCGAATTCGATGTCTTCATAGAGATGAATGTCCCGTTTCAGCAGATCGTAGGACGTCACAAGGACGTCATAATCCCTGTAAGAAGCGATCTTTTCCTGCCGGCTCTCCTGCGTACCGGCGACTGCCAGGATCCGCAGATCCGGCGCAAAGCGGGCAAACTCCTCCCCCCAGTTAAAGACCAGAGAAGCCGGAGCCACCACGAGAGAAACCGCGTCCACACCTCTCTCCTTCGCGGCGAGCAGGAGAGCGATGATCTGCAATGTCTTGCCGAGACCCATATCATCGGCCAGGATGCCCCCAAGCTGCCAGGTCTCCAGCGTCCGCAGCCATTTATAACCATCCTTCTGATACTTTCGCATGATTTTCGACAGGCTGTCCGGCACATCAAAATCCGCGTCGTTCACGGTCTTGAATTCCTTGACCATCTCACGGAAATGCGAGTCCCGGTCACTGTAAACGCCGTCGTTTTCCTCCAGCATCTTATTCAGATAGAGCGTCCGATAGAGCGGCAGATGCATTTTCCCGTTCACAAAATCCTTCGGTTTCAGATGCATGGAATCCATCAGTTCAGAGAGCAGTTCCACAGACTGTTCATCCATATCTATATAAGAACCGTCCTTCAGGCGGTAATAATTCTTTTTCTCCCGATAACTGCTCAGTATATCGAGCAGTTCCTCCGGCGGCACGTCGTCCGTCATGATATCCAGATCCAGCAGTCCGCCTGACACGGAGACGCCGACAGACACCTTCACCGGGCGAATCTTGCGTTTTGCACGGAAGCGGGGTGTACACTGTACCTCTCCCAGCGTCAGCAGCTCATTCACACCGTCTGTCATCATCCGGTAGATCAGTTCTTCATCCCCGTCACAGCTCAGCGCCTCACGCTCCGGGTCGATCACCGGAAGCCAGGACATGGCGCGGTACAAAATTTCCTGCTCCGCCGTAAAATTGCGGAACATCTCCCGCGGACCGCCCTCCTCATTCAGATAATCGAGCAGAGTATATTCGTTCTGCTCATAGCGGGCAAACGGGCTGCACTGCACATCGCCGCCATATGCGTCCAGATAAAAAACAAAATTCACCGGCGGCGCCACAAAAGAATGGATCCGATCCGGATCCGTCTCAACCACATCTACAACATCCTGCAGATCCGGCAGCAGCTGATAGTAAAACTCCGCCAGATTATTGCGCCCGACACGGAAGGAAAATATGCCATCCTCATCCGCCATGGAGGCAAAGTGTTCGATTTTCTCCTGAAAATCATGGGAAGACCGGCAGAAAATACTGCCTTTCACATAATATGTATACTCCATTCCGAAATACAGCTCCGGCAGAACCCCCTCCACCTCGATCCCGTGAAAATCGTCTCCAATGGAACTCCCGCGAACCGACCGTTTCTTTTGATTCCCGTAGTCTTGCACATAGTCAAGACTTGCCTCAGAAATCTGTAGCGTGATATGCGGATTCCCCTCGCCGCATTGCAGGATCTGTTTTTTCTTTCCCATATCGCGGTCTTCATATTCGATCTTCGCTGCGCCGAGTTCTCTGTAAAGCTCATCCAGCCGCCATCCAAACAAATTCAGCGAGCCACCCACTTTCGCTGACTTGTGATAATAGTTACGGGAACGTGTCGCATGTTCCAGACGCTGACAGAACTCCTCCTCTTCCTGAACAATCCGCTCAATAAAACGCAGCCATTTTTTGCTTTCGTCCGTAAAATTACTCCGTTTGTGATTGATCTTTGTGCTGGAACCATACTGGGCGGTGGCGGCATTGCGCACGTTTTCGCAGAATTCATCCAGCTCTTTCACCACAAAAAGCCTGTCCGTCCCTATTTTAAAGGAAAGTGTCAGATCGCCGTCCTTTTTGATCAGCCGCGGTTTCAGCGTCAGGCTCTCCTGCAGCTCCTGACTGTCCGCCGCCAGCAGGTTTGCCCTTTTTCTCTCATACAAAGCGAGGAGCCTGCCCGCGTTCCAGTCCGTCGCATCCCCGATGTGATGCGTTTCCAGATAATCCCGCACAGCGAACAGAACACCCGCGGTGTACTTGCAGTCCGAGTCGGAATCATAATACCAGCTGTATGATTTTCTGCATGCGGGACAGGTACACCGGGCTCTGCGGACAGAATCCCTGTCAAAAACCAGAGTCGTCTGTATCTCTGTCCCTTCATCTGTCCCATACCAGATTGCCTGACCGACGAGCGAATCATCCTCCCTGTAAAGGTAAGTATTATATTTCTCATAGCCGGTATTTATCTCCAGCTGATCAATCACACCCTGTTTATACAGCTTTTCACCATCGCGTAATCTGGCACGTGAAAGATCCATGGACTGAAAAATCGCCTCGCCGTCAAAATAGCTGTACTGTTCCAGCACATCCGGACTGGCATGTCCGACGACAGACTCCGCATCCTCCTGCCAGGCTTCCCCCAGCAGTGTATATTCTCCGGCCATGCGGTCATGCTTCTCCTTCATTTCCTTTTTCAGCCGCTCAGCTTCCAGACGCTCCCTCTCGCGTCTTTCCTGTGCCTCAGCCATTCGGGTCTCCTCCTGCTCTCGGCGCATCTGTTCTTCTCTGCGTGCTTTTTCTTCCTGCTTTTTTCGCTTTTCAGCGGTAGCCTTCGCTTCCGCCTGTTCCCGCGCCCTTTTTTCGCGGCGCCGCTCCTCCTCAGCCTTCTTTTCCTTCCGGATGGCCTCCCTGCGCTCCGCTTCGGCCTGCTGCTTTGCCAGCTGCCGCTGCCGCTCAGCCTCGACCGCCGCCTTCTGTTCCGCTTCCTTCTGTGCCCGCTCCGCTTTCCGTTTCTCCCTGGCCGCCCGGCGCTCCGCGCGTTCCGCTTCTTCTCTGGCACGACGCTCCGCTTCCTCCCTGGCGCAGCGCTCAACTTCCTCCCTGGCACGACGCTCCGCCTCTTCCCTGGCACGGCGCTCAACTTCCTCCCTGGCACGGCGCTCCGCTTCTTCCCTGGCACGGCGCTCCGCTTCTTCCTTTGCGCGTCGCGCACTCTCTGTCTTCGTGCGTTTCTCCGTATTTGCGCGCACGGCCTTTTTGTTCTCCGAATCAGCGGCAACCCTCTCCGGGTGATCCAGCTCCTCGATCGCAAAAAGCAGCGCCGCCATATGATAACAGTGATTTCCGCTGCGCGCGACCGGACAATGACATTTCATCCGAATCGGGCATCCGTTTTTCAGAGTCAGAGACACCTCATGTCTCTCGCGATCCAGCACCGCCGCGGAATAATCATTTCCGTTCTCCTTCAGCGCATCCACCTTCCGGTTTATGCAAGCCGTCTGCCCCCGCTCCAGTGCTGTTGAATTAAATTGATCCTTCCAGTTCTTATCTAATCGTTCCATTTGCGCACCCTTCTGAAACATCACCTCAAAACACTTCTGCCTCGTTCCTGCTTCGTTTTATCACAGCTGTCTGTTCAGCAGTACATCTGCTTTTCTGTTCTTATGGAATTATATCATGGTATTGAAAATCGTTAAATATTAATTATCTCATATCTGACCGATATTTGCCAGACTTTATTTAATATAAAATTTTGTTATTATATATACATATTGACTATTCAGGCATTTATACGGTACATGAAAAAAAAACGCAACTGCGTCAGCATCATAAACCATCGGGAATACCCGCAACTATAAAATCGAAGATCATGTACCGGAAAGGAGAACGGATTCGCCGGATTGATTCCGCGCAGAGAGATATGCAATACGAAAAATCAGTGGATCAGACGTTACTGACATACATCCAGGCGATCCGCAGCCCGGAAAAGCTTACCGAAGAAGAAACCGTACATCTGATACAGAGAGCGAAAAACGGTGATACGGCAGCCCGGGACCGCGTATGCAGCGCTAATTTTGACATCGTATTTTACTGTGTAAAACACGGAAATTACTCACAAAACGACAGTGATACAACCGATTTCCTGCAGGAAGGGATCATCGGTCTGCTCAAAGCCATCGATCACTTCTCACCCAATAAGGGAGCCGCATTTTCCACCTATGCCCGCTACTGGGTGACCAAGTATCTCTGGGACTATTGCAGACGCAATCAGTTCATCATAAAACCGGACAAAAAATTCCGCCTGCTGGCAAAAATGGCACAAACAGAAAGGACGTACGAAACCACCTATGGAAAGCGACCCGATCTTGAAACGCTGGGCGAGCTGCTCTCACTGTCGCCGGAAGAAACCCGAAAAGTAAAGATGGAGCAAACATGTTTCTGCATGTTTGCCGCAGATGCCTTTCCGGATTCAGATGATTCCGACAGAGATGATTTTTTTAACAAAATTGCGACAGGCGACTCGGTATTGGATTATATCAACTGCAATGTTGAATCAATGGCACTGGAACAGATGCATTCGGAAGAGCTCTATCAGAAATTAACCGCCTGTTTCGGCAGCGGTATTGACCGGGATATCCTGGATATCATACTGTTGTCCGAGAGAGAGACGCTTTCGCACGCAAAAATCGCCAAAGAGCTGTCATTCTCAAGGACATATATTTCGAAACGAATCCAGGGAATGCGCGCAAACGTAAAGAACATACTGCTTGAACTGGATCCGGATCTGGATCCGGACATATTTCATGTTGCCTGAAAATATAATAAACAACAGTTACTCATACAACTGCTTCAATGAGAATCTTATCACCCACAAGGACTTCTTTTATACCGATTTCTTTCTTTTTATTAAAATTGAAACTGAGCATATATCCTTTTTTCAGATGATAATAATCAAGATACTCAGCCAGCTGCTGTTCTCCGCGTTCATTGTAAGCGTTTCCGCGCCACACCTTCATTTCAATGACAAACTGATCTCCGCCGTAATCAATAATCAGGTCTGTCCTCTCATGGTTGCGTGTTTCCGCCTCAACGTAACAATTACCGACACCATTGATGATCGGCTTTAAAAACAGCATGAAATAACGTCTGCCGATATCTTCCAGAAAGGCTTCATTCTGATCCCCATACAGATAATCGAAGCTTTCCGAAAATTTTTCCAGTATCAGCCGAACATTCAGGTGACCTCCGGATATAAACTGGTTTTTGCCCTGCAAACCGGTCTCATAAAGCCTGTTATCTGCATATTCCTCTGCCATAAACCAGTTATAAAGTACAGTCTCGAAGATACGATTCGATATAACAGCTGTCCCATTCATATTTTTAATAAATCCAAACATAGCTGCCGTTTCCATATAATCACTCATTGCCGTGTATGGCACTGTTTTCCCTGTGAACAGAAGGTCATACAGAACCTTTCGAAGATACGGATAATCCCCCAGCTTTCCCTTCATAGACTGATATAATGAATTTGGTTCCTCCAGCAATATCTTCAGTGCTTCCAGAAACCCCGCCTTTGTCCATACATGTGACAAATCCGGAAATTCAGAACGCCCGACAATACGCTCATCCATAAGCTTGCACAGCCGGGAAATCAGATATGGATAACCGGATGTATAATCATAGAGAAGCTGCGCCATCATATCGATATCCATACCCGTATGACAGTCGCTCTCATAATCCCGCAGCATTCCGGCAATGTCCGGAACTGAAAAACTCATATCTACAGTAAAATCCGCAGCAATATTCCACGGACTGTTCGTCTTTTGATCCTCATCCGCCCGAATCTTTCTTTTGACGTTCCGTACATCATATACACCCGCAAGTATCACAGATTTAAAAGTCGGTATCTGCCTTCTTTTTAAATAATAATTGCGGAGCTGGGCAAGAAAATCAACAAAAACCTGATTATTTGTGGCAGAATCCACCTCATCTATAATCAGAACAATTTCTTTTTCCGCCTTTCTGCAGAGCTTCAGCAATGAGAAAAACAATACAGACAGAGTCTCTTTTCCGTTCGGCTCCATGGCAAACTGTGTCAGTTCCTCCTGCACGTCCGCGGGAATATCTTCTGCCGCAACTAAAATCTGCCTCGAAAAGGCTGCGACAAAACTCTGCTCCGATTCAAAATCAGCATAGCTGATTCCCTGAAAATCCAGACTGATCACCATATAATCCGCTTTGAGAAACTCCGCAAGAGCAGTCAGAGTCGTCGTTTTACCGTACTGGCGGGCTCTGTTGATCGTAAAATATTTGCCGTCATCCACCATAGCCCTAATATTTTTCAGACGCTCTGAAAGGTCAACCATATAATTAAAAGCCGGATCACAATATCCCTCAGTATTAAATGATTTTTTCATTTTTTATCAACAAAATCCTTTCCGGACAACTATGTACAATTATTTTCACTGCAATAATCTGGCGATTTATACGGTTAAATGCAAAAATCCGGCTACTCCGTTTGGATTGTTCATACCGGATTGCCGGTTTTCGCTGATTGCAATCATCACAGAAAAAGCACATCATCCCCCCAGCTCGATCATGCGGTCGATGCACCGCCGCGCCCCCGTCAGCACTTCCTCCGTCAGCGTGATTTCCTCTCCGCCTCTGCCTCGGACACAGTGATAGACGTCCATCAGCGACGTGACCCTCATGTTCATGCAGGACAGATTGACCGACACCGGATAGAATTCTTTCTCCGGGCACTCAAACTGAAGATGCTCCGCGATGCTGTTCTCTGTCCCGATGATATACTCCTTCGCGTCCGATTTTCTCACAAAATCCATGATCCCGGTGGTGGAACCCACATAATCCGCCTGCGCCGTGACCGATGGACGGCATTCCGGATGAACCAGAAACAGAGCGTCCGGATGAGCGGCTCTGGCCTGGCGCACCTCAAAATCCTGCACGGAGAAATGCCGCGGACATCCTCCGGAATAAAAGGCAAAGGTTTTCTCCGGTATCTGGTCAGCCACATATTGTCCCAGATTCTGATCCGGGATAAACAAAATCCTGTCCTCGTCCATGGCTTTGCAGATTTTTACCGCGGAGGAGGATGTCACACAGACGTCGCAGACCGTTTTCAGCTCCGAGGAGGTATTGATGTACGCCACCACCGCATAACCCGGATATTTCTGTTTCAGCATCTGGAGCATCTCCGGATCAAGCTGATCCGCCATGGGACATCCCGCCATGGGATTCGGCAGCCAGACTGTTTTCTCTGGCGAGAGCACCTTGCAGGTCTCGGCCATAAAACGAACGCCGCACATCACAATATTTCCATGAGGATCCTTCGCCGCCTGCACGCTGAGGCCGTAGGAGTCTCCGACATAATCCGCGATCTCCAGTATTTCCTGGTTCTGATAGGCATGCGCCAGAATGCAGATATCATTTTCCTTTTTCAAACGGAGGATCTCCTCCTGAATTTCCCGTATCGTCATGCTGATTTCCTCTCTATATATGAGACGAACAGGGTCCTGTAATCTGCTCGTCTTTCCGGGTCTGTTCCCACGGGCTGAGCGGCGCCAGAATACCCGCCCCCGCCAGCTGTTCTTCAATCCGATCCAGCCGCTGCTCGCTGGCAGCTTCCACCAGATGATAATGGTAGCCTGAGGTCGCTTTGCTCAACAACGTTGATTTTGCCGTGGCCAGAGCCTCTGTAAACTCCCTGACGTCCTGTCGGGAAGCGATGTCCATCTCCACACTCACACGTCCGTAAACCCTGTGACTGATGCTCACGTTTTTGACATGTCCGCCGTAATCCACGATCAGATTGAGTTCTCTGGATGCGTCCTCATCCGTATGACAGACCTTGAACTCTCTGGTATGCTTCCGCTCCTGCTGGAGTACATACCCGCGATACGTGGATACGATGCCGGGTACGGAAGCGCGGATCACCGCAAAATCCTGCACGATCACCTGACGGCTGACGCCGAAGCGGGCGGCAAATTCCTTCGCAGGGACAGGCTCGGCGGCCTCCCGCAACACTTTCAGAATCTCTTCTCTTCGCTCTGCTACATTCAAATCCGTTCTCCTCCTCTATAACGCATGCAGATTTTTCATGGAAAGATCCAGAATCGGTGCCGAATGCGTCAGGGCGCCGGAAGACACATAGTCAATCCCGATATCCGCCAGCCGGGCGATATTTTCTCCCGTCACATTGCCGGAGCATTCCGTTGCGGCCCGCCCGTCGATCAGTCGGATCGCCGCGCGCATCTGGTCGTCCGTCATATTATCCAGCATGATGATATCTGCGCCGGCCGCAGCAGCCTCCGCTGCCTGCTCCGCCGTTTCCACTTCCACCTCGATCTTGCGAACGAAAGGCGCATATTCCTTCGCCATACGCACGGCCTCCGCGACGCCGCCCGCCGCGCCGATGTGATTGTCCTTGAGTAATACGCCGTCGGACAGATTATAGCGGTGATTGGAACCTCCTCCCACACGCACGGCATATTTCTCAAAAATCCGGCAATTCGGCGTGGTTTTTCGGGTATCCAGCAAAGTAATCCCTGTTCCCTCCAACAGCTGTACCAGCTCATGAGTACAGGTGGCAATACCGCTCATCCGCTGCAGATAATTCAGCGCGACCCGCTCTCCGGACAGCAGCACGCGGATATCGCCCCGGACTACGGCCAGCTTCTGACCCGCCCGGACAAAATCACCGTCCCGGCATTCGCTTCGGGTCACAGTGCGTTCATCCAACAGTTCAAATACTCTGGCAAAAACGTCCATTCCGGCAAGGATGCCATCCTGTTTGCAGATCAGATCCACCTCTCCCTGCCGCGCACCGGGCATAACCGCATTCGTAGAGACATCCTCACTGGAGATATCCTCCTCCAGGGCCATACGGATCAGCCTGTCCGCATGCAGTTTCATCGTTATCTCATTCATCACCGCATCTCATCCTTTCCAGACAGTCTCGTCTCATTCGATCCATCTCGTCCCGCACCAGACGGCGATAATGCGCAAACAACGCGTCGGCATCGCGATATTTTTCCAGATCCACGGAGACAGCCGGCCTTTCACCGCAGGGTTTCCCAAACGCTATGTCGTCCGCCGCCCGCTGTGCGAAAACCAGAGACTCCAGCAGCGAATTGCTGGCCAGACGGTTGCGCCCGTGCACGCCGTTGCAGCCGGTTTCGCCGCAGGCATACAGACCCTGCATGGATGTACGCCCGGACAGATCTGCCCGGATGCCGCCCATAAAATAATGCTGCGCCGGAACCACGGGAATCGGCTCCGAGAGCACGTCCAGTCCTTCTTCCAGACAGCGGCTGTAAATATTCGGAAAATGCTCCCGGATCACCTGCTCTCCCAGCGGGCGAAGATCTTCCCATACATACCGGGTGCCGTCCGTCTCCATCTGCGCGCGAATATCCGCGCTGAGCAGATCTCTGGGCTTCAGCTCATCGGTAAACCGTTCTCCGTTCTTATCGTAAAGCAGGGCGCCTTCGCCGCGCACCGATTCGCTGATCAGAAATCTCCGTCCCGGTTTTTCAGAATACAGAGTGGTGGGATGAATCTGTATGTAATCCAGATGCTCCACCTCCACGCCGTGCTCCAGCGCGATTGCGAGAGCATCCCCCGTGATATGCGGAAAATTGGTAGAATTGTCAAACAGACCGCCTACACCGCCGCAGGCCAGCACCACATGAGACGCCTCAATTACATAAGGTTTCCCCATTTCCTGAAAAGCCACCACGCCGCGGCAGATATTATCGCGGCAGACGATGTCCGCCATGGTCGTATATTCATCAATCGTGATATTCGGTTTTTCCATCGCCTGCTTTAAGAGCACCGATGTGATCTCCTTACCCGTCACATCCTCATGAAACAATATGCGCGGACGGGAATGCGCTCCTTCCCTCGTAAACTCCAGTTCTCCGTCCGGGTCTCTGGAAAAACGCACGCCGCGCTGCACCAGGTTTCGGATAATGCTGTTTGAACTGCGGATCATGAGATCCACCGTCTTCTCATTATTTTCATAATGTCCGGCCCGCATGGTATCCTCAAAATACGGCTCATAATCATCCTCACCGCGAAGCATGCATATCCCGCCCTGCGCCAGCCAGGAATCCGACTCATCGGCTTTTCGTTTCGTGATCACGCGAATTTTCATATAGTCCGGCAGATTCAGCGCGCAGTACAACCCCGCCACACCGGTTCCCACAATCACGACATCACATGTCTGTTTCATCATGACAGCACCTCCATTGACAGATTTGTATTATATACCCTGTATGGAATGGTGTCAAGACACATATATAATCATATGTACAGTATATATCCATGATTCGGACGGCAAACGGATATGATACTACGGATGCGAGCTCCCGATTTCTGACCTTTTGTTCTTTGTATCATATGCATATAAACAGACCGGTCCCTCCGCGGCGGAAATCGTTTATTCCCCTGCGGCGAAACCAGTCTGTGCGGTTTTGCAATCTGACTTTAACTTTATTAAGATTTCGTGATCTTATCAAATCGAACTTCACTCAGCTCTCCCGACTGAAAGACATAGTCCCTCATATAGGAGATACCTTCTCTTACCCTGATCGCCTTCATTACATCGGCCGAGCTGCTCGGGCAGCCTTCAAGCCAGATGGAAATCCCCTGCTGCTCATAATTTTGCAGCTCCACCATCAGGGCATATCCATTGCTTTTATGCTTATTTCGCATAATTTCACCCCTCTTTGACCAAACGGAAGCCTGATTTCGTGATATACAACGTCCGTTCGTACATATGGGGCAGGTGACGCATCCCCCAAATGATACATTACACCGTTCTTACGTACCTTCCTTTCTTTTTAGTATTTTTCCGGACACATAAACACCTGCCGCCAGTCAAATACCACCTCCCTTACGCTTCTTTTTGTCAGCTTTTTTTTATTTTCTCATATACTGACAAAAAGGATGATCGCAGAGCGCTCGTTTCCGGGACAGCTTTCTTTGGCTTCGCTGTGTAAATCATAAAATCTCGGAAATACTAAAAGATGATCTGTCAGGATCGAAAGGATTGCTGCAGAAGATATACTATCTTCAAAACATACTGTAAATGCAGATGTTAATGTACGAACGTGTACTCTGCATGAAATTTACAGTGATGACGCTGCGCCTGTCCGTATGAAACGGAACACTCATGTGTCCTTTATAGCACAATACCTTACATTTTTCAACTATTTTTTATTGCTATTCCTATATTTTTTTGTTATTATGTATGCCAGATAAGGAAGTGATGACATGAAGATTGAAAAACTGAATGAACATCAGATTCGCTGTACGCTTACCAAAGAGGATCTGGCTGCACGCCATATTAAGCTGAGCGAACTGGCCTATGGTACGGAAAAGACAAGAGCCCTTTTTCAGGACATGATGACACAGGCTTCCATGGATTTCGGATTTGAAGCGGACGACATCCCGCTCATGGTGGAGGCCATTCCGCTCCCATCAGAGAAGGTGGTTCTGATTATAACAAAAGTAGATTCCCCGGATGAGCTGGATACGCGGTTTTCCGAGTTCTCCCAGTACTTTTCAGAAGATGTCGAACCGGCGGTCATGGGAGAAGATAACTTAACCGGCGAGGACAACATGATCCCCGCGGATCTGATTGATCTGTTCAGCCAGATCAAAAAGGAGCTTGAGGACGCTGCAGATACGGCAGACAAAACAGGAGATTCCCCTGTCCCTGTTCCTCAGGTGGGCCTGTTCGCTGCTACTGACATGGATACGGCGATTCGCGCCGCACAGGCTGTCGCTCCATTTTATCAGGGAGACAGCTTCCTGTACCGGGAAGCCGCCTCCGGAAAATACCTGCTGCTCCTGCACCAGGGCGGTCATACACCCCTGGAGTTCAGACAGATCACTCACACTCTGGCCGCTTTTCTGGAGAAGCGCAGCTGTTCTGCGGGCTTAGCCGCTTTCCATCAGGAACACAGCAGACCCATTCTCCGCAGACATGCAGTTCAGACACTGGCACAGATATCCTGATTAGGCGCTTAGAAACGATTTTTGCGCAAAATGGCAAAACTTCTATTCCGGTTCATCCGGGTCAGGTAATGACATTAAGGCGTTTTCTTTGCACCAATATTATTTATGAATAAACAGACATCCCTCCGCCATTCATACCAGAAGCATGTTGCGGAGGGATGTTTTTTCACAGGAACGCATCCCATGAAACATAAAGTCCGAGTTCGTCTGTCTCTACTGCTCTACAACCGCGTTCAGACGGTCAATCAGCTCATCCGGCTCAAGCCCGTGCACCATGGCGGCCTCCGCCAGAGTCTCCATCTGAGAAGACGGGCATCCGAGACAATGCATGCCGATTCCGAACAGTACCTCTGCGATATCGTCAATGTGCTCCTGATCGCGCAGCAGTTCGCCGATCATGGTGTCCTTCGTAATCTTTGCCATATCTAATTTCCTCCTGTTTTTTCATAAGCGTAGTATAATACCATTTTCTCAGGAATGCAAATATTTTATGCTACTTAAAGCTTTGAAATACCTCATAGACTGCCGGCGCGGACTTTTTTACATTCACCGGCTTCATATCCCGGTTCAGAAAACAATGACCGGTCCGTCCCGTCGCATGCAATACGCTGCCTTTCGGGTCAGTAATGCAATAGGTAAGAAAAAACCGCAGGCCGTCAAACCGCTCCATCTCACTGGTAATCTTCACTGTCTCACCGTAGCGGGTCGCCGCTTTATATTCACAGGAAGCCGATATCACCGGAACAATAAGTCCCTGTTCCTCCATCTTATCATAGGGCAGCCCGATTCCGGCCATATAATCCAGACGGCACTCTTCCATCCAGCGAATATAATTCGAATGATGCACAACCCGCATCGCATCCGTCTCATAATACTGTACCACATGCGTATATGCATGTGTCGCCGGTACTTTTTTCACTGCGTCCATATAAACTCTCCTCTCTCTACAGCAGAATCACCTTCATGCCTTCCACGTTTTTATAGACGGCGGGGTTCGCACTGCTTTTCCCGCAATAAATCCGAAACGGTGTATTCCCATGAATCGGTGCAAAACAAAGTTCCTCATCCGCCCATGCGCTGGTATCACCCTTTTCCATACCGGTCTCAGTCCTCTGATCCTGCTCATATGCCAGGATGAACCGATATACGCCCAGCTCGTTTCCGTCAGCCGCCAGTTTCTCCTTGTAGGCATCATTCGTAAAAATCTGAAACAGCAGAGCCCCGCTCTCGATGAACTCCGGATTCGGTATCTCCGGCAGCAGATTCAGCAGACCGGTCACAGGAAATCCGCGGCCGGTCACCCGTCGCATGCCGCCCTTTCCCTGATTCATATTGTGATTATAATAAAGATAGTCTTCCTCCGTCAGCAAATCGGCATACTCTCTCTGCAGCTCCTCCAGGTTATAATAATAGCAGGCGGTTTCTTTCTCATTCTGTATCACACGGATATAAAAATCCCCCTCCGTTTTTTCTGAAGGCACCCGTATCTCCTTCGGTCTGTCTGCCGGCCGGATCTCACCGGCGCGAACGCCCGCAAAATCCTCCACAATCTGCTCACCGTCAAAAAAGCCGACGGTTTTAAGGTCCTTCCCGGTAAAAAACAGATAATTCTCAGCCTTTGGATCAAGCGGAGTTTCATCTCCGGATCCCGACACCACAAAAAATCCTGTTTCCGGAAGCGGGGAAATTCCCAGCTCCTCCTCCCAGAAATACGGTCCCAGACGGACGCCCGGTGCCACATATCTCTCTTCCGCAGCGGCTGCGGCAGTTTCCGGTGTCAGGCATCCGCCGGAATCACCCTCGACAGCGGTAATCTCCAGCAACGGCACCGCGTCCTCACCTTCCTCATTCAGTGCAAAAATCTGATCGACACCGAAGTAACGGCTGCACGCCAGCCGGTCACCCTTTACCCAAAAAGCCCGATCCCGATTGCCTGCCTGAAGATAACGCGCACCCTTGGCAAAAAAGTCTTTATTTTTATCCTCCAGACCCTGCTGCCCAAACATAATTGTCGGATGCGGATAAAACTTTGCCTTCTTCCCGTTTTTATAAAAAGAAACCAGCGGTTCCCGCACCTCGCGCCCGGTCTCATCTCCCTCCATCAGTCCGGGGAAATAATAGCGTCGGGAATGCAGTTCGCTGACGACTGACTCAAAACCGTCCACAGAACGGATCTTCACCTCATCGGCTTCGTCGGCGCCGGCCTGCTCCAGAAGATCTGACATCGGGATCCCCGTCCCCTCCTCAATATGCCGGCTCTCCTTCTGTTCATGATCGTCGTACACAGAGAAAAGCTGTTTCACGCTCCCGGGAAGCGCCTCCAGCTCGTCCCCCGTAAAAAGAAGGTTCTTTGACGCAGCGCTCCCGCTGACCAAAAGTCCAACATCCGTTTTTTCCGACAAAAGACGGATTTTTTTTATCTGATTCATATACATCCTCCATCTCCCTGCCTCACCTGGTCCTGTTTCGGTGAGAGCTTAGGAACTGTTCAAAAATAACTTTTAATATTGCTTGTCTTTTTCTCCGATAG
>JAJBUT010000058.1 GCA_020860185.1 Lachnospiraceae bacterium | reverse complement strand
TTGCAATTCCGCCGAATCTTCAATCGTCACCACGCGCTGCGTCACCGGAATATGTTCTGACAGAGCATTTAAAAAAGTTGTCTTCCCGGAGCCGGTACCTCCCGACACAAAGATGTTGTAACCGGCCCTGACCAACAGTGCCAGAAAATCTGCAGCCTCTCTTGAGACAGACCCCAGAGCGATCAGCTTTTCCAGTGTCATGGGTTCCCGCGAAAATTTTCGAATCGACAGTGCCGATCCGTCAATGGCGATCGGAGACAATACCACATTCACCCGGGATCCGTCCGCAAGCCTCGCATCCACAATCGGCTGCGACTCATTGACCGTCCGGTTTGCTCCGCCGACTATCTGCTGAATCACATCCGCAAGTCTCTCTCCGGTCAGACTGCCGCCGGTCCACGGATATATCTGTCCGGCTTTTTCATAAAAAATATGTTCCGGTCCGTTCACCATGATTTCGGTAATCTCATCATCATCCATCAGATCCTGTATCACATCCAGACGGCGAAATGAATGAAAAATATGTCTCTGGTATTCCGCCCGTTTTTCCAGAGAAAGCAGATGCTGTCTGCCGTAACGCCCGACATACTGCGCGATCATCTCCTGAAGTTCATCGTCCGGGATATCTCTGCTCAGATCCATTTCATCCAGAAGCTGTGAACGAATCACCTGCCACTCATCCGACATTATATATCTACCTCCCTGTCCAGACAGGCTCTGACGGCCCGTCCCAAATCGCCCTCCTGCCATTCACGAATCAGATGAAGACCGCCCTGTTCGACTAAAATCTGCGGTGCACAGATCTGTTCCACCGGAATCTCCAGTTTTCCGAGACACAGGCGAATAAATCTCATCCACTCTTTACGGCCGCACGAAGATAGATATCCCTGTCCTGCAAGGAGGAAAATTCTTGACGCAGTCCGGAAAAACAGATCACACCCACAGCAGGTGCTTCCCAGTGCCACCACAACAAAACCATATTCCCTCTTCTGTTTCACAGTTTGTATCAGCCTCTGAATCTCCCGCTCCCGAAGTTCATGCAGAATCATAGGATTCACCGGAGGCATGATATAATCTACCTGTTCCAGTCTCCTTATGCAGGCATCCAGACAAACCTCACCCTCCTTCTGAAGTTCGACCGCCGCATCCGTCAGATCCATTCCCCGTTCCAGTAAAAACACTTCCTCCATCCCACAGCACTCGGACAAATTCAGATATAAAACTCCGGTTCGTTCTCCCAGAACCTGTGCGCAGGTGATAGAAAAAGCCAGCAGAGAAGAAAGCGCTGTGTCTGCCGTAATCACGATCCACGTCTGCTTTGTATCCTCAACAGGAACAGAGGAAACCCCATGCATCTGCCGATAACGAAACATAATCTTCTGATACAGTCTTTCGCATGGCTGGTAACGGAACACATGACTGGCATCCTCGGAAACATCCTCGCTCAGTATCACGCAGGGCAACCCATCTCCGGTGCACCGGACTCTTCCGATAAAATCTTCCGAACCGATCCATGCCGTACCTGTCTCCGACATTAACGATTCACGCCAATTCTTTACAATCTCAATCCGTGCGTCATCGCCGAAACGCGAATTAAAATACAACGCCAGCTTCTGCATATAAGCAGGCTCGAATCCGCCTAGAACAATAACATGCTCCTGCATGCACTCACCCCCCACCAGGCAACATATCCGAAAAAGACAGTCGCCGAGAAATGTATCGTATGGCCTTTTCTATGCCTCTCCGGATACAATTCCACCTTTCTCTGCAATAAAATGCTTTGAAAATACTGAAAACATAACATCAGACTGCTTTTGAATTGTCTGAGACTCAGCAACTTGCCGAGCGAGATTCCTGCCGCAAACAGGAAAGAAAAAAAGATACAGTAAAAAACATCTCTGCCGCCATTCAAACAGCCAACCACCAGCAGCAGTTTCACATCTCCGGCTCCAATCGCCCCCATACGAAACGGGAACCAGCCAATGAGAATCGGGATCACCATCCCTGCCAGAAAGCCTGTCCACCCGATGGCGGTCCATGGCAAAATCAGAAGCAGGATACCCGCTGCCAACCCTGTGCCTATCCAGTGGTTCGGAATCCGATCCGTACAAAAATCCTCTACCACCGCGACAAACAAAATAATCAGTGTAACATAAACATGAATGTAGCTTCCAATCCGCATCACCTCCTCAATCTTTTTTAAGGTGATTCTGATTATAACCAACCTGTTCCGTGTTGTCTACACCCAATTTTTGCGTAAATTTTCTCTTTGTGCATTTTCACAACAATTGAAGAAAAAGTATGCCGTAAAGTGCTAACATCCCGCAGAAACCAAGGCTTCCGAATGTCAAAACACTGATAATATTGAACCCGATCATGATATCTATTCCACGATTCGAAAAAAAGGAATTCAGGAAGTATGCCGCGATCAGGCAGACCACCGTCCGGGTCGCAAAATCCAACAGAATTTCGCCTTTTTTCTTTATGAATCCTATCAGAAGAACAAGAAGAAATACCCCGGCAACTGCCAGCATTCCCATTCTTATATCCATAAGCCTTCTCCCGTATTTCTTCTTGGTGTAATATATTATTTTTGTGCAATTTTATGACAAGCATCCACTGCGAATATTTTCCATTATTCAAGCTATACTATATAAAAAGTATTCATATATCCATATTCCCATGAAATCGCCGACTGGAGGTAAAAATGAAACGACGGAAACATCCCGCTCAGGAAACGCCACAACCAGGAATTACAGAAGCCATCCGACAGGCAAAAGCCGAGTTGGACAGCGCATATATAAATCTGGATCACGCCCTGGACCCGGACCTGATTGACTGCTATATCTATCAACTAAAATCAGCGCAGATGAGGTATCATTTTCTGCTTCACTGCGCTAAAGACGAAGAATTTTCCCTGATATACAGGAAACAACAGTAAATCATTTTCCAGTTCTGTCTATCTGGTCAGGCAGACATACCCTTGCGGGGCGTGTCTGCCTGACCGTCTGTTTCTCACTCCACTGTCGCCGTGAAAAACACATTTCCGCTTGCCGCAAACTCTTCCGTGGCTGCGGTGATGGTCTTCACCGTTATCTGATCGGTCAGCGGGTCATAAATGGAAATATTGCTGTCCGTGTATCCGATGATCAAAACAGCCTGCCCGTCAAGCACAGCATACACCGGTATTCCGGTTCCGACAAAATACAGAATCTGCTCCACACTGCAGCCGGTCAGGTTATAAACATTCCCTTCGGAAACCGCCCCTTCCAGAATCTCATACACTGAACTTCCGGAAGCAAGCAGTTCATCCACGTCCGCAGACAGGTCCAACTGCGCAAGAAGAATCGACAGCGCCCTGGATTGGGATGAATCCCCATCTGCAGCTGTCACCGTGAGTGTCTGCGAAGAAGCCTTCGCCCTTTTCCAAACATAAGTCTGATTCACTCCTACCACCACACCGCGATTCTCATCGGCGCTGATCACTGCCTCAGACACACTGTCCGTTCCGAGAAGAACCTTTCCCTTTGCGTAAACATAATAAGCGTTTCCCTCATCCGAATCTGTCAGAATCAACGTCGTAGACTCTTCCGAAAGAATCAGCTTCGGCGTCAGAAGAGCCGGTGTCCCGGAAGCAGTCAGAGACATTTGCAGTGTCACCTCTGTCTGCTTTATATCAGATGAGACAGATGAGACATAAACCAGTTCCTCGTCCTGCATATCGCGGTTGTAGATCGTATCCGACTCCACCTCTACATATACACCGTCACTGTAAGTCACCCTCTGCAGATAAATATTGCCGTCCGCCACGGTCACATCTGTCACATACGTACCGTCCGACTCATAGGTTTTCAGAACGGAAAGTTCCTCGTCCGAAGCATCCACGATCACCAGTCGGCTCATGGCAAAAATATCGGACTCCTCCGAAACATTGTCCTCCGCAGCCAGACCGTAAATACAGTCGGATTTCAAAAATCCCAACGGACGGATATAATGGCCGTCCGCCGCATCAATATCCGTCGTCGCGCCGCTCTCCAGATCTGTCAGATGCAGCGTCGTCGCTTTCGCAGCCTCCCCCTCGGTCCACGCCAGATATCTGCCGTCCGCTGAATTCTCATAATTTCCCTTCGTCAGATCTGAAATAAATACGGAGTCCTCCATCGTCTCCATATTCACACAGTGCACCTGATCTCCGATCACCAGATAGAAGAGCCCCGTATCCGAAATATACATCACCTGCCCGATCTCCTCTTTCATAATCTGGTAGGAATTCGAGGAAGGGATGAACAGCTGCTCCTCCACCGTATTCGTCGTGCTGTCGTAATAGCATACACTGATGCCAACCTCTCCCTCATGCTCTCCCCGGTTCATATATCCATATACGATAAAATCAACGCTTCCGCTCTCATTTGTGCGGATGATACGAATATTATGCTCATCATAATTCTCCCGGACGTCCATCTCACCGGACGTTCGGAAACTGAACACCTGCGTCAGGTTGTTTGATTCCGTATTGTAGCTCCAGAGCTCGCCCTGCTGCACAAAACAGACCACCGTGCCTGCCTCATTCGACATATAATCCACATCAGAAGAACGAATACCCAGAACCAGCGCATCTGACTGCAGATCACTCTCATTTCCCTGAAAAATCTCCTCCACAGTGCGTTCAAAGCTCAACAGATACATCTTTTCCGTGCCGTAACGGACACGGTAATACTCTTCCACATTATAATATTCCACATTACCGGACTCATCCGTAGAAGAAAGGATGTATGTCAGCAAAATCACATTATAGGAGTCGTTTAACTCCTTGATGGAGGCGGTCGGCTCCGTCACTTCCGTCCCCTCAAAATCACCCCAGCAGGCCTGTGACAGACTGTTGTTAATCGTAACCGTCTGCAGCGTCGTATTATCCTCTCCCGACTGAGGCTCCATATAGGATGACAGTTCACTCTGACGATCCTTGTCCATCGTAATCTCATGAAACTCTTTTACAAAAGAGATACATTCACTGATATGACTGTCCTCCTCCTGAATGATACGTGTATAAAAATAGCAGGGTTCACCGTTAACCGTCACATTCAGGATCAGCAGATACTCCTCACCGCTCGTCAGAAGATTCTGAATTGACAGATCTGCCGTAGCTGTATCTTCTGAGACAGAAAGATTCTCCGCCTCAGACTGCTGTATCAGCCGGGTCGTATCAAGGCTCCTCACCTCGTAGCTGATCAATGTAATCTCATTTCCGTATAAGTCTACGCTGATCGGCAGAACGCCGCCGGACTCCACCGGGGTGATAGTATCACGGACTGAAGTGGCATCCATCTCTGTCGTATAGCCGTGAAGCTCATTGACCTGCTCATCTCCCTCGATCAGATACACCACCGGGAGCGACGCTTCCGCCATATCAGCAGTCAGATCCTGCGTCTCATGATTCGTCAGTTTTTCAAAAACAAAAAGGCCGGCAATGAACACAGCCGCCAAAATCAGACATTGTTTCCATAAACGCATGATACATCTATCCTTTCACCCCAATGAATGACACCATTCCCCCGGGCAAACCATCCATACAGGTACCCGCACCGACGGCAGCTCTACATGTCTTACTGTAAAGACTGACATGAAAGACAGTTCCTTAGTACCGGTGTCTGCATCGGCGATAACGGCAGCGCCGCCGGTACATCTCCTGCGTCAGCATCACCTCAATCAGCTGCATCAGCGGATGATCTCGATCCGGCATGACAGCCTGCTCCTCCTCAACATCCTGCAGCACACGGTAAATATTCCTGCAGAGCATACGAAACAAAAGGCGATCCGGATATTCATCGAACATCATGCTCCCCTCATGTTCCATTCTGTCACATTCCCGCTCCACCAGTCCCTGAATCCTTCTGGCATCCCGGGGATATAACTCCTGCAGCCGTCTGCAGTCCCTCTCATACTCCGCCTCGTCCAAAAAAGAGTTCCGCATCGGATAAGTCATGTAAAACGGTATTTTCTCACCAGCCTGCCCACGAAACATGCGATAATATTCCTGTCCAAAATCCATAATGTTCTCCTGAAATGAGTTCTTTATGATAGAATATGCAGAAACCGGAAAATTTCCCCTGTTTTCATACGGAAGCCGTCACGGGTACCCTCGCTTCGCCGGGTCAGACCCTTTATGGTCAGGGAATGACATGTAACCGGAAGTCTCAGATCATTCCCCCGTCCTGGAGCTGCCTGCATCGTTCCCTGCAGCAGCGTCCGGAGTAACAGTATCCTCCGGCGGCATATCCGGAGCGGCTGCACCCTCTCCATACAGTCCCGCACCCTGACGGTTCGCCTGTATTCCAGACAAAATCTCCTTCACCTTTTCCAGCGTGCGACGATTCGATTTGTAGGTAATCGACCCGGTTTTCAGTTCGCTGTTCGGCGCTATCATCTCTATGTCAACCGTCTTCGTGTACGGGTTGTCCAGATCAATCCTGATTTTCATACTGCGAATCGTCTTCGACCCGGCTTTATCACCGAACAGAGAACCCAACAGTCCTGTTTTTTCCTCAGTCTCCGCCGGCTGCCCATCCTCCAGATACTGCATACCGGAAAGCTCGCTGTACGCAAAAATCGGCGGATTTTTCTCCTTTCTGTTTCTCGAACAGTACCAGAGCTTCGCCGGTTCATCCACATACAAAACCGTTGCGCCGGCCTTCACCTCCTGTGTCGGTTCAAAGCGGATGAACTTATCCATATTTTTTTCACGATAATCCAGATGTTCCTTAATATCCTCTGCTGTCTGATTCGGAATCAGAGCCGTATCCATATTAATCATGGCACTGCAATTCTGGCAAAGAGCAACATTATCCCGGATCTTAACAAGAACATCCCCTTTTATTTTTCTACCGCACACCGGACAAACATCCTTTTTCGTGAATAATCCCATAGCTTTCCTCCTGTATCGCATCACTGCCTGTTTTAGGCTTGATTTTCTGTCTGCTGCACACTTTCCTGATGCATTTATTGTAACCCCAATGCGCTCTGGTTGCAACAGAACATTTTAAATTTCATCCTTCTCCATGTGCTTTTTTTTGCACGAAATTCTCCGCGCAATGCTCTTGAATTTCATTGTTTATTATAATATGATGCTGATAATATCCAGAGCAAAAGGTCATGAATAAGGCAATCCGCCATATCATACCGTTTTGTTACTGTATTTCTGACTTTAGAATTTCAGAGAAAGAGGATTTAACACCCCATGAGAGAAAAAAGAGCTTTTTTCCGCGCCCTGTTTGCATTGGTTCTTCCGATCACCATACAAAATCTGCTGAACTCAGCCGTAAATTTCGCAGATGTATTTATGCTGGGCTTTGTCGGTCAGGACTCCCTGTCTGCCGTATCCCTTGCAAACCAGTATCAGTTTATTCTGCAGGGACTTTTTTTCGGTATTTCTTCCGGGATCACCATGCTCTGTTCTCAATACTGGGGAAAAAAAGAAATGCGGGCGATACAATCGGTCATGGGCATCGCTTTAAAAATCGCATTGTCTGTCACCGCAGTAATTGCTCTGCTCACGCTGTTCATTCCAAAACAGCTCATGATGGTCTACACCGACGACACAACGCTGATCAGCATCGGCATTACCTATCTGCGCATAATCGGCGTGTCTTATTTCATCATGAGTTTTTCAACCGTGTACGAAAGCACCTTGCGAAGCGTAGAGCGAGCCAGAACAAGCACCATCATTTCCGGCTCAGCTCTTCTCCTGAACGTATTTTTAAACGCCATGTTTATCTTCGGCCTGTTCGGTACACCCAGACTCGGCGTGCTCGGAGTGGCTATCGCGACTCTGATCGCCCGGAGTGTGGAATGTATTCTGTGTCTGACGGATCTGTTCTCGGGAAAACTGTTTCAGCCGGATCTGAAGCTTTTATTCGGCGAACACCGGTTGCTCTTCCAGGATTTTTTAAAATACTCCCTTCCCGCGCTGGCAAATGATATCCTGTGGACATTGGCATTTTCCAGCTATTCGATCATTCTCGGGCATCTGAATTCCGATGTCGTGGCAGCCAACGCCATCACCACCAACGTGCGCGACCTGTGCACAATCCTCTGCTTCGGCCTCTCCGGCGGAGGATCCGTTCTGCTTGGAAAGACCATCGGTGAAAACCATATAAAAGATGCCGAGATTATGGCAGGACGGCTCTGCAGGATTACCCTTCTGATCAGCCTCGCAACGGCCGGTGTCGTTCTGGCGCTGAATCCGCTTATCCCTCATTTGTTTGAACTGACGGATCAGGCAGTCCGTTACATGCGGATCATGCTGTTCATCAGCTCCTACTATGTGATCGGGCAGGCAATGAACACCCTGCTCATCGCCGGCATATTCCGCGCAGGCGGCAATTCACGCTTCGGTCTGATCTGTGACACAGTTACCATGTGGGCCATTTCTGTCCCACTCGGTTTTTTAAGCGCTTTTGTATTTAACCTGCCGCCAATGGCGGTCTATTTCATCCTCTGTCTGGATGAATTCTGGAAAATTCCGGTCGTCATACGGCACTATCGGAGTAAAAAATGGCTGAAGGATATCACGAGAGATTTTACTTAATCCGTGAACGTCTTCTGAATCAGACGCCCGCCGTTTCCGACAGACATTCTGTCAATTTCATTTTCTGTTATATTTTTGAACCAATGATATACCGAACCTTCCTTTGTTCCTGACATTTTTAGCCTTCCAGGGATCCTGCCGTGGCAGACAAACAGTATTTTATTATCTTACTTCTTCCCTGGAAAGCTGCACAATCGTCTCAATATGTCCCGTAAAGGGAAAGCAATCGTACGGATAAGCCCCCTGCGCCCGATATCCGTTCATCTTTAAATATTTCAGATCTCGCGCCTGCGTATCCGGATTACAGGAAATGTATATGATCCGCGCAGGTCTGACTCGAACCGCGGCCCGTAAAAAGGCCTCGCTGCTGCCGCTCCTGGGCGGATCCATAAACACCACATCGACCCGTTCTCCCTGAGCCGCCATCTGCATCATAAATTCCCCCGCATCAGCATTGTAAAATGAGATATTTTCCTTGTCATTCCTCTTTGCGTTTCGGACAGCGTCCCGCACGGCATCCCGATTTAACTCTACACCGATGACCTCCTGTGCCCGGGAAGCCGCACAGATTCCGATCGTTCCGATCCCACAATAAGCGTCAATCACGCGCTCCTTTCCGGTCAGTCCCGCCAGTTCAATAGCCTTTGCGTATAATTTCCCGGTTTGCGCCGGATTAACCTGATAAAAAGATTTTGATGAAATACGGAAGGTCTGCCCGCACAGGATATCTTCAATATAACCCTTCCCATAAATCACGGTCTCCTTCTCGCCGAGAACCATGCTCGTCCTTTTATTGTTTACATTAATAACAATCGTCGAGATTTCCGGGTGAAGCTTTCGCAGTGCCTGAACAAAATTGTTTTTGGACGGCAGAATCGGCGAGCCAAGCACAAGTACCACCATGATCTGCCCGGTGGCAAACCCTCGCCGCACCAGCACATGACGCAGAAGCCCGTAGCCGGTATCCTCGTCAAAGGTTTTTATTTTAAAGGAGCGGAGCATGCCCCGGATATCACGGATGATGGCGTCTGCCTTCTCATCTTCAATGAGACAATCGTTCACCGGAACCACCCGATGCGTCTTTTCTTCATAAACGCCGGATATAATCGTACCGTCTTTTAATCGGTCAAAAACAGCATGTACCTTGTTCCGGTAATGGTAAGGGTCTTCCATACCCGTAATCGGATATACGCGACAAAACGGCTTAAGCAGCTTTGAAACCTGCTCCTGCTTGATCGCCAGTTGTCTCTTATAGGAGACATCCTGATACTGACATCCCCCACATTTTTTCATCACCGGGCAGGATGGCTGTCGATCTGATTTTTCTGACCCGTTCTCCCACGCGGAAGACACATTCGACCGATTTCTTCTGTCCGGATAGCAACGGCTCTCTGCAGGCATCTGTCTGCTTTTTTTTGAAGTCGATCTGCTCCCTTCTGTATATTTTCTCCCGGAATTCTTACTCATTCCCTCTTCCTCCCCGATTTAAAATCGGTTGCGACACCCTCCGATTAAAAAAATCAATCAGCGGCCCCATAAACAACGCCGTCACAACTGTACCAGCCCCGATCTGTGCACCCAGTTCCGACAAATTCCCACCCGCCAGAAAATACAGCAGACCGCCCAACACAACACAGACCGCATCAGTCAGAATACGAACCCAGCGGAACTGCCCCTTATGCCATGTCTGCGTAATAATCAATGCGACCGCATCATAAACGGAAACGCCAAAAATATTTGCCGTTTCCTATAAATCAGATATTTTTGTCCTGCTTCATGCGCACGCTGCGCCGCGTGAGGGAAATCACAATAGCCGCCGCCGCAATCACTCCCAGCATCCACGCCCACTCCGGAACGTCATAAATACTATAGCACCGAATATGAATCCACATCTGATTGATCTTTTCGTTGGTCTCTGTGTCAAAATACGTCATGATGGAAGCCCGCGCCAGCGTTTCCTCCGCCGGATACTGCGCCGCCAGCTGACGATTCACCTGATCGGCAGACGCCGTGATCACATATTCTGCATCTGTACTGTCCCCACCGAAAAAATAGCCGAGCGAATATTGTACGGTATCCTCCTCGTCGTCCTCCGCACCGTAACACCAGTCGGCATACTCAAAAATCCGCCCGTCATTCCCGCCGGAGATGACGGACGTATAGCCTACATAATACATATTCCGGATCACATTATCCGGTCGGGAAACAAAATTGATAAACGCTTCCGCGGCATGCTGCTTCGCTTCATCACCGTCAATCCCGTTTTTTAACATCACCCAGCCGTCAAAATAAATATTCGTGGACTCTTTCGGAACCGTGAAACACAGTTCCATCCCATCCTCCTCTGCCTGATCCAGCGTATAAACCCCGTCACCGGACCACTGATAGTTGGCAACCACCTTCCCGGTAATCATATCGGATTTTCCGGAATCTGTTTCCAGCGAATACGCGTTATCCTTTACCTCCTGCAGATACGCCTCCACGGCGGCAAGCGTCTCATCCGAGACATCGTTCATCTCTTCCTCCAGACGAAGTGCGTAATCGGGATCACTCAGAAACTCCTCCGATGTCAGAAGCTCTGATTTCAACGCTCCCACTGCCGCAAAATACGAGTCACGGACATTGTCCTTAATTGTAATCCGCCGCCAGTAATCTGTGTCAGACAAAATCTTCCATGTAGAAGCATCCTCCTCCGATACCACATCCGGATTGTAGACAATTCCGGTAATGCCCCACATATAACCGGCCATATATTTGCTCCAGCTCTCCCCATTGATCTCGTGTTCATCGAAAATGCTCTGTATATAGGGAGAAACGCCGATACTATAATAATTATTGCTGTCCGACGTATCAAAAAACTCTTCTGACAGCGGCACCAGCATCTCCTCCGCCATCAGCTTCATTACCATATATTCAGATGGGCAGACCAGATCAAACTCGTCTCCCAGAGTCAGCATGTTATAGAGATCCTCATTCGTTCCAAATGTGGAATACTCCACTTTTACCCTGACGCCGTAAGTCTCATAGTACCACTCTTCAAAATCATCGATCATAGAATTGACTCCGATGATATCACCACTCTCCAGGTCAATGGTTTCATCCTCATCCCAGTCACCCAGATCAATGTATTCCTCCCAGTTGCTGACACGGAGCGTGATCTCTGTTTCCTGTCCGGTATCTCCTGAGTCTGTATATCCTGTCTTTACAGCTGTCTCATCCTCCGTGACTGCGGACGACAGACTGACCGGCTCTCCGGCCGGCACGCTTTCTGCACTTCCCGAAAAAAAACTGCCCGCCGCACAGAGGATAAGCGCCAGTGCCGGAACTGCCCGTTTTTTCCTTTTCATCGGCACGCCCTCCTTCTTTCCTGCCGTGAGGCATACACATTCATACAGACTACGATCAGCACAACGATTGCAAAGATAACGGCAGCCAGCGCCCACAACGCAGTCTTGATATCCGTCTGTGCGCCTTTGGTCGCATTTACCACATAAGTGCTGATCGTATCGAAGGTTGCCGGTTTTGTATATGTGGCAATAAAATAATCATCCAGCGACAGCGTAACCGCCAGTGCAAATCCGGATATGATGCCGGGCGCGATCTGAGGCAGGATGACACTTCCAAGCGCACTCAGCGGTGTCGCTCCCAGATCCAGCGCAGCCTCATAGGTACCCGGATCCATCTGTTTCAGCTTCGGTATGACCGAAAGGTAAACAAACGGAGCACTCAGCGTCACATGTCCGGCCAGCAAAGGAAGAAAGGTATCCTTACTCACGCCAAACACAACCACCATCAGAATGCAGATGGAAAATCCGGTCACCACATCCGCGTTGACAACCGGCACCTGATTCATGGCCGCCAGAAAAGATGCGGTTCTTCTTTTGGAATAGAAGCTCCCGATCGCACCCACCGTCCCCAGAACCGCCGCGATGGCCGCGGATCCCAGAGCGAGAACGATCGTGCCGCGGATCATCTCCAGCAGTTCCCGCGTCGTAAACAGTGTCACGTAATTCTGCAGGGAAAATCCACGGATCGCTCCGATATGCGTCGAGGTCGTAAAACTGTATATGATCAGAATCAGAATCGGCGCGTACAGAAAAGTAAGCACCAATACCATAAAAAACCCTTTTCCGAATTTTTTCATCAGAGCAGAGCACCCCCTCTCCCGGTCTGTTCATTCTCATCACCTCCGGTCACAAGTGTAAACAGACAGATGATTGCAAGCAAAATCAGTGCAATCATGGAGCCGCCGTGCCAGTTGTAGGCAGTAAAATAACTCCCAATCAGACTTCCCATGATATAAGTACTGTTGTACAGCATTTCCAACACAACATAGTTTGTCATGGACGGCAGAAAAACCATGGAAATCCCACTGATGATACCCGGCGCAGACAAAGGCAGAGTCACCTTCAGAAAAGCTCTCCGCTCGTCCGCGCCCAAATCCCGGGCCGCCTCAACCAATGAATGATCGAGTTTTGACAACGTCGTGTAAATTGGCAGAATCATAAACGGAAGGAAGTCATAAGTCATGCCGACAATCGTATTAAAAAACGGGTAATATGCCATATTTCCTTCCAGAAGAGTCAGTATCTCCTTCAGTGCTGTAAGACGAAGCGAAAAATTGATCCACATCGGCATAATAAACAAAAGCAGCAGGACAGACTTTCGTTTCAACCTGCTCGAAGCAAGAATATAAGCCGTCGGATAAGCCACGGCCAGACTGACCGCCGTGGTCACCAATGCGACAGCAAAGCTGTAGAACAGCGTGCCCAGTGTATTGGGATTAGTGAAAAAGCCACTCAGGTTTTCCAGCGTAGGCTCTCCCTGTCCGTTCGTGAAGGCATAAAAAACCAGCACCGCCAGAGGCGCCGCCACAAAAATCAAAAGAAATATGGCATAGGGAATGCCCAGCGTCTTTCTGGAAAACCGAAAGTTTATCATACGTCTTCTCCTATTTTTTCAGGCTGAATCTCATCTTTTCCACCGGCATGATCAGCCCTACGTAATCGTCCATGTTCCATAAATATTCGTCATTGACGATAAAATCATGATCAAGCTCCGTGCGGACGACATAACTATAATGGTCCCCCATATAGAGCAGATCAATGATATGTCCATGGACAATTCCCTCGTTCTCTTCGTCCGTCATGCGGATGTCCTGTGCCTCAATAGCGACCACGACTTTTCGCCGCTTCAGATCAATGGCTTTGCCGTTCTCATCTACCAGCGTGCCGTCCTCCAGACGTCGGCTGCCCCGGATAATCTTTGTCACGCTGACATCCAGTTCGTGTCCGTTATACTCCAACCGGTAATTACGGTTCATCTCCGCAGTAAAGAAATTCGTACTATCCTCCGCAATCATGATATGCAGATCCTCCGGCGCGACAAACAGGCCGACCTTCACACCCTCCTTCACCGGATGCACGGCATTGACGACAATCTCATTTTTTCCGGACTCCAGCGTGAGCTCATAGTGCGTCCCCTTAAAGACAGCACTCTGCACACAGCCGTGGATCTGCCCCCGGTCCGCTTCTGTCAGCGTCACTGCCTCCGGCCGAACCACCGCCGTGATCGGCGTCCCCACCGGAATATCGTCCACGCACATGAAATCTCCGCCGCAGAAACGGGCTTTCATCGCTCCTGTCATAATGCCGTTGAACATATTGCTCTCACCGATAAAATCCGCCACAAAAGGATTGACCGGCGCATGATAGATTCCCTCCGGTGTACCTATCTGCTGCACCGCTCCATCAGACATGACAACAATCTTATCCGACATGGTGAGCGCCTCCTCCTGATCGTGGGTCACATAAATAAAGGTGATGCCCAGTTCCTCATGCATGGCGATCAGTTCCAGCTGCATCTCCTTGCGCATCTTCAGATCCAGAGCCCCCAGCGGCTCGTCCAAAAGCAGAATCTCCGGTTCATTGACAAGCGCACGGGCGATCGCCACCCGCTGCTGCTGTCCTCCGGAAAGCGTGCTGATATGACGATTCTCAAATCCCTCCAGATCAACCAGTTCCAGCACTTTATTCACCTTTTTCGCGATCAGATCTTTCGCAGTTTTCTTTTGCTTCAGACCGAAGGCAATATTTGCCTTCACATCCATATGCGGAAAAAGCGCGTAACGCTGAAACACCGTATTAATCGGCCGTTTGTTTGGCGGCAAATTGGTGATATCTTCACCATTCAATAAAATCTGCCCCGTCGTGGGCAAATCAAATCCGGCAATCATGCGCAGCGTCGTCGTTTTACCGCAGCCCGAAGGCCCGAGCAGTGTCACAAACTCGCCGCGCCGGATCTCAAGATTCATATCCTCCACAGCCGTAAATCCGTCCGGAAAAGATTTGGTGATATGTTTTAATTCTATAATATTCGTCTTAACTTCCTTCATGGTAACCTCGTCTCCGCTAACGATTATACTGATACACAGCGAAAAGTCAATCAGACAAAATGTTTTTTCTGCATTTAATCATCTGAAATCTGCATCCCGTTCGCATCCAGGTGGTATTCTCCCGTATAAATCAACTCCGATACCGGCACAATCTCATACCCCTGCGTCTCGAGATTTGTCAACAGCTGATCGAGTGCCTGTGCCGTGTACTTTGCTCCGTTGTGGCATAAAATAATCGCTCCTCCGGTCAGATTCTCCGAATAACAGACACGATCAATTATATCCTCCACACCGTAATCCTTCCAGTCAAGACTGTCAATCGACCACTGGATCGCGTAATAGCCGCAGGCAGTCACATTTGCAATCACATGATTATCGTAATCGCCGTATGGCGGACGAAACAGAAACATCTCATAGCCGGTCAGTTCCTTTACCTTCTCGTGGACAGACAAAATCTCCTCCTGTATTTCCTCATCTGTCAGTTGACTCATGTTTTTGTGGTTCTCACTGTGATTTCCCAGATCATGCCCCGCCTTGTAAATAGCGACCACATCATCAGGATAGGACTCCACCCAGCCTCCGGTCATGAAAAAGGTAGCATGGACGCTATGTTGTGCCAGAATATCCAGAATGTTTTGCGTATCGTCATTTCCCCATGCCGCATCAAAGCTGATGGCCACTTTTTTCTCCTCAGTATCTACACAATAAATCGGCAGTTCCCGCCCGTTCACTGTATTACTCACAGAAATGATATCTGTTTTGGCCTGAAGTACCAGAACGAACGCCAGAACCGCCAGAACCGCTCCGATCAAAGAAACGGCAAAACGCATTTTTCTTTTCCGCATGGTTCACCTGTCAGAATACTGTTACTATATTATATAGTTCGGACAGGTGGGATATGTAAACCATTTCGTAACACTTTCTTCCCTTATTGTATCCGCGAAAAATATATCTGCAAAGCGTTACCATGAAGAATCTCTTAACAAAACTTTTTCAAAAAAAGCTTGACAAATGGCCTCATCAGGCGTTTAAAATAAACACTCGAACCGCTCAAAAGAGCCAATCAGACGAAGTTTTTTTTCGTTCCACAGGTACAGAGAGGAGAAGAAATGCAACCCAAAATCATCACCATCAGCAGGGAATACGGCAGCGGCGGCCGCGATATCGGACGGCGTGTGGCGGAAACCTTACACATCCCTTTTTACGACTCGGAAATCATTCGTGAGACAATGAAAAAAACCGGTCTCCCGGAAGAAGTAATCCAGAGCGCCGAACAGCGCGTGACAAGCAGCTTTCTGTTTAATATCGCCATGGGCGTAGACATCACAAGAAATTATATACAGCAGATTCATGTGGCGGAAAAAGAAGTCATCCTCGAAAAAATAGCAGAGGGTTCCTGCGTCATTGTCGGACGATCCGCCAATTTCATCCTTCAAAATAAGGTTCCGTCCGTGAGAGCTTTTATTTACGCGGACATGGACAGTCGGATGAAATATGCGTCGGAGCATTACGGGATTGACGTGAAAAATGTACATTCTGTCATCACGCGATCCGACAGCGAACGAAGCCTGTACAGTAAAAACTTTTATAATGAAGACTGGGGCGAACGCACCAACTATGACATGCTGCTCAATTCCGCCCTGCTGGGTATCGACGGTTGTGTGGATCTTATTATAACCGCATACAGAAAAGAAAGTAAAGAAATGTAACATCGGAGGTTTATGAAAAATGAATACATCAAAAATTCCGGTCCGCCTGACATTATCTGTCGTGGCGGCCTGTTTAGTGTCTTTTTGCGGACTTTTGACGGAAACAGCCGTCAATGTTGCGTTCCCAACCATCATGTCAGATTTTGGCGTCACCACCAAAGCCGTGCAGTGGCTCACCACGGGAAATCTTCTGGTCGTCGCCATGATCACACCGCTTTCCGCCTTTCTGCAAAAGCGTTTCAAACTGAGAAGTCTGTTTTGTTTCAGCGCAATCTGTTTCCTGATCGGAACAATCTGCGCGATCATTGCCCCGACCTTCCAGATCCTGCTTCTTGCCAGATTGATTCAGGGTGTTGGAACCGGTGTCGGCGTTCCGCTCGCCTTTTGCATTATTCTGGAACAGATTCCATTTGAAAAAACGGGAACTTACATCGGTTTCGGTGCTTTAGTCTCCGCGGCCGCACCGGCCTTCGGTCCGACGTACGGAGGTATTGTCACTTCCACACTGGGCTGGCGATTTATTTTTGTAATCCTGATTCCGGTATTGATCTTTACCGTGGTACTGGGCATTGCCACCATCCGGGAGATCCATGAACCACAAAAAGCTCCCATCGATATGCCCGGCATAACGTTGATCATGCTGACCTTTTTCTGCCTGGTGTTCGGATTCGCCAATATCGGTTCCATTGCAACTGCACCGCTTCAGGAGATCATCTTTTTTGCGGCAGGCGCTGTTGCTCTGGTTCTGTTTGTCCGTCACTGCATGCACAGCGATCATCCGCTGATTCAGATTGATGTATTCAAAAACATTCCGTTCGACTGTCATCTGATCTGTTTCTTCCTGATCAACGCGATCATGCTGGGAACCGCCTTTTTGCTGCCCAACTATTCACAGATCGTCCTGTTATGTCCCTCCATGCTGGCCGGTCTGATGCTACTGCCGGGTGCCGGCCTGAACGCGATCACCGGACCGTTCAGCGGTGCCGTTCTTGACAAAATCGGGGCAAAACTGCCCATCATGACGGGTACGATATTGATGACTGCGGGCATTTTCCTTCTGATGATCTTCGGACGTGTTTTGACGCCCGCCGTTATCGTCGGTTTTTATATCGTGTTCGGTCTTGGCTGCGGTATCTCATTCGGAAACACCATGACCATCGGCATGATGCGTCTTCCGATGGATCTAAAAGCATACGGCAATACCGCATTCAATACATTGATGCAGTTCGCAGGAGCCGTCGGCACCAGTGTGGCGGCTGCCTGTGTTGCGTTTTCACAGAATTCCGCCTCCGCCGTGTCATATGAAGAAAAAACTGCCATCGGATCTACGCACGGATTTATCTTTCTGTTTGCGCTGACGCTCTGTTGCCTTCTGCTGCAGGCCGCAGGCTTTATATCTTATGAAAACAAGAACGGGAAAAAGTAATCCGAAAAACTGCGGGCGCAGCCATATTGCGCCCGATATTTTTGTACCATTCTTTTTTATTACATTAAATTTGTCACTGCAAGTCAAAATTCATCGCTTTTTTCAAGACAATTGAACCAATCCAAAAACCTTAAAAATCGGGTACAGATAACTTGCTCCAAACGTTCCCAGTTTTTTCGGTCCGCTGACGACATCTCCTCTGTGACGGATCTCAAGCGCCTGCCTCGCAGCGATCCGGACTGTCGACCGGGTAATGGATTTTTCCTTTCTGTCGATAAACATCTCGTTTCCCTTAACAGAATACCGAAATTCAAGACCCTTAAATGTATAAAACGGTTCATTCGCATAAGCCAGAATCAGATCCCAGAGCTGATGCTCCGGAAGAACCTCCGTGCCGAACTCCAACGGTTT
>JAJBUT010000008.1 GCA_020860185.1 Lachnospiraceae bacterium | reverse complement strand
ATATTATAGTCATTATAAGAGTGATGAGTCTGAAATAACAGAAGAAAGCACATCCCTGATCACGGATGAGGACTTTTTAAGCGCATCCGGAACAGAAATAGTAAACCGGTCCGGCGAGAGCATTGTCCTGACCGGTATCAATTTGGGCGGCTGGCTTCTTCAGGAATACTGGATGTGTCCGGTGAATGGAGACTCATATGTGGAGCAATGGACTTATCTTGAGACGCTGCTGGTGCTGGAAGAGCGTTTTGGGCAGGAAAAAACACAGGAACTGATTGAGATATATGAAGATAACTGGATAACCGAAGAGGACTTTCAAAACATTGCTGAGATGGGCTGCAATGTCGTCCGTATTCCTTTCTGGTACCGTAATTTTATGTCGGATGATGAAGGCACCTGGATCGATGAAGACTTTGACAATAATCCGGGGTTTCAGCGGCTGGACTGGGCGATTGAAATGGCGGGGAAATACGGCCTTTATGTCATTTTAGATATGCATGGCTGTCCCGGAGGACAGAGTACGGATCACTGTGCCGGTTCGGCCCGGGTGTGTAAACTCTATGATGAGGAAACATATCAGGATATTATGGAGGAACTCTGGCTTGCCATTTCTGTCCGGTATAAGGATAATCCGGTTGTGGCTGCTTATGACATAATGAATGAACCGGAAGAGCAGGACTATACCGGTGACAGCGTGATGGATGATCCAAGGAATCAGGTTTATGATCGAATGATTCAGGCAATCCGGGAGAATGGAGATAACCATATCATCACCGTTGAAGCAACCTGGACGCTCGACGCGCTTCCGTATCCGGAGGATACAGACTGGGAAAATATTGTATATCAGCTGCATTCCTACGGGGATGATGTTGAGACCTGTTGTGAAACATTGAAAAATTATAGTGAGACGCACCGGATTCCTGTTTATATAGGGGAGTTTTCTGATCAAAGCTTCTTTCAGATGGCCGGAGAAATGGGCATCAGCTGTACGTCCTGGACCTATAAAGGAAGCGGACAAGCGGATGGAACATGGTTTGTCTATGAATCGAACGAGGTTAGCGCGGTGGATGTCAGTCAGGATCCGTATTGGTTAATGAAGCTGAAGTGGGGGGCCTGTTTGAATACGAAATATTTTGACCGATTATAAAAAATCGGACAAAATCGAAAAGTTTTTCTTTTCATTCCGATTGTTTTGTGCTATAGTGGACTTCACGGGGCATTAGCGCAGCTGGGAGCGCGCCACAATGGCATTGTGGAGGCCACGGGTTCGAATCCCGTATGCTCCATAAAACAGCATTTCAATGTCTGAATTGAGTGCTGTTTTTTTCATTTTTACTGAAGTCTGCGTGTTTTTCAGATCTGGTTCAGAGTCTTACAGCTGACAGGGCTCTGAACCATTTTTAATCAGAAGTTCGTTTCAGGATGAACCGAATCAGCCCAATCCCCCCATACATCGCCAGTATCACCGCAAACACCGTCACACCGAAAACGGCCAGATACACGCCGTATCCGTATGCCTCATACACCGCCTCGAAGGGAGACCCCAGGGACGGCCGGTTCAGAAACATAAAATTGGACCCCTGCCATGCGTTGAGCCGGTGCAGGATCGGCGCCGCCACGGCAAAAAACAAAACCGGCATATAAATGCGGCGGATATGCGGCACATATTTTCCGGACACAAGTACCAGAATCGGAAACATCACCAGGATGCCATGCATGATAAACCCGTGCAGATTCATGTAGTTGACGGTGGGATAGCGCAGCCAGTCCGGAAAGATCAGAGCGGACGCCGCCCCCGGCAGACATGCCACGCAGGTAAATTCCCCCAGGAAAGAGTTGGGGAAAAAGGCGAACAGCGCCTCCGCAAAAATGGCGAGTCCGCACAGATGCAGCGGCAGATTTTCAAACTCCATATGCCCGGTAACGATCAATACAATTTCCCTGTAAGCTTCCATGGCAAGCATAATGCCTGCCAGCGTTTTCAGAAACCGATCCTGTGCGGACGAAATCTGTTTCGGAAACTGATCCGGCGACAACGGACTGCATTTCTGAAACTGATCCTGTGACGGCGAACTGCATTTCAGAAACAGGACTGTACAGAGAACGATCGCAATCGCAATACCGGCCAGCCATGTCAGATGAACAATCCCAAATGTATCATAGCCGCTGTCCGCCGGCAAATCACTCCAATACGTAAAATAAAACTCAAACAAATGTTTTTCCTCCTCTCTCCGTCTCATCCAGCATTTGCAGAAACCATGAGATGGCCGGATTCTCCGAACGCTGGAGCCATGCCACGCCCACCGTCATCTGCGCGTGCGGCCCGTCCAGCGGAAGATACACCAGCGAGGACGGATAAAAGGACTGGTTTTTGGATGGCAGAACCGTAACGCCCAGACCAGCTTCCGTGCAGAAGAGAACTTCATCCATGGAATCAAGATATCTGATATCATGGGGTTGAAAATGATGAGCGCGGCAGACCTGAAGGGTCTGCTTTGCCATAAAGGGACCGATCTTCGGATTCAGCATAAAAAACGTTTCCGATGCGATTTTATCAAAATCAATCCTGGACGCCGACGCACAGGGATGATTGTCGGCACAAATCAGACAGAAGGTATCGGTGAAAAGCGTCCGGCTGGCATATTCATGCTGTGTGTCAAAATCGCGTGACACGGAGAAAAACAGGTCGTGCTTTTCCTGCGGCAGAGCGTCGGAAATATTATGTGCGTCCATGCGGGTCAGGATGATGTTTACCTGCGGATATCGACGGCGAAACTGCCGGATCAGCGTGGGAAGAAAAGACTGGCAGGGCGCAAGCAGATACGCGATACGCAGGGACAGTTCCGAAGAGTCGTCCGCCAGATGAATGCGCTCCCGCGCACTCTCCATCATGCTCAGCATGCGTTTGGCATCTTCCAGAAACAGTTCCCCGCTCTTTGTCAGGAGAACGCGCCGCGTGCTTCTGGTAAACAGGCGGGTGCCGAGCTCTCGCTCCAAAGCGGAAATCTGATGGCTGATGGCCGGCTGTGTGATATAAAGCTCCTTTGCAGCCTCCGAAAAATTCAGATGCTTTGCCGTTATAACGAAATACTCCAGTTGTTCGTAGGTCATGTCCAGCTCCTTCCGGTGTACCGTACTGTACCGGGAATAGTATAACACATATTTATAAATAATATTTATTAATATGAAAAAAATAAAGAATTTTTTCTTTTTATTCATAAGTGTTATAATGAATATACAGAGCAGAATCGTTAAAAATATCTGCAAAAAGGAGGAGGTTTCATATGAAGTTTGAACATTTGTTAAGCCCGATGCAGGTCGGCACCAAAACCTATCGCAACCGCGTGGTCAGCGCGCCCATGGCTTTTTCGCTGATCGTACAGAATCCCGAAGCACAGGGGCCGACCTACCGCAAGCTGGAGAGCAGCGCGAAGGGCGGCAACGCCTGTGTGATCGTGGGAGAGCTGGACGTCAATTTTAAGGATGCGGTGCGCATTCCGGGCTTCCGGTATGTTGATTTTTCCGATCCGGAGCAGGATCCGCAGACATTTGACGCCGTTTCCGAGTACGCGAGACGGATTCACAAACACGGCGCCATCGCGCTCGGAGAGCTGGTGCACTGCGGGAAAGAGAAGGTCCCGTTTACCGATGAGCAGGAGACGATCGGACCTGTGGAAACCGTAAACTCGGCAGGTGTGCCGGTGCGCGCCATGACAAAGGATGACATGGATCGGATCGCCCATGATTTCGCTGTCGCGGCGACTTATATTCAGAAAGCCGGTTATGACGGCGTCTGCCTGCACGGCGGCCATGGTTTTATCTTTACACAGTTCCTTTCACCGCTGATTAACACGAGGACAGACGAATACGGCGGCTCTTTGGAAAACCGGGCAAAATTCCCGCTGCAGATCATCCGCTCCGTCCGCGAAGCGGTGGGGCCTGATTTTCTGATTGAACTGCGTATCGACGGAACCGACCATCAGCCGAACGGCATTACACCGGAGGAGACCGGACAGTTTGTGCAGTGGGCGGAAAATGACCTGACGAGCGTCCATGTCACCTGCGGTATTTACGAGGAGTCCGTAAAATCCGGTACAGAGAGCAGCATGTTCCATCCGCACGGACTGAATATCGAGCAGGCGGCTGTGGTAAAAGCATACACAAAGCTCCCTGTCGGCGTGGTCGGAGGCATCAACTCTCCGGAGATGTGCGAGGAGGCGATCGCGACCGGGAAAGTGGACTTTGTCGTGCTCGGACGTCAGATGCTGGCAGATCCAGAATTTACCAATAAATGTATCGCCGGGGAGGAAGGCCGCATTCGCAGATGCCTGCGCTGCTATAAATGCTTCCCGGGTTCCCCGGAAGAAGGCTATGATGATCTTCCGTTTAACAGCGAGGAGCTCGCTCTGTACGTAGGGCACTGCACGATCAACCCGCTGGCACATCTGCCGTTCGATCCGGACGAACTGGCTCCGGCAGAGACATCAGCAAAGGTTCTCGTTATCGGCGGCGGCGTCGCCGGCATGCAGGCGGCCATGACGGCCTGTGACCGGGGACACAAGGTGACGATCGCGGAAAAATCAGATAAACTTGGCGGGCTGCTTTTCTTCACCGATGTGGACATCGACAAACCGGATCTCAGAAACTTCAAAGATATGATGATCCGTGAGATTGAGATGCGCGATATCGAGGTATGCCTGAATACGGAAGTGACTCCGGCATACATTCAGGCATTTGGCGCGGATGCCGTTATCCTGGCGACCGGTTCCGTTCCGGCACATCCGCCGATCCCGGGCATTGAGCACGCGCATCAGGCTATGGAAATCTACGACGGCACCTGCACGCCCGGCAAACGGATCGTCATGATCGGCGGCGGTCTGGTTGGCTGCGAGACCGGACTGTTTCTCCAGAAGACCGGGCATGAAGTGACGGTTGTGGAGATGCTCGACCGCATCGCAAACGAGTCCTTCGGCATGTACCGTGAAGCGCTTGTCTGGGAGATGGAGAAAAACCATATGACATCCCTTCCGAAAACAAAATGTCTGAAGATTGAGGCGGACGGGGTGACGATTGAAAATGCAGACGGTGTACAGAAGCTTCCGGCAGACAGCGTCATTTACGCGCTCGGCATGAAAAAGGTCTGCCCGCAGGAGCTGATTGACGCGGCAGGCGACGCAAAGGTATTTACAGTCGGCGACGCGAAGGGTCCCGGAAAGGTGGATCAGGCGACCCGGAGCAGCTATCTGGCGGCCATTGAAATCTAAAAAGTAATTTTAAACTTTCGCATTGAAGTTTAATAAAACAGCATTCCCTTCATGCAAAAGGGAATGCTGTTTTTGAGAAATTCAGGTTATGTGATTTTATGAGTGGAAACAAGGGGGCTCGAACCCCTGACCTTTCGCGTGTGAGGCGAACGCTCATCCCGGCTGAGCTATGTTTCCAAAAATGGAGCATATGGGATTCGAACCCACGGCCTCCACAATGCGAATGTGGCGCGCTCCCAACTGCGCTAATGCCCCGTAAGCTATACTATAACACAGATTTCAAAAAAAGCAAACAGTTTTTTTGTGATCAGCAAAAAATTTGCAGATTTAGTTGCAGATTTTGTCTGATTTTTCGTGTGTTTTTTGTGTGCTATGTGAGGCTGTCATTCCTCTGCGACTTTTTATTGTCCTTCCTGAGGTTCCTCCCGCGTCAGCTTCTTTATCCACTTATACGATCGGAAGTGCAGAAATACCGGCACGCATTTGAAGAACTGATCGGACTGTATCACGAGCACCACAAGTATCACCGGAAGCTTCCACCAGAACGCAGCCATAAAGGACAGCGGCATGACGATGCACCAGGTGCTGATCATGTTCATTTTCATGAGGAAGGGGGTGTCGCCGCCTCCCTGCATGATACCGAAGCTGACCGGCATCTGGTAGGACATGGACATCATAACGATGCCGAGCAGCAGGATCATCTGAATGGCGAGCGCTGTGGCGTTGTCGTTCAGCGCGTACATACTGAGCAGCGGTTTGCGCAGCGCGATCAGAGCCAGACCGAGGATCACGCCGATCACGATGTCGATGACGGACATGGTGCGGACCTCGGATTTGATCTGCCGCATATCTCCGCGGCCGATGGTATTTCCGATGAGCGCCGCCGAGGTGGCGCTCATGGCAAGTACGACAACCTTGAGATACTGATAGAAGGTCGTTGAGACGGAGTTGGCTGCGATGGCGTCGGCGGAGAGGTGACCGAGGATGGCGGTCTGCATCGGAACAGACACGCCCCAGAGTACCTGTGCGCACATGGCGGGCAGGTATACCTTTGTATAGTCATGTTTTAAATCGCGGTCGTATTTCCAGATATCTCTGTGGATCAGATGAAGCTTCTGGTCTGTTCTGAGCAGGTAGACCAGAATAATCAGGAATTCCAGGCCGCGGGCAACCAGCGTGCCGATCGCGGCGCCGCGGATGCCCATCTCGGGGAAACCGAATTTACCGAAGATCAGGACGTAGTTGATGCCCACATTGACGATGAGGGAGACGATCGATATGTAAAAGGATATCTTGACCGTGCCGACGGCGCGCAGTACGGACATCAGCACGTTGGTGACGATATACAGCGCGAAAGACCACATGACGAGCATCAGATAGGATTTGCCCTCGGCAATGATCTCCGGCGAAGTGGTAAAAATCCGCAGTACAAGCTCCGGAAAACAGCCGCAGATGAAGAGAATGCAGGCGGCGACGATGAGGCTGAGCTTCAATGAAATGCCGGTCAGGATGCGGATCGGTTCGATCTGCTTTTTGCCCCAGTACTGGGAGGCAAGCGCGACCAGCGTGTTGCCGATGGAGAGCGCGAACTGCTGTACCATGAAAAAGATCTGGTTGACTGTCGCGGCGCCGGACAGCGCTTCCTGGCTGTAGCTGCCCAGCATGATATTGTCCGCCATGTTTACGCTGTAGGCGATCACATTCTGCAGTGCAACGAAGATGAGCATGCGGAACAGTGTCTTATAAAAATCTCTGTCTCTTGTAAAAAAGGTATCTTTCACGGATTCCATATATTAAATCTCCCATCAGAAAAATCATACAGTTATCGCAGTTTTTCATGCTTTTTCGTATTGCTTTTATTATATACCTTATATCGAAATCTGCAAGGGGATGAAAACCGAAAAAACACAGTTCTGACGCACATAAATTTTGTTTCTGACGAAAATATGTTGTTTTTCAGCTGTTTTTATGAAAGGCTTCTGCATGCGAAAAATCTTTGCATATTTACAGGGAAGGGTTATAATAAGGAGGAAACAATTATCGTGAGACAATCCATTTGAAACAGAGTTACAGGAGGAAGATATGTCGCAGGCTGTCGTTATCAAAAGTAATAAATACGGAATTCAGCTGTTTCTGGATCCGGAGATGCCGTTTGCCGATCTGCTGCAGGCCATTATTGAAAAATTTGAGGATTCCGCGAGGTTTTTCCGGGACGCGAAGCTGGCGGTCGGTTTTGAGGGAAGAGAGCTGACGCAGGAGGAAATCTTCCGGATTGTAGAGGCGATTACAACGCATACGGATATTACGGTCATTTGTGTTGTCGATAATGAAGAAGCCCATGCGGACATGTTTAAAAAGCAGATTGATACATATTATGATTCCATAGCCGGAAAAAACGGCGAGTTCTACAGAGGAACCCTCCGTTCCGGTCAGACGCTGGAGAGTGTGTCCAGTATCGTGATCGTCGGAGATGTGAACCCGGGAGCCAGAATCATTTCTCAGGGAAATGTCATCGTGCTCGGCACGCTGCAGGGGAATGCCCGGGCAGGAGCCGCAGGGAATCAGAGCTGTTTTGTCGCGGCGCTCGAGATGAGTCCGTCATTGCTTCAGATCGGGGATATTACCGCCCGGATTCCGGAGAAAAGAACAAGAGTAAAGATCATTCGTCACAGGGAAAAAGCCCCGGTTGCCGCCAGACCGCAGATTGCGACGGTGAAGGGCGGGGAGATATACGTAGAACCGATATGATGATATCAGGGGCAGAAGGTCATGAACGGAGCGTTTGCGGTTCGATTTGTGACTTTGGAACCCGCAGGTATCATAGGTGTCAAAGGGAAGTATAGGATGATGGAGGACAATGTAACATGAGTGAAGTGATTGTGATCACCTCCGGCAAGGGCGGCGTCGGTAAAACGACGACCACGGCCAATATCGGGACAGGCCTTGCACAGATGAAAAAAAAGATCGTTATGATTGATACGGACATCGGACTTCGCAATCTGGATGTGGTGATGGGGCTGGAGAATCGTATCGTATATAATCTGGTCGACGTGGTGGAGGGAAACTGCCGTATCCGTCAGGCATTGATCCGGGACAGGAAATATTCTGAGCTGTATCTGCTCCCGTCCGCTCAGACAAGGGACAAGTCTTCCGTCACGCCGGAGCAGATGAAGAAGCTGACTGACGAACTGAGAGAGGAGTTTGACTATATTCTTCTGGACTGTCCGGCAGGCATAGAGCAGGGATTTAAAAACGCGATTGCGGGAGCGGATCGCGCGATTGTTGTGACGACACCGGAGGTATCCGCCATCAGAGATGCGGACCGAATCGTCGGTCTTCTGGAAACGAACGGGATCCGCCGCACAGAATTGATTGTCAACCGCCTGAGAATGGAGCTGGTTCGCCGCGGCGATATGATGTCCGTGGAGGACGTGTGCGAGATACTGGCGATCCCGCTGATCGGTGCGGTGCCGGATGATGAAAGCGTTGTAGTTTCCACAAACCGCGGTGAGCCGCTGGCAGGTTCTGACTGTCTGCCCGGACGGGCTTATATGAATATCAGCAGACGGATACTGGGAGAAGAGGTGGATTTTTTAAATCTGGAAGACAGAAAAGGTATGTTCGGAAAGCTGAGAAACCGCTTTCGCAAAAAGTAGGAGGAGGCAGCCGTGCAATTTCGAAATTTTTTTCAGAAAAAAAGCTCCGGTGATCTGGCGAAAGACAGGCTGAAGCTTCTCCTTGTTTCAGACAGGGTAAACTGTTCGCCGGAGGTGGTGGAGATGATTCGGGATGATATGATCAGGGTGATCTCCAGATACGTTGAGATCGATACGGAGGGTCTGGATATCCGGATCATACAGACCGGAACGTCGGAAGGAGAGCGCAGTGAGCCGGCACTGGTTGCCAACATACCGATACAGTCTGTCAAATATGGTAATAGACAGACAATTTAATTTTTTTACTGACATTTCGGGAAAAATGTGTTATAATACATGTGTTTACGGTGACGTTTTCGAGGATGCATTTTTTCCGAAGGGGTGATAAAATGTTTGAAAAAGGAGAGTATGTTGTCTATGGCAGCAAGGGCGTTTGTCAGATTCAGGACATATCGCCTGTTGATATTCCGGGGGCTGATAAAAACCGGCTTTATTATATTATGCGGCCGGTACAGAATACCAGAGGAACAGTCTATCTGCCGACTGACAGTACGAAAGCCGTGATTCGACGCGTGATGTCCCGGGAAGAGGCACATCGGCTGATTGACGAGATTCCGCAGATTGAACAGCTGCAGGTGCCGGATGAGAAGAGACGGGAGGCCAGCTATAAGGAGGCGCTGATGACCTGCAGCGTCCGGGTCTGGGTCAGCATTATCAAGGCTCTGCATGTGCGGAAAGAAGAGCGGCTTGCGCTTGGCAAAAAAATTACGGCGCTGGACGAGCGGTATCTGAAAGCAGCGGAGCAGGAGTTGTATGGTGAACTTTCACTTGTGCTGGGATTGCCGAAGGATGAAGTGGCGTCCTGTATTCAGGATCACATCGAGAAAAAATAAAAAATTCATACGAAAAACACAATTTTTATAAAAAACGTCAATATTTTATGCTAAGATATGGGTCATAAAATGTTGACGCTTTTTCATTTGATTTACATTTTCTGATTTTTTGTGTATAATCTGAGCGAAAGCTACAAGCCGTGCGAATTCAGAAAGAGGAAAATCGTCTGCTGGCAGACGTATTTGACTCATTCTGAATTCATAGGGCGACAGCCCGGACAGTGAGAGAGCGAAGCTCTCGAACGGGCACGGCGAAAAAAAGCCGTGCGAATTCAGAAAGAGGAAAATCGTCTGCTGGCAGACGTATTTGACTCATTCTGAATTCATAGGGCGACAGCCCGGACAGTGAGAGAGCGAAGCTCTCGAACGGGCACGGCGAAAAAAGCCGTGCGAATTCAGAAAGAGGAAAATCGTAAATCGAATGCGAAGTTCTCGAACGGCACGGCAGCTGATTTGACAGGAGGATACTCATGGCCAAAAAGAGGAAGAAAAAAATAAAATCCCATGTAAAACGCCTGAAACTGCAACAGAAAAAAAATCCGATGAGTCAGAAAAGGTATAAGCAGAAGCTGCGCATCGCGAGACGGAAGGATTTTTTCCGCCGTCTGTGGAAGGTACTTCTCGCTGTCTGCATTGCTCTGGTCGCAGTTTTTCTGGTCGGGAATCTCATGCTTCATGCAAAGACCGGCGAGACATTATTCAGTATTGCGCAGGAGGCGAAGGAGCTGGTTGAAAACAGTACGGAGGATGATTTTAAATACGCGGAGACAACCTATGTCTACAGCGCGGACGGTACGAAGATCGCGGAGCTGGCGGAGGATACTGACGCGACGTTTCTTGAATATGACGAGATTCCGGCCGATGTCGTCAATGCGTTTGTGGCTGTGGAGGATCGCACCTTCTGGACGAACTCGGGTATCGATATGAAGGGCATCGTCCGTGTCTGCCTGAATTATGTGCGAACCCGCGGTGAAGTGGCTGAGGGCGCCAGCACGATCACGCAGCAGCTGGCGCGCAGTACGTTTCTTACCAATGAGAAGACGATGCTGAGGAAGATAAAAGAAATCTTTATTGCGAGAGAACTGACGAAGCATTATTCCAAAGAGGAGATTATGACGTTCTACTGTAATACCTGCTGCTTTGCAAACGGTATTTACGGTGTGGAGGATGCGGCGAACACCTATTTCGGCAAATCGGTAGATGAACTGACGCTGTCGGAGACTGCGTATCTGTGCGCGATTCCGAACCGGCCGGAATATTACAATCCGCTGAAATCTCCGGAAAATGCCCTGACGCGCCGGGATAAGATCCTGGAGGATATGGAAGAGTGCGGTTATATCACATCGGCGGAGTGCAAGGAGGCGCAGGCGCAGTCTATCGTGGTCGAGGGGCCGGAGGAGGATGATACCTTCTATAATTATGAAACGACCTACGCGATCAACTGTGCGGTGCGTTATCTGATGAAACTGGATGGTTTTGAGTTTCAGTATGAGTTTGATACGGATGAAGAGTATGAGACTTATAATGATGAATATGACGAGTATTATGCGCAGGCAAAGCATAAGCTCTACACCGGAGGGTATGAGGTATACACGACGATCGATCTGGAGGCGCAGAGTGAGCTGCAGGAGATTCTGGATGAGGAGCTTGCGTTCAGTGAGGATCTGACGGACGACGGGATTTATGAACTGCAGGGAGCGATGACCGTGATCGATAATGAGACCGGAAAGGTGGTCGCGATCATCGGCGGGCGTTCTCAGGAGGATATCAGTGAAGTCTATTCTCTGAACCGGGCTTATCAGGGCTATGCGCAGCCGGGCAGCTCATTCAAGCCGCTGGCAGTTTATACACCGGCGCTGAATGACGGTTATACGGCTTCGTCCATGCTGACAAATATCAATGTCACGACGGCGAAAACCAGCACGTCGTCCGAGATCGCGTCGATGTCCGGCAGCAGGATGACGCTGCGCTCTGCGGTCGAGAACAGTGAGAATGGCTGTGCTTACTGGTTGTTTAATGAGATCACGCCGACGGTGGGTCTGTCCTACGTGACAGAGATGTGCTTTTCCCGGATTGTTCCGGATGATTATACTCTGAGTGCGTCGCTGGGCGGTCTGACTTACGGGGTGTCTACAGTGGAGATGGCAAACGCTTACGCTACGCTCGAGAATCACGGAGAGTACACCCAGACGGATTGTATCTCGTCGATTTTGAATTCGAACGGCGATGAGATTTATGAGGAACCGGACAGCAAAATCGTATATGACAGCTCGGCGGCTGACGCTATGACGGATGTGCTGGAGGGGGTTCTCACGAGCGGAACCGCCAAAGGCGTGAAATGGTCCTCCGCATCCGATATCGCGGCGGCGGGGAAAACCGGTACGACGAATGATTATAAGGCGGGGTGGTTCTGCGGCTATACGCCTTATTATACGATTGCTGTCTGGGTCGGATGCGATACGCCGAAGACAGTCAGCGGCCTGCTGGGAAGCACGTATCCGCTTTACATATGGAAGGCTGCCATGCTTTATATGACCGATGGTCTGCCGCAGGCTGATTTTGATCTGGAGATTTCTTCTGCCGCATCTTCCGGCAGCTCCTCCTATACGGATACAGATGAGGAAGAGCTTTCCGCGGAAGAGGAGACAGAAGCGGAAGATGCCGATACTTCGGCAGAGGACACGGAAGATACTGCAGAGGATAGTGAGGACAGTACGATCAACGGGACGACCGGAGAAACAGGTACTACGATCAACGGCGCGGATATTCCGACATCAGATTCATCCTCGAGTTCCTCCGGGTCATCGGACTCTTCCGGGTCATCAGGCACCTCCGGATCATCGGGATCGTCAGGTTCCTCCGGCACCTCCGGTTCAACGGATTCGTCTGGTTCAACGGATTCGTCCGGAGCGACCGATTCCTCAGGCTCTGCGGATTCCTCCGGTTCGTCCGGGACGGCCGGGTCTGATACTTCAACCGGAAGCGGTACGGATGATTCGACTGATGCCGGAGTCTCCGCGCAGAGTGAAAGTACAGATGTGAACTGACGTTGTTGGGGCAGTATTACGGATAAAACCGGTTCAAACGGTAAAATGATCTGTAAGTCAGGAAAGAAGAAGGAATGATGCAGAATACATATCAGGTGAAAAAACTAAAACGGCCGATTCATTGGACGGTGGAGGTTCCCGGTTCGAAAAGTATCACGAACCGTGCGCTTCTGCTGGCAGCTCTGACAGAAGGCACAGTTTGTCTGGACGGGGTCCTTTTCAGCGATGATTCCAGATATTTTCTGCGGTCGCTGCAGTCTCTGGGCTTCCGGGTCGATATCCGGGAGGAGACCTGTCAGGTGACTGTGAAGGGCTGCGGCGGCAGAATCCCGGTATCGGAAGGCGAGATTTATGTCGGGAGTGCGGGGACTGCGGCCCGGTTTCTGACTGCCATGCTGGGTGTTTCGGATGGCGTCTGGCGCATACAGGCCTCCCCGCAGATGCAGCGCCGCCCGATGAAGCCGTTGTTTGAAGCGCTGCTATCTCTTGGAGCGCGGATCGAATGGCTGGGAGAGACCTGGCATCTGCCGGTCTGTATCACAGGAGCAGGGCAGAGACGCAGTGCTGATGCCGGCATCGAGGTCAGGCAAACAGAGGTCAGTCTCACAGGAGCGGGGCAGAGACGCAATGTTGATGCCGGCATCGAGAGCGGACAAACAGAGACCTCCGTCACAGATGAGGGAGTAAGCCGTCCGTACAGCAGCCCGGCAGTGCTGCAGATGGATATCAGCGAGAGTACGCAGTTTCTGAGCGGATTCCTCCTGATTGCGCCGATGTTTCCCGGGGGACTGCGGATCCGTATTACGAGCGAAAAGAAGGACGGATCCTATATTCGGATTACCAGAAGGATGATGGAGGAGTTCGGTGTGTCGGCAGAGTTTCGGGATGATGCATATATCGTACCGGCCGGATCGGCTTATAAGCGGGAGACATATCAGATTGAGCCGGATGTCTCGGCGGCCTGTTATTTTTATGCGGCGGCTGCTGTCGCCGGAGGAGACGCGCTGGTGAGACATGTACATCGCACCGGGATGCAGGGAGATCTGAAATTCCTGGATGTGCTGGAACAGATGGGATGTGTGGTGTGCGATGAACCGGCCGGCATCCGTGTCACGGGACCGGGCGGAGGTGTTGACGGAACAGCCGCAGCGGGACCGGGGCAGAATGAGCCGGATGATGTTTGTGATGCGGAATCGGGCGGCGGAAAGCCAGCGGAATCGGGACGAGACAGTCCGGTCGGGGATCAGATTCACAACGGCACGAAGGATGGCTTGCCGGCAATCCTTCCGGGAAAGCTGCATGGCATTACAGTTGACATGAACGATTTTTCTGACCAGGCGCTGACGCTGGCAGCGATCGCCCCCTATGCGGATGATCCGGTGCGGATTACAAATATCGCGCATATCCGCAGACAGGAATCCGATCGGATTCACGCGATTGTGTCGAATCTGGACCGGGCCGGCATTGCCTGTGAGGAATATCCGGACGGCGTGAAGATTTTTCCGGGACAGCCGCGGGCGTGCCGGATTGAGACCTTTGACGATCACCGTGTGGCGATGGCATTTGCGGTAATGGGGCTCCGGGCGGATGGAATTGAAATTGAAAATCCCGGATGCTGCCGAAAGACATTTGAGCATTATTTCGAAATCCTGGATGACTTTTATAAGTGACGACGGTGTGAGCAGCCTGCTGCGGATCTGTCGGCATTCATGGATGTTTGAACGCTGCGTGAGCAGCACATATGTGTATACTAATTATAAAGGAGATAAAGCTATGATACAGATTAAAGGAAGTATGATGTCCGTCCGCGAGGACATAAAGGTGCTGGACGCCACCCTGCGGGACGGAGGACTGGTGAACGATTTTTATTTCACGGATGATTTTGTCCGCGCAATTTACCGCATGAATATCGCGGCCGGTGTTGATTATATGGAGTTCGGCTATCGTGCGGACAAAAAGCAGTTCGATGTGAACAAGTTCGGCAAATGGAAGTTTGCTGAGGACGACGACATTCGCTCCATCGTAGGAGATAATGATACCGGTATGAAGATCTCCGTTATGGCGGATGTGGGGCGCTGCGATTACAAGAATTCCATCCGCCCGAAATCCGAAAGCCCGGTGGATATGATTCGGATCGCGACCTACATCAATACGATGCCGGAGGCGGTCGCCATGATCGAGGACGCGGCGGAGAAGGGTTATGAGACGACATGCAATATCATGGCGGTATCCAAATGTCAGGAGCGGGATCTGCATATCGCACTGGATATGCTGTCCAGATCTTCGGTAAAGACGGTCTATGTGGTGGACAGCTACGGAGCTCTCTATCCGATTCAGATTCGCGACATTGTAAGCTTCTATGCGGATGGGCTGAAGGAGAGCGGCAAGCTGGTCGGCATCCATGCGCATAATAACCAGCAGTGCGCGTTTGCCAATACGATTGAGGCGATGTCCGTCGGTGCGAGTATGATGGACGGCACGGTCATGGGAATGGGACGCGGCGCGGGCAACTGTTCGCTGGAGGGATTGCTCGGATTTTTGAAAAATCCGAAGTATGACATCACGCCGATTCTGTCTTTCATCGAGGATTATATGTTAAAGCTTCGCGAGGATGGCGCTGTGTGGGGCTATGATATTCCCTATCTCCTGACAGGACTGACCGACCAGCATCCGCGTTCCGCAATCGCGGCGGTAAAGGAAAACAACCGGCATTATCTTGACTTTTATAATGAAATCTGGGATTGAATTTCCTGAGGCGGACTTAAAATACCGGGAGGCGAAAGTGAACGCTGTGAAGCGAAGCTGTGTATGATGAAGCTTGGAGTTGTGATGGAAGGCGGCGCCAGCAGGACGATATTTTCCTGCGGGGTGACTGACGTGTTTATGGATGAAAATATTTATCCCGATTATCTCATCGGGGTTTCGGCGGGCATAGCCTATGGTGTCTCCTATGCCTCCGCACAGCGCGGCAGAAATGCTGAGTTTACGAAAAAATATATGGGAGAGCGCCGCTATATGGGGCTGCATCATTTCCTGAACCCGAAAAAACGCTGCTACTACAATCTGGATTTTGCTTTTGACGAGATACCGAACCGGCTGGTTCCGTTCGATTATCAGGCGCTGGCGGACTATCCCGGCAAAGTGGTGGCGGTCGTGACGAATATCGCGACCGGGGAGGCGGAGTATTTTGACATTCCGCCCTATGAAACACGCTGGGAGACAACGATCGCAAGCTGTTCGCTGCCGGTGCTGTTTCCGCCGGTGGAGCTGGACGGAGACCGCTATCTGGACGGCGGCCTGGCGGATCCGGTTCCCTATCGGAAAGCCATGGAGGAGGGGTGCGACCGGATCATCGTGATTCTGACCCGGGAGCGCGAGTACATAAAAGGCAAAGAAAACGGTACCGGTATCGTGAATTTTGCCTACCGGAAATACCCGCAGATCGTGGAACTCATGAAACGCCGGGCAGATTCGTATAACCGGCTGACACAGGAACTGCTGGAAGAAGAAAAAAAGGGAAATATCTTCCTGATTGCGCCGCGTGAGACCTTTGGCGTGGGGCGTACTGAGGGAAGATGGGAGCTTCTGGAGAAGCTCTATCAGGAGGGCGTTGATGTGGCGCGGGAGCAGATGGCGGCGCTGAAGGAATACATAGTGTGAAAGACAGCACTCCTTTCGGCACAGTTCCTAACCGGAGCGCAGGCATATGTGTGCCCGGACGACGATAGCGATGGGGGTGGGCAGTGTGGAAATCTTACTGCTGAGACATGGGAAAACGCGGGGCAATCTGGAACGGCGCTATGTCGGCCGCACCGATGAACCGCTTTTGCCGTCCGCGGCGGCAGAACTGGCGCGGTCAGAATACAGGAATTTTTGTCCGGAGCTGGTGTACACGAGTCCGATGCTGCGCTGCCGCCAGACGGCGGAGATACTTTTCCCGGAATGCGCAGACGGGAAGAAAAAAACGCACAGACAAAAACAGGAACCGGCAGGGAGCGTTTGCCGGGAATGCACAGGCATTACGGGAGATCGCCGGAAGAGCGAATTGTGTGAGACCGTGGACGGCCGGGGGTGTCGCCTGGTGATCTGCTCCGGATTGCGGGAGACGGACTTTGGCGTGTTTGAAAACAAAACCTATGATGATCTGAAAAATGATCCCGCTTATCAGGCGTGGATTGACAGTGGTGGAGCGATTGCAGCTCCCGGCGGAGAATCCGGAGCGGATTTCCGAATGCGCTGCCGCAGAGAGTTTCTTGCCTGCCTGCGGCACGCGGAAATGGGGAGTATTCAAAAGATCGCTTTCGTCGCACACGGCGGTGTGATTATGTCCATCATGGAAGCTTTTGCCCGTCCACGGGGGGATTTTTACAGCTGGCAGTTGCCGAACGGATCCGCTTATCGAGTCCGCGCAATGAAAGGAGACAGCACATGGTTTTTGGTAAATTTGTGACAGAAGAAAAGGATATGGACACAGTGAGAACCGTTTACGAACAGGTCTTTCAAAAAGAACTCGGCCTGGACATTTCCAAAACAACGGAGGATGAGTTCTGCATCAATGCCCTGGTATTTGCCGGTGAAAATCCCGCAGGCATGGGGCGCGTTCTGTTCGACGGCGACGATTTTCGAATCAGGGATGTCGCCATACTGCCCGCATATCGGGGCGACAGCTACGGAGATTTTATGGTGCGGCTTCTGGTCGACAAGGCCATGATGTCGAACGCGCAGGAGATCCGCATGGACGCGCTGGCCGGCACAGAGGGATTCTTCCGTACCATTGGTTTTGAAGCGGAAGGGGATGTATTTGAAGACCGCGGCGGTCGCTGGCAACCGATGGTTCTGCATACCGGCAGCATTCATAAATGCTGCGGGTGTCAGGAACAGAGATAACGCTTTTCAGATTGCGCCATCCATTTTTGAGTCGTTTCCTTTGCGTTCCGCGCAACGGGTATGAGACAGAAAAAGCGGCGCCTCCCTCCTGCTCAATTTCAGGTCTCATCTGGTGAGGACATCCGGTTTTCTCCTGCATGGAGCCAGTTTTCCATGGGCTTTGCGAAGAACTTTGAAAGCAGTTTGACAATTTGTCCTACAAAGATGGCGGCAATCACGGTGCCCTCCCGTACGACGACACCGTCTCCGATAAAAGATTGTAAACCGCCCAGAAAGATCAGCTGCATGATCAGCGCGATCACAACCATTCCGGTGTCGACCAGCGTCTTACAGTTGCCGAATTTAATGCCGGACACCTCGGAGATGGCGCCGGCCAGTCCTTCCGCCGGCATGGGAACCCAGTTGGGGCGCAGATAGAGGAAAGCGCCGATACCTATGATGATGACACTGACGATCATGTAGATCAGCTTCATTATGTATCCTTCAGGTTGAGGAAATCCATACAGAATATGACCGAAAGCATCCGGATCCGTTCCTGTAAAATCAACCATAACACTGAAAAGAACAGTCAATAACAGACCGAGTGCGTTGATGATATGGAATTTTCTTCGAAGAACAACCAGCTGTGCGACAACGAGAAATATATAGACAATAAAAGTCGTGGTTCCCAGTGTGAAGCCCCAGATCTGCTCGCAGGCCCGCGGTATGGAGCTGACAGGTGAGATGCCGAGAGCAGACATTTTTGAGATGTTGATGCCAAGCGTAATGATGAATAATCCAGCTACATAGATAATCAATTGTTTTACAATATTGACCGGTCTTATGTTTTTCACAGTAAAATATCCCCCTTATCACAATATGTTTTATATAT
>JAJBUT010000014.1 GCA_020860185.1 Lachnospiraceae bacterium | reverse complement strand
TTTTTAAAGCAGGCGACGATGAGTTTTTTGTGCACATCAATACCACAACATTTGTGGCGCTCCGTGAAATGGCGGTGCTGAAACGCCCTCAGGCCGCATGGTTACTGGCTTTGTGGGGTTTTGGTAAGATTTTTCAGAAAAGAAGGGCGCAGAATGCCACCCCTGTTTCGGTATTATTCAAAAACAGGTATGGTTCTGGCATTCAGTTAAGTTGGCAAGTGGGTGGCAGCCATACCATAAAAGTTTAATATACAGGATGGTAAAATCAATGATAGCGGTTATATTTTTACAACCAGACATTCTTTTGCCGGATGGTTATGGATAGGGCCTTAATGGCTCTATTATATTGGCCATTTTTCGGAGTAAAGCCACACTGCAAGTGCAGGATGGCCGGTAAAATACCATGTTTTACAGTTACAACTGAATACGGTACGGGAAAACCCTGATGGGTTCTGCTTCTGTTGGTTCATTCATCAGCGCCGGAATCATCCATCCGGGAGATTAGCGCCCCGAATTCATTATCATAGATGATGCCGTTGCCTTCGAGAAGCTCCTGCAGGTAGTCTGTGTAATTCCTGAGGCGTGTGATTTCAATCCAGTTGCCATGCAGCAGTTCGCTGCATTCTTCGAGTGAAACCCGGCTGATCTGGAATTCTGTCCAGATATCGCAGAGGCGCGAGTGGTCACAGGGGCATTCCCCGTGCACGCATCTGACGTGGGGGATATGGATGCAAAAATCATCGTCAGGGTCAAAATGACGGGATACATTGTCAATCATGGTTTAAATCCTCCTTCTTGATGGATATCTTATGGGCGCGTTTTTCGCCGAAGATAGTGTATTGGTTACGGACAAAGCTGGTGGACCCAAAGCACAGGAGGATCCGTTTCCGGAAATTATCGAAGTCATGGACGCCGCAGGAGATTTTTTTCAGCCTTTTTATCTGGGAATTGAGCGCCTCTACCGGCCCATTCGTGATATTGTACGTGAAGCTGTTCAGGATATTCTCCTTCCAGTTCCGGACGGTTTTGGCGGCAATACGGACTTCCTCGACATCTGATGACAGATACTTGTTGATCCTTTCGGCCAGCCTGAGCCGGCGTATGGGTTCCATGTCGGCCGTGCAGATGAAATGGTATTCCTGCATGGCATCAAATACCTCGCACAGGTCCGGGAATTCGGCGAGCAGGGTCTGGAGGCGCGCAAGCTTTTTCTCATACCCGTAAGCTTCCCAGTAGGTCCTCTGGTTGCACTCTTTTGTAAGGAGCATGAGTCTGGAATCTTTCAGCTTTGCGTATTTCGCCGGGTCATTCCGGAATTCGTTCTGGAGGCGGCGCCTGACGGCATCAACGGCCTTGTTGAGCCACTGGACGACGTGGAACCTGTCTGTACAGAGGACCGCCTCCGGAAAAATCCTGCGGGCGGCGGTGGCATAGATGCCGGACATATCACAGCTGTAGAATTTCACGTTCTTCCGCTGGCTTTCCGGGAAACTGAGGAAGTATCCCTGTACAGTGGCGGCACTGCGGTCATGCAGGATGTCAATGATCCTCCCCGAAGCCCCGTCGACCACACAGGTCTGGAACACCGGCGCGTCCCACCACTTCTTTTTGGGGTTATAGACGCCGGCATTGCCCCGGAAATCATCGATGAAACGCCGCGGCGTGAAGCGGATGAATACAGAACGGCTGGCAGAGGGAAGATGGCGGATTGTCTGCGGTTCCCTGGTTTCCCTGATAAAGCAGTGGCGTGAGCCGCATCTGGGGCAGACCTGTTCTTCAGGTTTAAATTCAACATCCAGGGTGATCCGGTTTTGCGCCGGGCAGTCCTCCGCCGAAAGGATTTTCACATCCGACGGGAGTGCCAGAATGCTGTTGAGATCGGGTTGATTGAACATGATAGTTTTACCTCCGTATAAAAAAAGGAAAGATCTCCGGGATGTCTCATTTCGGCAGCCATCATGCGTTACCGAAAGGAAAAAAGGAGAACGAAAGAGCGTTAAAGTATATAATGGCGTCCGATTCAAGATTATATATAAGAATTGTAAAGAAGGTATTCATTTGCAGGTGAAAAATACGGAAAATATATGTAAAATCAGACAACTGAGAGAAAAGCTTGGGTTACGGAGGACGGAGTTTGGTGCAAGGATAGGATGCTCCTATCTTCAGATTGAACGGATTGAGGATGGGATCATTGCTTTAAATGATGAATTGTCTGAGAAAATATGCAGGGAATATGGTGTAGCCAGGGAGTGGCTGGAGGGATATCTGGAAGAAGAACCGGAACTGGAGGAAAGTGACGAAAAACGGAGGAATCGGCTGCGGACAGCATTTGAGGAAAGCGGTCTTTCACAGAGGGAGTTTGCCAGACAGACAAATACGACGGCATCAATGCTGCGGGATGTTATTTCCGGAAGAAAGAAACTAACAATCCGGTATGCCGGGAGGATCGAGGAAGCCATGGGTATCGGCGCGGACTGGCTGCTGTATGGGGACGAGGATGCAAAGGATTACCCGTTAAGTGATACAGTGATAAGGTATATGAAGAAACATCCTGAGATCAGAAAAGATATCTATCGAAAAATGGAAGCTGATGCAACAATGAGCAGTAAAGATGAAGCTACATAGAGAAAAGCGTGCATTCCCATTGTCAGATAAATGAATGCCCGTATGCGGAAATGAAACAAACAAAGCATATGCCGGGATAACTGTGGGGGCTAAACCGCTCCGTGAAAAGGCGGTGGAAATCAAGTACCTGAATACCGAGAAATCACGGAGGGTCACCGCCATTTCACGGTACGCCGAAGTTTCTGATGCTTGGAAATTTCCGTGAAATACGTTTGGGTATCATAGACATCGGAGAGATCGGAACGGTTATGCAGTTGATTG
>JAJBUT010000009.1 GCA_020860185.1 Lachnospiraceae bacterium | reverse complement strand
TGTGGGAAAATACAAGTATTTTTATTGCGAAAAGTTTTTATTCTTTAGCGCTGGCTCATGAGGTGAAACGCCCATAAGGTGAACAGCCCATTGCCGCTGCCTGTTGTCTAAAGCCAGTGGAATATGCGGCCGGCTTATTTCAATATCCCAGATCTTTTCCTTGCGGAGCACTGTGGTTTGTAATATCGTTAAGAAATCAATACTGCCGCAGGAGTCAAAAAAGCAGACTAAAGCCAAACGGCGCGTTCCCTATTGGGGAGCGCGCCGCTGGTTTATGTCTTACTTCTTATTTTAATGATCTATAAGCAACGCCCATGTCCTGCCGCACTGATATTCTCTACACTGGTCTGTCAGCCGAACCTGCCGCGTTAATCTTTCGTCGCGCCGATCGTTGGCCGAACCTGCCGCGTTGATCTTTCGTCGCGCCGATCGTTGGCCGGACTACCGCGCTGATCTTTCATCACGCCGTTCGTTGGCCAGCCTGCCGCACGGATCATTCATCGCGCCAATCGTTGACCGACCTGCCTCGCTGGCCTCGCCCGACAGCCGGCCGCTTTTTTGCGTAAAACATGGACGGAATCACGAAAAGCATCACTCAATAGCGATATATTTATTTTCCTCGACCACTGGCTGCTGTACTTTCTTCGGCACGGTCAGGATCAGGGTGCCGTTTTCGAATTTCGCCTTGATGTCTTCCTGCTTCACCGTTTCCCCTACGTAAAAGCTCCTGCTGTAGGTGCCGCTGAATCGCTCGCGGCGCACATACTTACCGCCGTCATCCTTCTGGTCATTGGAAGAATCGGTAGTGGCCTGGATGGTCAGGTAGCCGTCTTTCAGCTTTGCCTTTACGTCCTCTTTCTTCACACCCGGGAGGTTCATCGTAAGCTCATAAGCGCTCTCGTTCTCTTTTACGTCTGTCCTCATCAGATCAGCCTGTCCTCTGGAGGCATTTCCGTGGAATACTGGTTCATGAAAGAAATCATCAAAAAAGTCATCCCATAAATCTTCTCTGTAAATACTTGGTCTCAACATATGTCATCTCTCCTTTTTCATTTATGATTGCCAGTTAGCTGGCTGTTATTCGTCCTGGAACCGGAAGTTTCTGGAGGCCGCTGCGGCTCTGCAAATGCTTATCGCTGCATCTTGTGCCGATCACTGCGGCGCCAGCGTTTCACGCTATTCTTAATTCCCGCTTTCCTTCCTTTGTTCTATCTGTGTTATAACACATATTGTTAGCACTGTCAAGAGGTGAGTGCTAATTTTTTAAATATTTTTTCCCTTTTTTCCGGAAACATTGAATCTATGCGGTTTTTCGGGCATCCGGGCATTCCTTTTCTTTCTGCATGAACAATAATTTTCCGGTTATTACGCCATTTTTACGCCATTTGCGGCCGGGAACTGTGCTATAATCGTCATAAAACTATATTCGGCAAACGCACACAAATACGTCGGCACACATATATATGCTCCGGCAAACTCATGTACGCCGACAAATTCATATACGCCGACAAATTCATGTACGCCGGCAAATTCATATGCTCCGTCAAGTTCATATGCACTCGAAAACACAGACGCACCACAGGAAAAGCAGGAGGACACCATTTTATGAAAGCTGTTATCGCGATTGATTCACTAAAGGGAAGCCTCTCCTCCATGGAAGCGGGAGAAGCCATAAGGAAAGGGATTTTAAGGGCAAAGCCGGACGCGGAAGTGGTCATTAAACCACTGGCCGACGGAGGAGAAGGCACCACAGACGCTTTGATCGAAGGAATGAGCGGGGAACGCGTTTCGCTGTGTGTCACCGGACCCTTTGGGAACCCCGTGAATTGTCATTACGGCTATCTGCGCAGGGAACAGACTGCCGTGATGGAGATGGCTTCCGCTGCCGGAATTACGCTGGAGCCGCTGCGGGATCCCATGAAAGCCACCACCCGCGGAGTCGGTGAAATGATTCTCCACGCCATTGAACATGGATGCCGGAATTTTATCATTGGCATTGGCGGAAGCGCCACAAACGACGGCGGCATCGGCATGTTGAAAGCACTCGGCTATGAATTTCTCGATCAAAATGGCCAGGATGTCGGAGAAGGCGGACAGGCTCTTGCGAAAATAGTGTCCTTTTCTGAGGAAAATGCCGATCCACGCCTGAAGGAATGCCGCTTCCGCGTAGCCTGTGATGTAACCAATCCGCTTTGCGGGCCGATGGGCGCCACTTACATCTACGGCCCCCAGAAAGGTGTCACAGAAGATATGCTGGAGCCGCTCGACCGCGGTATGGCAAATTACGCGCGGGCAGTTACCTCAGCGCGCCCCATAAATTTCCCTGAAAAAGGCTGTGCGGGTAAAATATGGGCATCCACATCTCTGACGGAATGCGGCACGAATGAAACGCGCGTATCCGCTTCTCTGTCGGAATGCGGCGCGGATGAAACGCACGTATCCGCTTCTCTGTCGGAAAGCGGCACGGATGAAACGCGCGTATCCGCATCTCTGGCAGAATGCGGCGCGGATAAAACGCGCTCATTCACAGCTCTCCCAAAAGGCAGCATATTTTCAGAAAACCGTGAATTATCGAATCTCGCGGAAACGCCTGGTGCCGGCGCGGCCGGAGGGCTGGGATTCGCGTTCCTGCGCTTTCTGAACGCCGAGCTGACGCCAGGTGTTGATCTGATCCTGAATACTGTCGGACTGGAAAAAGAATTGATGGACGCCGATGTACTTATTACAGGAGAAGGACGCCTGGATCACCAGACCGCCATGGGGAAAGCTCCCATCGGCGCGGCACGTCTGGGCAAGAAATACGGAGTCAGGGTAATCGCTTTTGCCGGAAGCGTCGCGCCGGGCGCGGAAGCCTGCAACGAGGCTGGGATCGACGCGTTTTTCCCCATTCTCCGGGACGTGTGCACTCTGGAAGAAGCAATGAATCCGCATAACGCAAAAGAAAATATGGTCCGCGCCGTCGAGCAGGTATTCCGGCTGCTGTAAAACTTCCGGTTTTCCTTGCTGAAGATACGTTTTCATACGTACCTTGTCGTGAACGCAGGTCACACATGCAGAGGCAGAAATAACGTAAATTTGGTCAAAGTGTGACCTGTAACAGCGAGCGCGAAGTACTGTCTTGAATACCAATGTCATTTGTGATAATCTTTTTTCATCAATACGCAATAAAATCAAACTTTCCGGCATTTTATCAGTGAAGGGAAAACGCCCCTGTACATTATAAAATCAGGAAGAAACCCGACATCGCGGAACATTCCGCGCAGGATCGATCAGAAAAAGAAAGGCAGGGGAAAATCGTGCCTGAACTGGATGAGTTAATTGAACGGATCGCGCAAAAAGACGAGACCGCTTTTCATACTCTATATGAAGAGACGAAAAGCGCCGTCTACAGCTTTGCCATGTCCATTTTAAAGCATCCGCAGGACGCGGAAGACGCGATGCAGGATACTTATTTGTCCATTTATCACGCATCCATCCAGTATGTCCCTGGCGGAAAGCCCATGTCCTGGATTTTCACGATTACCCGCAACCACTGCCTGATGAAGCTGCGGAGCCAGAAAAGGCGAGGGGAGGTTTCCATAGATGAGCTGGAGCACTGGATTGAAGAGCAGCCCGGCCTGCGCCCGGAGGAAAAGCTGGTGCTGGAGGCGGCCCTGAAATCGCTGGGCGATGAAGAATATCAGATCGTCGTCCTGCACAGTCTTGGCGATCTGCGTCATCGGGAAATTGCTCAGCTGTTGGATCTGAAACTGTCCACGGTGCTCTCGAAACACCGCAGAGCGCTGGCAAAGCTCAGAAAAATCATAGGAGGAGAATCACAATGATCAGTAAACAGGAACAAGAATTTGCCGACCTCCTCAGGAAAACAACGCCGGACACTTATGATGCTCTGCGAAAAAAATGCGTTTTTGATGAAGCTCCGGCCGCCGGCCCCCAGAATATCCACTCAGAAAACAACCAGATTTCCAGGGCTCAGACTGTCCGCTCAGAAAACAGCCGCGCTTATTCGCGTTCAGCGAGCAGGATCAGAAAGACTGTCGCTATCGCCGCCCCGGCCGCGGCCGCCGCTGTATTCTGCCTGTGGCTGGCTAATTCCGCTTTCTTTCTGCCAGAAGCTGTCGTCACCGTGGATGTAAATCCCAGCGTTTCTCTGGAACTGAACTCCAGAAACCGGGTGCTCTCCGCTGCTGCCCTGAACGAGGATGGCGAACAGATTCTGGAGGGCATGGATCTGAAGGGCACCGATGTAACCGTCGCTGTCAACGCGCTGATCGGCGCCATGCTGCAAAACGGCTATCTGACCGAACAGGAAAACTCGGTCCTCCTTAGTATTTCCGGCAAAAATGAAACAGCAGGCGAAGAACTGCAGTCTGAGCTGATGCGCAGCACCCGGTACGCGTTTTCCGACAGTACCGTAGAGGGCGCGGTCCTCAGCACGGTGATCAGCGGCACAAGCGCCAATGAGGCGGCTGATGTGGCGGCTCTGGTAAATAAATATCAGATTTCCGAAGGAAAGGCCACACTCGCCCTGGAAGTGGCCTCTCAGACCTCCACCCTGACCGCAGATGATATCGCGCAGATGTCCATCAATGAAATCAACCTTCTGATCACCTCACAGAAATATACGCTGACCGATCTTTCCTCCGAGGGGACTGCCAGCAGCGAAGCCTATCTCACAGCAGAGGAAGCGGAAGCGCTCGTCTTTACTTACAGTGATAAAAGCGAGGCGGAAGCCCAATATATTCAGACAGCGATGGATTACAACACCGGGGTCGTTACCTACGAAGTGGAATTTTATATCGACTCCTATAAATATGAATACGAGATCAACGCCACCACCGGAGAATTGCTGGAGTGGGAGATCGAATGGAAAAACGACGAGCTGCTCGCCATCGAACTGGAAGAACTGGAAAAAAGCCAGAATGTTTCCGGAATCGGCGAAGAACGGGCACTGGAAATCGCCCTGGAGCATGCCGGCGTGGATCCGTCCGCAATAGTGTTTTACTCGACCGTAGCCGCCTATGAAGACGGGCAGGAATTTTACGATGTGGATTTCTATACCGAAGACCATGAATATGACTACAAAATCGATGTCCTTACCGGAGAAATTCTGGAATACACGTACAACCGCGCTTCCTACGAGCACGGCACCGAATAAGCACGAAATTCACACCAGAAGTCTCTTTTTCGGCAGCTCTCCTGCTGTCAATTACAGGCAATTCCCTTTCTCTGGAAATTTTTCTAAATTGTGAACTACCCATTGTCTAAAGCCAATGGGATTGCGGTCGACTTATTTCAAAAAAATATTTTTATCATGCAATAAATAAAAGTTTCCACGCATTATATCAATGAGAAGGTCAAAAGATATCACCTGAAAAAGATGTCAGGGAGCACAAAGCTTGCAGCCACTACGTTTTTAACCCTCGCCGGGTGGCATCCCTCACTTCGTGCGGGATAAACCCTCGCCGGGTGGCCGGTAATCAAAACTTACACCAGCATGCAGCAGAAGACATCGCGCAAAACGCAAAAAACATCAAAGACAAAAAGGAGGAATTCAGTATGAAGAAATTATGGAAAAGAACCATCGCTCTCTTATTATCAGCCGCTATGCTGCTCTCAGGCGCAGTCGTCGCTTCAGCCGCCTCGGTTTCGCCAGAGAAAATCTCCATCAAGGGTTCCGTCTCTTCCATGACTGTCGGAGAGACCGTGGAACTGGACAGCAAAATCACCCCGTCAAAAGCCAAAGTAAAGGACAGCAATATCGTCTGGACCAGCAGTGACACTTCCGTGATCAAGGTGTTGGAGAAAAATGACGATGACACCGAAATCAAGGCTGTAGGAGCCGGAACCGCGACGATCAAGGTCAAGATCAAAGGAACGAGCATCAGCGCTTCTATAAAGATCACCGTGAAAAAAGCTTCCGCAAGCTCCAGCAGCTCGACCACCTACAAGACTTACAAGAAAAAAATTTCCTCTTACAAAAGCGAGCTGAAAACCGTTTACTCGTCTATGAAAAAGACGGCCGCAGCCACAAGCTTTACCGCGCTGCGCAAGCAGATCAAAGAGTTTGAAGCTCAGCTGGAAGCCATCGAGGATAAGCTGGACGCGCTGGAAGATAAAATCGAGGCCAAATACAAAGCCGGAAAGCTTACCAAAAGCCACTACCGCAAGCTGGATACGCAGATCGAAGAAATTGAGGACTATGCGGATCTGATTGAAGATTATCTGGAACGCAAATTCGGAGACGACTGATATACAACTGATAAATCAAGGAAAGGCCATAAGCAGGCCGAAATCAGCAGCAGACGAAAACCGCAGGCCTGCAGATGCCGCGGCAGGCAAAAAACACACAGGCTAAAATCGTCTGTAATCAATAAACCATACACCGGCTAAAATCGTCCGCAGGCAAAAAACACACAGACCAAAATCGTCAGCAGACAGAAAAACAGATACATACAATCGCAAAAAAGAAGCAGCCCTCATGCTGCTTCTTTTCTATCCTTATACTCTATCCTTATGCTCAACCAGATCTGAGAATTTGTTTTCACGTCCTGCTGCTTTCCGTGATCCTATGACCAGTACCTCACAGCCTTGATCGGTGTGTTGTAATCGTAATCCGAAATCTTGATTCCGCCGGCCGGATAAGCCTGCGAGTTGCTGGCGTGGACGATCTTGCCGTCGCCAATATAGATCGCCACATGGGACGCGTAGCTGCCGGATCCATAGAAAAGCAGGTCTCCCGGCTGCAGGCTGTCAAGGCTGATCTCGACCTCTGTCCCTTCGGCGTACCCCGCTTTAATCTGCGTAGAGGATGGGCCGACCATCTGCTCCTGCGCGGTGCGCAAAAGCTTGATGCTGAAGTTCGCGAATACCGTGTAGGTAAATCCGGAGCAGTCCGCGCCGTTAGTCAGGCTCGTGCCGCCGTATACATAAGGATTGCCGACATACTGGATCGCAAATGCCGCAATCTTCGCTCCCTGGGAGCTGCCGCTGACTGTGATACCGGATTCTGACGTAATCACGCCTTTGGCGTTGATGGTGTATTCGGTCGTGCCGACCGCGATTGTGACAGATTTCGCCATCGCCCCGCTGGAGTAGAAATAATATTTCTTCGTTCCAATCGTTTTGATACCGGTCACCATGGCTCCGTCATTGTCCGGATCCAGGTAATATTTATCCCTTACGCCAGTGTCGGTGTTGGTTTTATACATCCAGCCGGTGACATTTTTGCCTTTACTATTCCGGTAAAAGGTCCCGGCAGAGGTCGTGTACCATCCGGCCGTGAGCGTCTTGCTATCGTCTCTCGCGCCGTCGCTTCCGTAATAATATTGATTGATATAGGTGCTTGTCACCATCTTGCCGTCTTCGCCGAAGTAATAATACTTTCCGCTGACCTCTACCTCCTGGCTGCGGACCGCGGCGCCGTTGCTCGATGAGAAATAATAGGTAGATCCGCTGACAGTTTTCATCTTGCCGGTGACTTTTTTGGCAGTCGTCTTACTAAAGTAATAAATCTCGCCGTCAATCGCCTGCAGACCGGTCAGAAATGCGCCAGTGCTGCCCGCGTAATATTTCGAATTTACCCAGCCGGAAGTGACCAGCACTCCATCCGTGCCAAAATAGTAAAAGCTGCTGCTGATCTCCTGCTTGCCGGTCTGCATCACGCCCGATGATGAGAAATAATATTTCTTCTTACTGATCGTTTTCCAGCCGGTGACACGCACGCCGCTCGAATTAACATAGTATTTCTTTCCGCTGATCGTCAGCCACTTGCTCATCTGAACGACGCCGCTGCCATTGCAATAGTAATATTTCCCACTGTATTTTACCCAGCGCGACGAGTAAATCTTGCCATCCGACTGAAATATGTAGGTCTTAGAACCGATCTTTTTCATGCCGGTCACGCGGACACCGCTGCTGTTTACATAACGTTTCCCGATCCATTTGCTCTTCTGGACAATGCCGTCCGAATCCGCATAATAATATTTGCCGCTCACCTTAAACCAGCCGGTGACGTACTGCGTCGAGCTCTTATAGTAATATGTATTCCCCTCAAATGTTACAAAGCCGGTCTTCGTCTTGCCTGTGTACTTGCCGTTTTCGTCAACCCATTTGTTGCCGACCCATGTGCTGACTGCCAGCGAGCCGTCCGACTGGAAATAGTACTTCCCGCTCGAACTCCATGTGGATACATAGAGAACGCCGGTCTTTTTATTCGCGTAATATTTTTTCTTATTGACCGTGATCCAGCCATACTGCATCTGGCCGCTCTCGTTAAAATAATACAGCTTTTCATTGATCGTCACAAAACCTGTCTGCATGATGCCGCTGGCATTAAAGTAATACTTGTAGGAGCCAATCTTCACAAGCCCCGTAGCGTATCCCGGGGAATCGGATATCGTATACATCTTCCCCGCCGTGGTAGTCTTCCAGGCCGCATCCGCCTCTATCGACGGCGCAAAAAACAACAGCATGGCAAATACTGCCAGCACCAGGCTCCTCGTCAGCACCATACGCGAAAAAACGCATCCTGTGCGTTCTGTCCCGGCATGAACCATTCCAGCACTGTTCATTCTGGCACTGTCCATTCCGGTACTGTCCATTCTGGTACTGTCCATTCTGGCGCTGCCCACTCTGGTACTGTCCATTCCGGCGCTGCCCACTCTGGTATTGTCCACTCCGGCGCTGCCCATTCCGGCACTGTCCATTCCGGCGCTGCCCATTCCGGCACTGTCCATTCCGGCGCTGCCCACTCTGGTGCTGTCCATTCTGGCTTCCTTCCTGCCGACACACGCCGCTCCCATTGCCCTGTGCGATCTATGATTCCGCAATCTATCATTCCAAGAAAATTTCATCTTCATCCCCAACCATTTTTGTAACAAAGTTTTTACAGTTTCATTAAATCTTTTTTAACATTTTAACTGATATATAATATAAAGTCAAGCACGGATTTAACGAAATCTGCGCTGTTTTGTTCCCAATCTTCCGGGGAATACGGTTCAAATCGAATAGATGTTTTCTCCCTGCCCGGCTCTGCGCGTGGCACTTGTGGCGCAAACCACAAAACACTTTACGCGCCCCTGTGCATAGTAAAGCCACCGCAGCATTCCTGCCCGGTGGCTTCTGCATTTTATCTATAGGAAAATTGCTATGCGAAGAAAACCGCTTCCCATAATCTCCAGAATCTAAAGATTCTGTCGTTAACTTATCGGGTGAAACCCGCAAGCGCGTTTTCCTTCCGATAAGTTATATTATGACTTCTTCCCTCTGCCCTCCTCCTCGCGGAGCATGTCCTCCACATACTTCGGCAGCATGAACGCGCCCTTGTGCAGATTGGGCGTGTAGTAGTCAGTCTCGATGCCGTAGGATTCCCAGCGGGCGCCGTCGAAATCCCGCAGGGGATGGTACTTTTTAGAGGCGAAACCAAAGAGCCAGTAGCCCGAAGAGCAGGTCGGGATGTGCGCCTGGTAGACGCGGCTGATCGGGAAGCTGTGGCTGGCCTTGTTGTGCATCAGACGGCAGGATTCCTCGTCGCCCTCGTAGAAGGGGCTGCCATGCTGGTAGACCATGATGCCGTCCTCTTTGAGCGCACGGAAGCAGTTCCCATAGAATTCGCGCGTGAAAAGACCGGCCTTGTGACCCAGCGGGTCAATGGCGTCGTTGATGATCAGGTCGTATTCGTTCTGCCGGGTGCGCAGAAATTTCAAACCGTCGATATGATAAAACCGCACGCGCTCATCATCCAGACTGGCGGTGATCGCCGGGAAAAACTCCTTGCAGACCTCGACGAAACGCTGATCCGGCTCGGTCACGTCGATGCATTCGATCCCGTCGTAGCGGGCAAGCATGCGCAGCACGCCGCCGTCGCCGCCGCCGAGGACGAGGACGTTTTTCACATTCGGATGCACGGCCATCGGCACATGTACGATCATTTCATCATAGATAAAGCCGTCCTTTTCGGAAAATACAATCTTTCCGTCGGAGCTTAAAAACTTTCCCAGCTCGTCGGAATCAAAGACGTCGATCCGCTGAAACTCGGTCTGCTCGCCGAACAGCTGCTTTTTTACTTTCACGGACATTTTGATCTGATCCGCATGATAATCTGAAAACCAGAGATCCATTCCTGTCTGCCCTCCCTGCCGCATACTGCTTATTCACTAGCCGCCGCTTTGTCTGCTGTCCAATATATCCTGCGGAATGCTTCCCGCAAAACTTAATCTCTATCTGGTTCATCCGCTGAATTTTGTCTTTTCAATCTTTCCACACCTGCCGCTCGTCCTTGAGCACGTTGAGGTACTCCACCTCTGGATCCTCCGTGCCCTGCAGGGAGCAGCCCTTTTCCTTGGCGTATAAAATATATTCGATAATTTCCTGCGTGATCATCTCGCCCGGCGCGAGGATCGGGATCCCCGGCGGGTAGCACATGACGAATTCCCCACAGGTACGGCCCACCGTCCTACGGATGGGCAGATAATCTTTTTCTGCGTAAAAAGCGGCCTGCGGCGACTCGATCACGATCGGATTGATGTACTCAGAATCCAGCATTTTCGCGGAGCTCCGAGTGTAGAGCCGCTTGATGTCAAACAATGCGCCCACCAGGCGCTCGATGTCCTGGATGCGGTCGCCGATGGAAATATAGGCCATGATATTGGTAAGGTCGCCGAGCTCGATCTGAATGTCATACTCATCGCGCAGCAGGTCGTAGACCTCAATCCCGGCCAGGCCGATGTCGCGCGTGTACACAGAGAGCTTAGTGACGTCAAAGTCAAAAATACTGTCGCCATTGATAATCTCGCGGCCATACGCGTAGTAGCCGCCGATACCGTTGATCTCCGAGCGAGCGTATTCCGCCATATCGACCACCTTCGCAAACGCGTCCTTGCCGTGAAGCACCAGGTTGCGCCGGGAAATGTCGAGGCTGGACATCAGCAGGTAGGACGCGCTGGTGGTCTGCGTCAGGTTGATCACCTGGTGCACGTATTCCCAGTTGACATGCTCGCCGGTCAGCAGCAGAGAGCTCTGCGTCAGGCTCCCGCCGGACTTGTGCATGGAGATGGCCGACATATCCGCCCCCGCCGCCATCGCGCTGACCGGAAGGTTATCCCCAAAGTAAAAATGTGTGCCATGCGCCTCGTCCGCAAGCACCATCATCTCGTACTTGTGCGCCAGCTCCACGATCGAGCGGATATCCGAGCAGATGCCGTAATAGGTCGGGTTATTCACCAGCACCGCCACCGCGCCCGGGTTCTCCAGAATCGCCCGCTCCACCTCGGACACCTTCATGCCCAGGGAAATGCCCAACTTCGGCTCCGTCTCCGGATTCACGTAAACCGGAATCGCGCCGCAGAGCACGAGCGCGTTGATCACACTCTTGTGGACATTGCGCGGCAGAATGATCTTATCGCCGGCGTGGCAGACCGAGAGCACCATGCTCTGCACCGCCGAGGTCGTCCCTCCAACCATAAAAAAAGCATGCGATGCGCCGAAGGCCTCCGCCGCCAGCTGCTCCGCCTCCTTGATCACGGAAACCGGCTGACAGAGATTGTCCAACGGCTTCATGGAATTCACATCAATGCCGACACATTTTTCTCCCAGGAAATCCACCAGATCTGGATTCCCGCGCCCCCTTTTGTGCCCCGGGACGTCAAAGGGGACAACTCTTCTTCTCTTTAAGCGCTCCAGGGCCTCGTAAATCGGCGCGCGCGACTGCGATAATGACTGCATGGCTTTTCCTCTGTATTTTCTTATTTTTGTAAATCGAACAGGAGCGCTGATGCCTCCTGTTCGCATAGAATAGTTTCATTATACCTATTCCATACAAAAAATCAATCCCTGTTTTCGCTTTTTAGCATAGCCCAAAATATTTGAATTCAATTGAGAAATATGAGTTGTGTAATCCCTGCTTTTATGGTATGATTCATACCAAATCAACCAGTTATATGCACTGGAAGTATAGTATGTTTAACCGGGGAGCCGGGGGACGTCTCTCACCTGAACCGAGTACCTAACGGGGAGGGGGATAATACTCGCAGCAAAACCAGCTGCTCGTTGACTTGCGAAGTTCGCTGCCGCAAGCGCCGCGAACTTCTTGCAAGTCATATTATGAGTACATACGAAGGAATTATGCTTTTGCTGGCAATTGTTTCTTTGATTGTCATAATTCTGGATATGAAAAATAAGAAATAGCCGTTCTGTTCTCTGGAAAAGGTAGGAGCGGCCATTTCTTATGGTTTAGTAACTATTAACGCCGGATCGGGTGGAAGCGCCCCACCTTCCGGCTCCCTAGTTAAGCATACTATAAACCATAAAACCGATTTTTTCAACCCCTAATTTAACTTATCGGAAAGAAAACGCGCTCGCGGGTTTTCACCCGATAAGTTAGCGACAGAATCGCCAGATTCTGGAGCATTATGAGGCGCTGGACATCCTGTGGATGTCCGTTTAGCGCCGACCGAAGTGAAACAATCAGGCCAGCCAGACTTCCGTCTCTCCCGCCGGGATCTCATACGTTTCCGACTCTGTACCCTCGTACACGGTCATCTCCACTTCATGCTGCAGGGCGGCCGCCAGCTTTATGTGAAGCTTCGCTTTCGCCCCGTTTTCTTCCCGGCATCCTGCTCCAATCCCGTTCCCGGCATCGTCTCCGCATCCGGTTCCGGAATGTCCGGCTCCATCGCACTCCCGCGTCACCCGTATCTCATTCACAACCGTTCCTTCCGTCGTCACTATCCGGCAGGATGCGGACGCACCATCGCGCAACTGATACAGGCGCAGCGTCAGATTGTCCTCATAGTCGTAATCCGGCCGCGTCTCGACCGTCCCCATAGCGAGAAGCGTGTTCTCCCGCACATACAGAGGCAGGGAAAAATAGTCGTACGTGCCGCGGTTCCAGGTGCCGCCTTCGCGAACCTCTCCGTCCAACAAATGTGTCCAGGTCCCCCGCGGCAGATAATAATCGCTCACGCCGTCCTCGCGGAAAATCGGAACGACCAGCAGCGCTTCGCCCAGCATGTACTGCATATCCAGATACGCGCAGCCCGGGTCGTCCGTAAACTCAAATACCATCGGCCGCATCACCGGCGTGCCTTCTTCATGCGCCTCGAGCGCCTTGTCGTAGATGTACGGCATCAGAGTGCATTTCAGCTTTGTGAAAAAGGCCACCACCTCGCTCGCCTCGTCGTCAAACAGCCACGGCACGCGATAGCTTCCCGAGCCGTGCAGACGGCTGTGGGTAGACAGAAGACCAAACGCCGCCCAGCGTTTGTAGAGGTCGGGCGTCGCCGTACTCTCGAAGCCGGAGATGTCATGACTCCAGAAGGAAAACCCGCTCATCGCGAAGGAAAGCCCGCCGCGCAGTGTCTCCGCCATCGACGGATAATTTGCGGAGGAATCGCCGCCCCAGTGCACCGGGAACTGCTGACAGCCCGCCGTCGCGCTCCGCGCAAACAGTACCGCCTCCTTCTCGCCCTTGGCTTCCTTTAAGAGGTTAAATACGGCGCGGTTATAAAGAAACGTATAATAATTGTGCATTGCCCGCGGGTCGCTGCCGTCATAATATTTCACGTCAATCGGAATGCGCTCCGCGAAATCGGTCTTAAACGCGTCCACGCCGCAGTCGAGGATTTCCCGCAGCTTGTCCGTATACCATTTCTCCGCAGCCGGATTGGTAAAATCTACCACAGCCAGTCCCGACTGCCAGGTATCCGTCTGCCAGACTCCTCTGCCGTCCGCGCGAGCGAGCAGATAGCCGTTCGCCGCGCCCTCGCGGAAAAATTCCGTCCCCTGGGCGATGTAGGGGTTGATCCAGACGCAGATCTTCAGTCCCTTCTCATGGTACCGCGCCAGCATCCCCCGGACATCCGGGAAAAACTCTTTGTTCCACTCAAAATCACAGAGGTGAAATGCCTGCATCCAATAACAGTCAAAGTGGAAAACCGAGAGTGGAATGCCGCGCTCTGCCATCCCATCGATAAAAGAGCTCGTTGTCTCCTCATCATAATTTGTCGTAAAGGAGGTCGACAGCCAGAGGCCGAACGACCAGGCGGGCGGCAGTGCCGGACGACCTGTGAGCGCCGTATAGCTTTTCAGGATCTGCTTCGGCGCCGGTCCATAGAAAAAATACCAGGAAAGCGTTTCTCCCGGAACCGAGAAGCCCACGTATTCGACCTTCTCGCTCGCCACCTCAAAAGAAACCCGGTCCGTGCTGTCCACAAACACGCCGTATCCGCGGTTTGTCATGTAAAAGGGAATATTCTTATAAGCAACCTGAGAGGCTGTACCGCCGTCCTCATTCCAGATATCGACCGTCTGTCCATTCTTCACAAAAGGTGTAAACCGTTCTCCGAGGCCATACACGCACTCGCCCGGCGAGAGCGAAAGTTCATTTACCATATAAGGCTCATAGATCTCCTCGAGATAATGATCCGCCGGAAGCACCGTCTTCGGCTGGCGATCCCAGCGCATATACCCCAGATTCCGGAACCCGCAGGACGTCAGCTCCTTCCCATCCTTTTCAAACGCGTAGCGAAAATTCCGGCGGTCCACACGCACCTGGATCAGCCCGGTATCCAGCAGCGCCTCCTCATCCGTGACCGAAACCTTTACATCCGAGATGGACCATCCCGCAGTCCCCAGACTTTGTCCGGCCCGGTCCAGATCCAGTTTTTCAAACTCCGGCGCATGGCTGTCATACGCCTCATAGTGCCACGCCTTCACAAAGACCGTCTCCAGCCCCCGCGCAACAAACTCCATCCGAAGCGCCGGCATATCCGCCGTATCCCCGCGTCCCCGGATCGGCCGCACCGGCGCGAGAATGCGCATCCCGCCCGGTATTTTTTCAACTTCAAAGGCCTCCGCCGCAAACATGGCGTTGGCGCGCTCAGAGCGCAGCCAGAATCCTTCTGTAAATTTCATAACGTCCTCTTTCCGTCAGCCCTTGACCGCTCCGGCTACCATTCCCTTGATGATCTGTTTGCTGAACGCGAAGTACAGCACAATGATCGGCGACATCGTGATCAGCATCGCAGCCATCTGCTTCGGATAATCAGACGCGAACTGTCCCTTGAACTGAGTCAGCGCCAAAGGCACCGTCTGCAGCGCGGAATCCCGGATCAAAACCAGTGCGAATGAAAATTCGTTCCAGCAGCTGAACACCTGGATGATCGCCACCGTCACGAGGATCGGCTTGCAGATCGGGAAAATGATATGCCACAGCGTATAGGAAAAGCTGCTTCCGTCAATCGACGCCGCCTCTTCCAGCGAAACCGGAATCGTCTTCACATAGCCTTCCACCAGGAAGATGCCGATCGGCAGGCCGAACGACACATATGGCAGGATCAGGGTATACCACTTATTCGAAATCCCGCATCTGAGGAACACAACATAGATCGGCACCAGCAGAGAATGGATCGGGATCAGCATGCCCATCAGGAACATCAGATACAGGACGCGGTTGAGCTTAAAACGCACACGGGCGAGGATGTAGCCGACGATAAAGCTGAATACGACGATCAGACAGATCGAAATGCCGGTGGTCCGCACACTGTTCCACATGGACTGCGCCAGATGGTAATCCGGGTTGGTCAGGATGCGGATGTAATTATAGAGAGTCGGATTTTTCGGCAGGCCGATGATATCCGCGTTGAATACACGTTTTTCCTTCAGTGAGGAATACAGCATCCACACGATCGGGAAAATACAGGAAAGAGAAAATATCCAGAGAATGAGATTCATGAAAAACCCAAGAATTCCTTTTCTCACCTTCTGGCCTGCCAGTTCACGGTCCTTCTTCATATCAGTCCTCCCCCTTTCCTCTTGTCAGCCTGTTGATCAGCCCCTGGGAGCCGCCGATCACGAGCAGCGACAGGACAAAGATGCCTACCGAAATACAGCTGCCGTAGCCCATGTTGCTCTGGCCGAAGGACACCTGGTACCCATACATCGCCATAACCATGGACGACGTACCAGGTCCGCCGCTCGTCATGACATAAATGCTGTCGAATGCTTTCATATTGCCAGCAATACACAGCGTGATACATACCAGCATCGTATTCTTAATCAGAGGAAGCGTAATATGGAGTGCCTGCTGGACACCGTTCGCGCCGTCAATCTCGGCACTCTCGAAAATATCGGTGCTGATGCCGGAGATCGCCGACAGGATGATTACCATATAGTAACCGATAAACTGCCAGATCAGAGGGATTGAGACAAGCAGCATGACCAGGTCCGAATTATTCAGCCACACCTGTGTCAGGTCGCTCCTCCCGATCGCCTTCAGAAACCAGTTCAGGATACCGTATTTGTTATGATAAACCATTGTCCAGATCATACCAATGCAGACAGCGGAAATTGTGCTCGGGAAAAATCCGAATGTCCGGTGGATGGTCTTAAACTTCACCAGCTTCGAATTTACCATCATGACCAGGACAAACGCGATGCCGACCTGTCCGATGATACAGGCGGCAACCAGATAAATATTGTGGCCGAACGCCTCCCAGAACGTACTGTCGTTGATCAGGCGGATATAATTATCCAGGCCGGAGAATGTCTTATTCGGACCGCCCTTCCACTCATAAAAGCTGTATACCAGTGCCGTCACCAGAGGAACAAACACGGTAAATATAAACATCGCCACCGGAATCATCAGATACAGGAAAATCGTTCTGTTCTTCGGTCTGGTCGCATTTAACATTGTATCCCCTCCCTTTTCCTTCGAAAAAACCGTCCTGCCCACCATGGAGGCAGAACGGTTCTCTCAATTCACTTAATAACTGTAAGTTTTCCTGTGATAGTTTTCCGTAACTGTTCCGTATTCTCACTGCGTTTTCAGGCGCTGCGGCCGACGCATTTTATATGGTTTCATACAGCCTGCACAGCAGGCGCTGCGGCCCATCCTGAATCGTCACGCCGACACTTTCTCAGTCACAGCCGTTTATTAATAGTTCTCCTCATAAGCAGCCTGCGCATTTGCAGCTACCTCTTCCGGAGTCATGTCGCCATTCATAAGGGTCTGCAGATCTCTGTTCAGAACATCCCATACAGCGCTGCTGATGTAGGAGTCATAGATCTCGCAAGCCTCTGTGTCAACATAAGACCAGTTGTAGAAATCTACCGTGATCTGATCAAATGCGGAAAGGTCAATATCGTCAACGGTGGTCAGGCCGCCCAGTGCGTAGTACTCGCCTACGAATGTAGCGAATGCCGGTCCGGTGATCTCCTGTGCCAGGTCGATCGCTGCTGCAAGCTTGTCCGGATCGTCAGCCAGGTTTGCGTTAAATGCTACAGCATAGCCAAGGCCGATGTTCTGAGAATTCGGAGCGTAGGTCGCGTCTGCCGGCTGCGGAAGAACTGCGAAGCCCATGTTGTTGTACTTCTCCTCATCGCTCTCAAGCAGAGTAGCTGCGATGTAGGACTCATCCCAGTTGCCGCCGATGAACGCTGCTGCGTCGCCAGCGATGTAGTACTCACGAGCATCCTCGTTCGTAACTGCGTTGTAATCCTCGTTGAAGATGTTGGTCTCAGCAAAGAGATACTGAGTCTCAGCCAGAGCTGCGATGAACTCTTCATCCGTGAAAGCAGCGCCGTCTTTGTTGATCAGGCTGGTGAACCAGTCAGCGCCTGTGTAGCGGTTGCCCAGAGTAGAAAGGAAGTCAGAGTTTGCCTGCCACTGACCGCCGTTACCAAACGCGATCGTGTCGATGCCCTGCTCGCTGAAGTACTCAGCTGCTGCCTCAACCTCTTCCCATGTGCTCGGGAACTCATCATAACCAGCCTCTGCCCACATCTCTTTGTCATAGATGACAACCGTGCAGGTACCGCCGGTCAGTACCGGATAGCCGTAGATGCTGCCGTCTGCCGTGGTGAACGGTGTGAAATAAGCAGTGTTGTAATCATCATAGTACGGAGACTCTGCGATGATGTCAGTCAGGTTCATGATCAGACCCTGCTCAGCCCATGCTACCGTATTCATGCCCTGAAGAAGGAATACGTCCGGAAGGTCGCCTGCAGCTGCCTGCGTCGCGATCTGGGTCTTGTACTCGTCATTCGCCAGGATTTCCTGTGTCAGTGTGATGTCCGGATGTGCCTCATCCCATGCTGCCAGCACGCTGCGGAAGCCGTCGGAACCGCCATTGCCCTCAGACTCCTCAGATGTGGAATAATGGAAAATGGTGAGCTCGCCTGTGTAAGCCAGGTCGTTCACTGCAAGGTTCTTTACTTCCTTGTCCTCAGCGGATGCTGTCACACCAAGGGATACCACCATAGCTGCAGCAAGTGCTACACTTAATACTTGTTTCTTTTTCATGTTTCGTCCTCCTTTTTGAATGTTTTGCCATTCATTTGCTTTTAATATGTCAAAAATCTGCCGTCTCTGTTACGTCCCGGCAGACATGTGACCGCTGTCATGTCTTGTCCAACATGCCCGGATTGCGCCGCGCAGTCCGCGGACCTTTTTAGAACTTTTGACATCCTTAAACGTTTGAAATCGCGCTCGTTTTGTATTATTAAACAATATTTTGTCCCATTTGTCAATAGCAACATCGCCATTTATGAAAATTTTGTGAAGCATTTCGTGAAGCATAGGCTGCCGTTCGCACTCCCTTCGCGAGTTCGATATGACAGCGCTAAAGAATAAAAACTTTTCGCGATAAAAATGCTTGTATTTTCCCACA
>JAJBUT010000005.1 GCA_020860185.1 Lachnospiraceae bacterium | reverse complement strand
CGGCAAATATTTTTGACGTTTACTATACATCTCAAATATGGATTGTCTTTAACTGCTGCCAAAATGCAAGAACAGCTACAAATTTTTCTCAATCTCACGGATCAGATCGTCTTTCCGCTGTACGCCACTAAATCGGGCGACTTCCTTTCCGTTTTTCAAGAATAAAATCGTCGGTACCGAAGCTACCTGCCAACGAAAAACCAGCCCACGCTCAAATACTGCATTCACCTTGCCCACAATCACCTGATCCGCATAGTTTTCCTCTAATTCCGCCAGCACCGGTGAAAGAGCCTTACATGGCAGACAGCTGTCAGAGTAAAAATCCACGATTGCCAGTTTTTCACTGGCTGATACTTCTGTATCAAAATCCGCCTCCGTCCATCTCTTAGCCATAATCTAATCACCTGCCTTTCTCACAATCAGATCATAGGTGTCGTCCTCATTTTTCAAAAGTTTCAAAATCTGATGTCCCTCCTCTTTGATGCTTCGCGGAACATTCTGCACCGGTTCTCCGTCATTCATGTGAATCGACAGAATCTGTCCCTCATCCAGTTCCTCCAGCGCCACTTTTGCTTTTACAAAAGTGACCGGGCATACCACATCGGTGATATCCACTGTCTCGTCAATTTCATATGCTGCGCTCATAATCATTCCATCCCTTCCATTTATCACTCAGCCTGATAAGCGACCCAAATCGCCTTGCGAAACTCCTCCTCACCCACTCGCTGCAGAGTAAACCGAAAGCGCTCGCCGGCCTTAGCGTTCTCTTCAAAGAAAGTAATTGCCGCGTCCGCCACACGGAAAAACGTCGCCTCATCTTTTATCAGAGGCAGGAACTGCTCTCCGGTATAAATCTTATTTCCAAACAGGCCGCCAAAGGAAACCAGATAGCCGCTCTCGCCTTCCCAGGCATCTGTGGGACATGATTTCACACAGCGTCCGCAGTAATTGCACTTCTCCCGGTCAATCAGGACTTCGGAATCTGTACAGGTAAGCGCTCCCTCGCGGCAGACCTTTTCACAGACACCGCAGTTGATGCAGAGATCCGTTTTCCATGTTACTTCCATACCGCCCTTGACACCGAGGTCGTTTTCCTCCGCCTTCAGGCAGTTATTCTGACAGCCGGTGACACCAAATTTAAATTTGTGAGGAAGCTCCCTGCCGAAATAGCGGTCGTTGAGTTTCTCTGCCAGAGCGGAAGTATCAATACATCCGCTGGGGCAGATGGCTCCTCCCTGACAGGCCGTCACCGTCCGGACACGCGGACCGCAGACACCCGGGCTTACGCCTCCCTCAGCGAGACGCTCTTTCACTTTTTCAATATCGTCAATGTGAATAAAAGGAATTTCCACGCCCTGGCGTGAAGTCATATGTATGTACCCTTTTCCGAATTCATCCGCCACCTCTGCAATCGTTCGGATATTCTCCGCCGTCAGTTGACCGCCGGTCACCTGCAGCCGCAGAGAGAAATACCCTTTCTGCTTCTGACGCATGAAACCTCCTTTTTTCAATGTTGTGTAATCAATATCTGCCATCTCTCTTCCTCCCTGTCATACTCTCTTTGCAGATATGTCAGTTTTATCGCGGTTCTCCACTATTGTTACATGAACGTCTCCCGGATTGCTCTCCCGAAATCTTCCATGAGGTCTTCCACATCCTCAATCCCGACGCTCACCCGGATCAGGTCATCATATACGCCCGCCGCAGCTTTTTCCTCTTCTGTGCTGTGTACCGCCAGCGTTGATTCCGGATGAATCACCAACGTTTTGGTATCTCCGATATTGGATACCTGCAACGGAATTTTCAGACTGTCCAGAATCCGATACGCACGTTCCCGGGTTCCAACGCGGATGGTAAGAATTCCGCCGAAATGACCGTCAAACTGCTTCTTCGCAATCGCATAACAGGGATTCGCCTCCAGTCCCGGATAATTTACCACAATATCCGGAAATTCTTTCTGCAGCCACCGCGCCAGCACCAGCGCATTGCCGGATATCCGCTCCATTCGAAGACCCAGCGTCTCCATACCAATGACATTGTAAAACGCATTCTGCGGGGACAGACATCCGCCTGTGTTGCGGAAAAAACCGTTGCGCAGCTTCACGGTATAAGCAAACGGGCCGAACTTCGAAAACTCGCGCAATCCCGGATATTTTTTCGCATCCCAGCGAAACTTTCCTCCATCCGTGATGACGCCGCTGATGGAATTGCTGCTGCCGTTGATATATTTGGATGTAGAATTGATGACGATATCCGCTCCCAGTTCAATCGGTTTTACGAGGTAAGCAGTTGCCGCCGTATTGTCAATGAACAGCGGCAGTCCCTGACTGTGAGCCAGATCTGCCAGGCTCCCGATATCAGTGACATCCAGTTTTGGATTTCCGATGGTTTCCGCGAAATAACATCGGGTGCGGTCATTTGTTTTCTTCAGAAATGCTTCCGCATCATGATTCTCCACATAATGCGTTCGGATTCCAAAGCTCTCCAGTTCACGGAACAGGTCAATCGAGCCGCCGTACAGACTGGCGCTGGATACAATCTCATCCCCGGCCCGCAGAATATTCATCAACGCATTAAATACCGCCGCCATGCCGGAAGCACAGGCCACGCTGGCAATTCCGCCCTCCAGAACAGTCATCCGCTTTTCAAATGCCTCCACCGTAGGATTTCCCAGTCTTGTATAAGAAAATCCCGGCGCTTTATTGTGAAAAATCTGTTCCATGCGTTTCGCCGATGTATGTCGAAAAGCACTGGTCTGACAGACCGGCGGCAGGGTCGATTCCGATTCCATGGAGCCAAAGAAGGGAATCCCCTCCGTCCCGTGTAACAAAATCGTGTTAAATTTCATCGCAATCCCCTCTTACAGGAATGTTTACTATGAAAGTGTCGTCAATAGACAGACAGATGGACATGCTTGCATGGCCA
>JAJBUT010000211.1 GCA_020860185.1 Lachnospiraceae bacterium | reverse complement strand
GCATATTCCCTCCCCGCTTCATCGCCTGCAACGCAAGACGAAGACCCGGAAATGTGTCCATATCCGGCTTCTCAAAGGTCAGGGTGGCAAGCCGGTAAAAATCAAGTCTTTCGTCATTTAAGAACTTCCGCCCCGGATAACAGAGCGCGTACTGGATCGGCAGCCGCATATCCGGTGTTCCCAACTGCGCGATCACAGCGCCGTCCGCATACTGCACCATGGAGTGAATGACGCTCTGCGGATGAACCACCACCTGAATCTGATCGAGATCCACGCCAAACAGCCATTTTGCCTCCATCACTTCCAGCCCCTTGTTCACCAGCGTGGCGGAATCAATGGTCACCTTTTTGCCCATCGACCAGTTGGGATGATGCAGGGCATCCTGCAGGGTTACATGCTCCAGCTCCGCACGTTTTTTCCCGCGGAACGGTCCGCCGGAGGCGGTCAGAAGAATCTTATCAATCGTGTTGCCGCACGCTTTCTCACCGTGCCAGGACTGAAAAATCGCGGAATGCTCACTGTCAACCGGCAGGATACGCACGCCGTATTCCTCCGCCATGGGCATGATCAAATGTCCGGCTGTGACCAGCGTCTCCTTGTTCGCCAGGGCGATGTCCTTCCCCGCCCGGATCGCCGCTATGGTGGGACGTATCCCGACCATGCCGACCACGGCCGTCACCAGAATCTCCGAATCCTCCTGTGCCGCCACAGCCAGAAGCCCTTCCATACCGTATGTGATCTCAAGTTCCAGGTCCGCAGTCATAAGCTGCAGTTCCCGCGCTTTTTCTTCCGTACCGACAGAAACCAGCATCGGGTGAAATTCCCGTATCTGTTTCTCCAGCAATGCCACGTTGCCGCCCGCTGAGAGGGCGCTTACCCGAAAATCTTTTCTGTGCTGACGCACCACATCTAATGTCTGCGTTCCTATAGATCCCGTCGATCCGAGAACTGCGATTGTTTTCATGTCATTCTCTCTCCAGAACCACCCGGCACTGCTTTTTGTAACACGCGATTCCGTATTTCAGAATCGTCTGTATGTCATCCTCTTTCAGTTCGGCGGTATAATTATGTTCATTGATCTGATCCAACGCTTCTTTACATGCCGCGTCAAAATCACCGTTTTCCGCATATTTTACTTCTATGATAATTCCGATTTCTTCATCCTCGATTTCAACAGAAATGTCGAAGTAACCTGTTCCGGACTCCCGGTTGGATTCGACAGACCAGTCGCTCTTGAATCCCAGTATTCCAAGCAATATTCCGTGGAAGAAGTTCTCTTTAAATTCTTTTTTTACTGCGGTATCCCGAATGCTGATCGTCTTACCCAGGAATTCATCAAATACCTGCTGAACGCCCGAAACTTCTCCATCCTTCAACGCCTCGCAGAATCTCTTCACGGCATCTCCGTCTTTCGCCGCCTCCTCTTCAAACAGCTTTAAAATAAGATCGCTGAATATATACCGCACCTCCGTATTCGGGATTGTCAGACGAACCAGATTCCCCGCAGGTGTTTCACTCTGTGTCAGATATCCTGTCGCAAAAAGCAGGATCCACATATGATCAATGCTGTCATATACAGAATCATACGTCAGCTGTTCCTCGATTTTTTTCTGAACCGTTCCCCCTGAGACCAGTCTCTCCATCTGGGCTTTTGTCACCCCATCTCCCATCCGCCGGATAAACTTCCTGATTTCCGTATTCCCGCTGCTGTTTGCCCAGTAGCGTTTGGGTATCTTATCCGGATTTGTGAGCAGCTGATTACACCAGTTTATGACATCCCACGGATTATAAACATTTGCCTGACCGATTTTGTAACCGTCATACCATTCTTTCGTCAACTCATAATATTGAGACAGATCATAGTAGTCAAGCAGAGTCCTCACTTCTTCATCCGTAAATCCAAACCATTCATCGCACTCCGCGTCCAGCAAGGTATACATTTTCAGGTTATTCAGTCCTGTAAAAATGCTTTCTTTCGAGACACGCAGACAGCCGGTCAGAACCGCAAATTCCAGGCTGAAATTCGACTTGAGCGCGGCATCAAACATATTGCGGATGATATCGATCATCTGTCTGTAGTAGCCCTTCTCGTTCGCTTTCGCCAGGGGAACATCATATTCATCAATCAAAATGATTACTTTCCGATTGTAATGTTTTTGCAAAAGCACAGAAAGAATTTTCAGGCTCGTAGTCATTGTGATTCTGGACATTGCAAACATCTCCTGACCCGAACTGTCTGAATCAATCAACTGACGATACAATCTCCTGTCATCCTCATTCAACCTCTCGCTGTCCAGGAGAAACCGAAACCGCAAAGCTTCCATACCCAGGATAAAAGCAAGTTCTTTTTTCGCAGACTCAAAATCTTCGCCATGCACTGTCTTCAGGCTGATCGATATCACCGGATACTGTCCCATGTATTTTTTGCACAGCTCCGTATCTTTTTCAATCGCCAGACCTTTAAACAAACCTGTTTCCGTGCCTCTCTCAAAGAAATATTTGAGCATACTCATATTCAGGCTTTTGCCGAACCGCCTCGGACGCGTAAACAAATTCACTTTGCCCCAGTTATCGAGCAGTTCTTTTATCATCCCTGTCTTATCCACATAATAAAAACTGTTCAGTTGGAATTCCGCAAAATCCTCTATGCCGATCGGAAGTTTTTTTCTGCCCATAAAATCCACCATTGTTTCTTTCTCAGACCTGCACCATCGGTATCAGATACAGCGACAGATAATAAATGATCGGCGCCGTAAAAATTACGCTGTCAAACCGATCCAGGATCCCGCCATGGCCGGGAATCAGCTTCCCGTAATCCTTGATATCATAATTCCGCTTGATCGCGGATGCTGCCAGATCGCCGACCATGGAAATCAGAGCCCCGGCAGCACAGATCACTCCCATCGTCAGTAGTGAAGCAAGATCCGCATCCCTCCCGGGGTGA
>JAJBUT010000189.1 GCA_020860185.1 Lachnospiraceae bacterium | reverse complement strand
ATCCCGCCCAGATCGCCGGTGATGATTTTGTCGTAATCGCCCGCCGATCTGCCGAAATCCTTCAGATGCGCCTCAATCACATCCTTGGCCGCAGGAGCCATCGCCGCTCCCATATTCATGGAGTCCCGCACGCCATAGTCCAGGATTTTTCCGGTGGTGACGCCGCTGATCTTTACACGGTATTCCCTGGTCCACTGTGTGCCTGCCGGTTCACTCTGATCTTCCACGTATATTTTCTCCGGTGAATTTCGTCCGGTCAGTTCCTCCAGTTTTCTCTTCCCGGCAAGTAAAAATGCCCCGCTGCCGGTGACCGTCCAGGTAGTCGATAAAGGTCTCTGATTGGCGTATTCCAGGGGAAAGCGAAACTGCTTCTCCGCGCTGGCAAAATGGCTGGATGTCACTGCCGCCGCCAGATCAGCGTATCCGGCGCTGACCGTCATGGCCGCGAGAGACAATGCCAGACCCGCGGTGGAGCAGGCGCCGTACAGGCCAAACAGCGGAATGCCGAAGGACTGCAGGGCAAAAGAGGAAGCCACCGACTGGCCGAGCAGGTCGCCGGCAAACAGATAACGGATGTCCTCCGGACAGACTCCGGCCTTGTCGATCGCCAGTTCCATCGCCTTTTTCTGAAGAGCACTCTCCGCCGCCTCCCAGTTGTCACTGCCGAAGGTATCATCCTCTCCGATCACATCAAACAGTTCTCTCAGAGGACCCTCACCCTCTTTCGTCCCCACGACAGAACTGCTGCTGAGAATGTAAGGCGGATCCGAAAAGCGCAGACTCTGTTTTCCAATCTGTTCTGACATACATCTGATTCCTTTCCCGCGAAACGACTTTGCGTCGTTGTCACCTGAAAATAGTATGCCGAACAACAAAAAAAATATTCAGAAGCAACAGACTGACGATCCATATCCCGTCATTTTTGTGTCTGTCACCTCTGAACATCATCCGAGCTGTACGTCAGGAGAAACATCTCCACAGCCAGCCGGTCATTCATCTGCCCCGTTTTCACATCCTCCTCCGCCTGCACACCGTCCCGGACTGCCTGCCGCAGCTCCTGACTGCTGAATTTACGCGCCTGTCCGATGTATTTGCGGACGGCAAACTCCGGCACCCCTGCCTTCGACGCCATAAATTTATAATCAAATCCCTGATCCGCCAGCTCTTTCAAATGCATCAGCGTCTGAAACTGCCGCGTTATCAGGAAGAGAATGCGCATCGGAGGCTCTTTGAGCGCCAGCAGATCATAATACAGCTCCAGCGCCCGTCTCTGCCGCTTCCCGGCGATCGCATCCACCATCTCGAAAATTCTGCCGGAAAGCGAATCCGTGCAGACCGCTTCCACATCCTGTTCCGTAATCACCTCCCGACCCATGGTATAGCAGAGCAGCTTTTCCAGTTCCCGGTCAATCGTCTCCATATCGCTGCCGGTCTTTGTCAGAAACAGTTCCATGACCGACCGGGTCACCCGCTTGTTTTCACTGTTCAGTTTCCCGAGAATCCACTGTGTCAGGATACTGTCCTTCTGCCGTTTGAACTCTGCTGCATACCCGTGTTTTTTCACCTGCTTATAGAGCCTGCTGCGGCGATCTACATCTGTTTCCGTGAATATAAAATACGTGCTCTCCGGAATCCCCTCCATATACGCTGCCAGATCCTCAGGACTCTTTTTAAAAAACCCGCTCCCATCTATAAAAATGCTTCGGTGTTCTGCAAAAAAGGGCATTGTCTCAGCCAGATCGATCAGCTTCTTCGGATCAGTATCCTTCCCTTCAAAAAAAGATGTGTTCATGGTATCCCCCTCGTCAGACAGGAGATCCTTCAGTTTGTTTTTATATTGCCGGACCAGATAAGTCTCCTCCCCGTAAAGGAGATATACATGCTTCAGACGGCCGGCCCGGATATCTTCCATCAATGTTTTCATAAACCTGATTATACACAAAACAGCCCGTGCCCTCAATACCTGACCCGCAAAAAATCGTCGAAAAAATATTGCATAAAATCGAAAACCGGTATAAGATACCTTACTGACATTCCAACTGTTTTTTATCAAAAAATGAAACTGTCATGAACGAAAAGAAAAAGCCACTGTTACAGCAAACCTGGATGGTATGCCTCTGCGCCCTGATCTGCACCGCGCTCTGGGGCAGTGCCTTTCCCTGTGTAAAAACGGGATATGCTCTCTTTCGGGTCGAGTCCTCCGATTCTGCCTCGCAGCTTTTATTTGCCGGAATCCGCTTCTTCGGAGCGGGGATTCTGGCGCTGCTGATCGGCAGCATCGGGCAAAAAAAGCTCCTGAGACCGCGAAAGAGTTCCCTCCACAAGATCGTAATCCTCAGTCTGTTTCAGACTGTAATTCAATATACCCTTTTTTACATCAGTCTGGCGCACACCACCGGTGTAAAAGGTTCTATCCTCCAGGGAACCGGCGTGCTGTTTTCCCTCCTGATCGTCTGCCTGCTGTTCCGCACGGAAAAACTGACCGCTGTGAAAACGATCGGCTGTGCCATCGGTTTTGCCGGCATCGTCCTCGTCAATTTTAACGGCGGCACGAACATGGATTTTCATTTTATCGGGGAAGGATTTATGATCCTGTCCACACTGTCCGGCTCATTTTCCGCCGTCTTTTTAAAACAGTTTTCACAGGACGAGAATCCCGTCATGCTCAGCGGCTGTCAGTTTCTGCTGGGCGGCGCCATCCTCGCCGTCATCGGGTTCGCCTGCGGCGGGCGGCTGAACGGATTTTCACCGTCCTCCGTTCTTCTGCTTCTCTACATGGCATTTATCTCCGCCGCAGCCTATTCTCTGTGGGGAATCCTGCTGAAACACAATCCCGTATCGCGGATCACGGTTTTCGGATTTACCATACAGATCTTCGGCGTGGTATTTTCCGCGCTGTTCCTGCGGGAGGGTGGCAGCCTCGGCGCTCAGACAATGGCCGCACTGGCGCTGGTCTGCGTCGGTATCTACCTCGTGAACCGGAAGAATTCCGCCTGAAGAGGGAGGGGTTCTTTTCCATGCGCTGCTGCCGCAGCGCGCCAACAGCCGTAAAAGCAAAAATTTCTGTCATAAGTCAGACAAATCATACGCATACTATACCGGTATGAAGAAAGAAAAAACACAGGAATTTTTAAAAGACATTTTATCAGATATCCTCGGCGGTCTGCTGATCGCCGCCGGGGTTTACAATTTTGCGTCCGAAGCACAGTTCCCTCTGCCGGGAGTCAGCGGCATAGCGCTGATTTTCTATCAGCTGCTCGGACTGCCGATCGGGAGCATGACGATCCTGCTGAACATTCCCGTCATTCTGTGTACATTCCGCATCCTCGGCCGGCGTTTTTTTATCCGGTCTGTCCGATCCATCCTTATCACATCGTTCATCATGGATGTCATCGCGCCGCTGCTGCCGGTTTACGAGTCCGACCGCCTGCTGGCGGCCCTGTGCTGCGGCGTTCTGTCCGGCGCCGGCTATGCGCTGATCTTCATGCGGGATTCCTCCACGGGCGGCATGGATTTTATCACCATGGCCATCCGTGCAAAAAAACCGCATCTCTCCCTCGGTTCGATTATCTTTATTCTGGATCTCGCTGTCATTCTGCCGGGTGCCTGGCTGGTCTCACGGGATATGGAAAGCCTTATTTACGGCATCCTGATCGCATGGCTCATCTCCGTCGTCACGGACAGACTGATGTACGGCATCAGCCAGGGCAAGGTCGCTCTGATCGTAACAGAGAAAAGCACCGACATCTGCCGGTGCATTGATGCAGCGTTCGGCCGCGGTTCTACGATCTTAAAGGGGAAAGGCAGTTACACACGGGCTGACCGCGATGTCGTCATGTGCGCCTGCAGCAAAAAGCAGATGTACGGCATCCGAAAACTGATCAAGCAGGTGGATCCGCAGTCGTTCCTGGTCATCATGGACTCCAGCGACGTCGTCGGGGAAGGGTTCCTGAAAGAGTAGACATTGGTTTTCCTCATACGCGCGCTGCGCGGGAAGTCAGTCAGGAACAGCGCACCAGCACTCCCGTCACCCTCAGACAATTCCCATCCACCACAAACTGTACATCGTACTGATCAAATGCCATACCATATACCCGGTTCGGATCCCGGTGATAGTGCGGTCTCGGATCCTGCTTCAGAACAGCGATGAGAGCCTGACGCTTCTGCGGCCGTATCTGATCCAGCAGACACTCCGGGAAATCCACTGCCAGCTCATCCGTCCGCAGCTGGTCGGAAAGTCCGCCCGGTTCATCCGCAAATGTGCCATCTGCGTCCGCTGCAGCAGCGCGCATATACATAAAACCGGCCTGTGCAGCAGTCTGACCGGGCCGTATATCTGAAAATCCGCCCCGCGCGCCCGCATGGCTGTCCGCATAGGGAAGATACGGCTTGATATCATAAATCGGCGTACCGTCTCTCATATCAATTCCGGACACTTTCAGAACCGGGCCGTCTGCTCCCTGTTCGATTGAATCCAGCCGTACCGAAGATAGACCGATCGGATTCGGGCGAAAGGGGGAGCGGGTCGCAAAAACGCCCATCCGCCGGTTCCCGCCCAGGCGGGGTGGCCGCACCGTAGGACTCCAGCCGGAGCGCTCCGTCTCCTGAAATCCCCACAACAGCCAGATGTAATCATAGCCCTCCAGACCGCGCAGCGCGTCCGGATTCCGATACTCCGGTTCAAACACAATCGTCCCTCCGAGCTCCGGAACCAGGCCGCTCTGCCGCGGAATGCCGAACTTTTCCGGAAAATCCGTGCGGATATACGCTATGATTTTCAGTGTGCCGGACCCGCTCATGGTGAAACCTTCCGTCGATCCAGCAGCTCCCGCATCGCATCCTCACTGACGCTCACCCACGCGTCCTCCTCATCGGCATTCAGCCCGAGATACTGTGCAAGCGTGCGCTCGTCGTCGCTGTATCCCCACTCCATCACGTAATCATCGATCGCCTCAAACTCAATCTCTCCGTTCAGATAGAGCTCTGCAAAACATTTCATCCAATCTCCTCGTTCCCTGCGGTCAATACCGCTGTTTCTGACATTTTTGTCTGTCTGTTTTCTCATTTCCCACAGCCGACGGTTCCATTTCCTGATATATGGTCTGCTATCGTCCCGGCACCTTAATCGCGGGATAACCGGGCCGGCAGTTCCATCCCCCGATGTATGGTCTGCCCGCCGGCGGCCTCAGTCCTCAGAGTGATCCCGCTTATCCTCCGGACTATTTCGCATTTTGTCTGTCCGCTGCCGATCTCAGTCCACCGGCTGCCGCGGCATAATGATTGCTGCCAGAATATAAACCCACAGACCCATGCCGGCAAAAATGATCATGATCGCCCACACCAACCGCACAATGGTCGGATCTATTCCGAAAAAATCCGCCACACCGCCGCAGACACCGCAAAGCACGCGGTTCTCATCAGACTTATATAATTAATCTCTTCTTCATTCTCATTTCCTCCATTCTCCGTGATCAGACATTATATACACTCCTGTAACATACGACTTAAGCCGTTTCCTATATATTATCAAATTCTCCTGAATTACTCAACATCGAATTCCCGATAATCATGATTCAGAGACATTTTTCGTCCTGCTCACTCCATGGCCACGCAGGGTCTGCCACAGCGAAGCAAGGGTACCTGCTGCGGGGTCAGGCTGAGTTGAAAACATTATGGTGTCGGGCATCCGTCCCATCGCGAAGTAATTTTGCATGGACGGATGCTGTTGCAAGTTAAATGCAGCCATTGCACTGGTCGCGATAGACTAAGTGATTTTGCATGGCCAGATGGCTGGATATTCGACGACCAGGACGGCATGAGCAAGTAGGGCGATATCCCGGAATGAATCGCTTACCTTTACTTTTTCTTGACTTTATTTTCACGAATTGCTAATATGATAGCGTGTGATCGGATGCCAATGTATCATCCGGATGACATAAATACAGAAAAAGAACAGAAAAGGGTACGAATTATGAAAAAATTACTTGCACTTGTACTCGCGGCAGGCATGGTCTTCTCCATGACCGCATGCGGAAGCACATCGGACACCGTTTCTGACGCTTCCTCCGCCGGGACAGAGGATAGCGCCGGCTCCGCCGAAGCAGAGGAGACTTCCTCCGACAGCGACAGTGACCTGGCGTACATAACGGAAAAGGGCACGCTCGTGGTCGGCGTGACGGATTTCGAGCCGATGGACTACCTTGACGAGGATGGCAACTGGATCGGTTTTGACGCGGATATGGCGACCGCATTCGCGGAAAGCCTCGGCGTGAAGGTCGAGTTTGTCGAGATTGACTGGGACAACAAGATTCTTGAGCTGAACAACAAATCCATCGACTGCGTGTGGAACGGCATGACGCTGACCGATGAGGTGACCAGCTCCATGGAATGCTCGAACGCTTACAGCAGCAACTCACAGGTCGTGGTTCTCTCCGCAGACGTTGCCGATCAGTATACCGATCTGGACAGCCTCGCAGATCTGACCTTCGCGGTGGAATCCGGCAGCGCAGGCGAGGCTGCCGCTGAGGACAACGGACTGAGCTACACCTCCGTCAGCTCTCAGGCCAGCGCACTGATGGAGATCGCCGCGGGCACGTCGGACGCCGCGATCATCGACCTTCTGATGGCAGAAGCCATGGTTGGCGAAGGTACCAGCTATGACAATCTTACCACCGGTCTCGTTCTGGTAGACGAAGAATACGGTGTGGGCTTCCGTCAGGGCTCTGATCTGGTCACTCTGTTAAATGAGTTCTTTGAGCAGAGCTATGACGACGGCACCATGACGGAGATCGCTGCAGAGTACGGCATCGAGGACAGCATTATCGCTCAGTAAAACCGGGCAGAGTCGGCTTTTGCCTCATACCTGCCGCGCGGAACGCGTGCGGAGCAGGTCGAGACAAGGAATTTCGCCTGTGCGCTTTTGCCTCATACCCGCCGCACGGGACGCGTGCCGCAACGCTGCGGCATGTACTGACGCTCGCCCGCCATCGGACAGGAGGCGCTTTGTCGACTCCTGCCCGCCGCGCGGGCTGCGTCCGGCTTCAGCCGGAAAACTCCTTATGCAGCCCTGCGCATTTATCACAGAGAGTGACCGGATGTCCGCTCTCTGTTTTTTATCATACGGGATTTTTTATGTCGGGAAACGATATCCGGTCGTTTCCGATCATTCTGACTCTGTGACACAGGAGCTGCATACATGAATCAATTTTTAGAACAGCTGCCGATCGTACTGCGATCTCTGAACGCAGGCTTTCTGCAGACTTTAAAACTGTTTGGCATCACATTAGCCGGAGCCATCCCGCTGGGGCTTGTCATCTCCTTCGGTTCCATGTCAGGGTTCCGCGTTTTAAGCAGAATTGCAAAAACGATCGTCTGGATCGTCCGCGGAACGCCTCTGATGATCCAGCTCCTGATCATCTACTATTTTCCGGGACTGGTGCTGGGCAACGCTATCTGGGGCGGCGGAGAGACCGGCCGTTTCATGGCTGCTTCCGTAGCCTTTATCATCAACTACGCCTGTTATTTTTCCGAAATCTACCGCGGCGGCATCCAGAGCGTTCCTGTCGGCCAGGAGGAAGCCGGGCTTGTCCTCGGTATGACAAAGCGGCAGATTTTCTTTAAAGTCACCCTGCTGCAGATGATCAAACACATCGTACCGCCTATGTCCAACGAAATCCTGACGCTGGTGAAGGATACCTCCCTCGCCCGCATCATTGCGCTCCAGGAAATCATCTGGGCCGGTCAGGCTTTTATGAAAGGATCCCACGGCATCTCCGGCGTGATCTGGCCGCTGTTTTTTACGGCCGTTTATTACCTGATCTGCAACGGCATCCTGACCATCGTGCTGGGACGCATTGAAAAGAAGCTGGAATTTTTCCGATAACAGGAGGAGTAAGCAATGCCAATCTTAGAAGTAGAACATCTGAGCAAATCATTCGGGCAGACCGAGGTACTGAAAGACATCAGCTTCTCTCTGGAGGAAAGTCAGGTTCTATCCATCATCGGATCGTCCGGAAGCGGAAAGACGACGCTGCTCCGGTGCCTGAATTTTCTGGAAAAACCGAACCGGGGCATCATCCGTGTCAAAGGCCAGACCCTTTTTGACGGCGACGATGCGTCCACCAAAAAAGACTCCGAAATCCGCAAAAACCGTCTGCATTTTGGCCTGGTTTTTCAATCCTTCAACCTGTTTCCCCAGTATACCGCTCTGGGGAATGTCATGCTGGCGAGAGAGCTGCAGGCAAAGGAGCAGCCCGATTATAAAGCGAAGAAAAAAGAAATTCATCAGGAAATCGAAGCGCAGGCAAAGGGTCTTCTGGAGCAGATGGGACTGTCCGACCGCATGACAAACTATCCCCATCAGCTCTCCGGCGGCCAGTGCCAGCGTGTCGCCATCGCGAGAGCGCTCGCTCTGCATCCGGATATCCTGTGCTTTGACGAGCCGACCTCCGCGCTGGATCCGGAGCTTACCGGCGAGGTGCTGCGGGTCATCCGGGAGCTCGCTGAAAAGGAGACTACCATGATCATCGTCACCCATGAAATGACCTTTGCGCGGGATGTAGCAAACCAGATCATCTTCATGGACGACGGTTATATTCTGGAACAGGGCGATCCCCGGCAGGTATTTGACCATCCGACACAGGAGCGCACCAGACAGTTCCTGTCACGCTTTCACCAGCAGTAACCTATATATACAGTAAACGATTAAAGAAGAGACAGATCACTATGAATGCAAGTATCATCCGGGAAGACAGCTTCTCGAAAACAATGACGCTGACCGTCGAGCCATGGCTGAAAAAACGCAGAACCATCCTGTGGGCCAGACGAACATCCGGGCAGAGCATCTGCTGTGAACGATATCTCGCCGACGCGCCCCGGGGCGTCATCCTGATTTCCCACGGTTTTACGGATTCCGCCGCAAAATACGCGGAAATCATCTGGTATTTCCTTCAGGAGGGATACCACGTCTATATCCCGGAACACTGCGGACACGGACGCAGCTATCGCCTCACGGACGATCTGTCCCTGGTGCATATCGACAGCTATGAGCGATATCTGGAAGATTTTCTCGCTGTCGCGCGTATGGTGCAGAAGGATATATCTTCTCATCCTGCCGTCGCTCCCCGCGCCGGGAACAGCCGGGACAGCCGGAAGATCTCCATCTACGCACACTCCATGGGCGGAGGAATCGCCGCAGCCGCTGCGGCACGCAATCCCGCTCTTTTCCGCGAGATCATCCTGTCTGCTCCCATGATCCGCCCGCTGACCGGTCCGGTTCCCTATCATCTGGCCGGCGCCGTCACAGTCATTCAGTGCAGTCTCGGAAAACAGGCGGACTATGTGTCCGGTCAGCACCCCTATGCCGGTCCGGAGGACTTTACGACAGGCGCCGCCGTCTCCCGTCCGCGCTTCGACTATTACCAGGCCATCAAGGCCGCACATCCTCTGTTTCAGACTTCGGCCGCTTCCAACGGATGGCTGCGCGCCTCCATGAAGCTCAGCCGGGAGCTGATGACGCATGCATGGGAAAAAGCCGGGCTTCCCATGCTCATTTTTCAGGCGGAACAGGACAGCTTTGTATCGGCTGACGCACAGACAGCCTTTGCCGCACTCCGGAACAGAAAATCCCCCGGCAGTACCACGTTACAAAGGATTCCCGGCACAAAACACGAAATCTATAATTCGTCCGATCCTGTGCTGGCGGTATACTGGCGGGAGATTTTCGATTTTCTTGACAATGATTAGGAAACGACGTTACGGAACATCTTCTCGGATGTAAACATCCGCAGCGGCGTCCGCAAATCCGGGAACACTATACAAGCGCCGCTATCGCCGCGACGGCCGCCTCCATCCCGATATTCGACATATTGATGCACAGATCGTAGTATTCCTTGTCACCCCACTTCTGTCCGGAGAAGAACATGTAGTACTGAGACCTCTGTCTGTCCAGGGACTGGATTTTCTTCTTGATTTCCTTCGTATTCAGCGTCTCCTCTGCGCTCTGATTCCCCATGCACCGTCTAATCTTATAATCCATATCCGCGTAGACAAAAACGCGCAGCGGCTGCTTCTCACTCAGAATATAATCCGCGCAGCGTCCCACGATCACACAGTCAGACTTCACCGCCATCTCCTTCAGGATATTGCACTGCTCCCGGAAGATCAGCTGATTCTGATCATCAATCGGATTCGTCATGGTCTGAAAGCTGCTGCCGGTATGAATCGGAAACATCGAAAACGGGCGCTTCTCTATGATACTGTTGACATAGTCCTCAGACAGCTTTGTCTTGGCCGCGATTTCCTTTACGATCTCCTTATCATAGTAAGCGTATCCCAGTTTCTTTGCCAGATTGCGTCCCAGTTCACGGCCGCCACTGCCGAACTCTCGGCTGATTGTTATAAGTTTACCCATCTTACCTCTCCTTTCCTCAACACATGGTTGATATTGCCGGGTTTTTGTCAGATAAATAACCTGATTCAAATACAATTTTCTGATTTTTTTATTATATCACTTATGATCGACTAAATCAATCCCCATAATGCTGTAAATAAATCATCCTTAAAGCAGAAAAGTCAGGCAAACATAACTCTTACGGATATGTCTGCCTGACCCATTCATGACACGAATCCCGGAAACCTCACTTGACAAATTTCTGTATAGCCTCGTTCAGCTCCTGTATTTTCTGATAATCTTTGTGTTCAACCGCTTCCACCATACAGTGATTGATATGATCGGAGAGCAACACCTTCCCGGCATTGTTGATGGCGGAACGGACCGCAGCCAGCTGAATGAGTACCTGCGAGCAGTCCTCGCCGCGATCTACCATGCGCTTCACGTATTCCAGATGGCCGATTGCTCTGGCCAGACGGTCGGAAACCGCCTTCGCGTTCGGATGATTGTGAGAATGATCGGTATGATCCGTATGTCCTGTCGGATGATTATGAGAATAATCAGTATGATTCGTATGTCCTGTCGAATGATTATCCTGCATGGTCCGCTCCTCGCTTTCCGAATCCGGGATTCCCCGTAACTGTTCGGTATCTCCGCAGTTATGAGGAGATTACTCCAACGTCAATATTTTCTCCATCGCGTCCGTCAGCTTCTGGCCGCTCCTGCCGAGGATACGCACAACCATATGCCCGGCCGCCGTTCTCGTGACGCCGCCTTCCATCTGTTCTGACGCGTCAAGCAGTTCCCTCACGTTTTCCATCCATATCTCACCCTTCTGTTCATTACAGATGACAAGATTCGCCAGATGTGTGAAGCCCTCGTACATGCCGAACCCCCGCATATCCGTCTGCGACGGTTCGTAACAGGTATGATCGCGATAGACAATCCTGCCTCCCTGGCTGATAGAAACCCTGTTGCTGAACCTGTGATATTGAAACTCCTCGCCGTGCGCGGCTCTGCCGCAGGTGAGAACCTCACTGAACACAAAACGGGATGTCTCGTCCGCCAGTTCTACATCCACACAACTGCGGAAATCTGAACCGGCAAAGGGAATGGTCGGCAAAGGCGTATAGTGCAGACAGGCATTCGGCTCTACCGTGATCTGTGTCTGCCGCTTCGCGCAGCCGTCAGCCATTTTATGAATTTTCTCGTAGGCCTGCGATACAAATTCCATCTTTGCATTCTCCCGCACCCGAATCTCAAACTCCTGCCTGTCCCCCGCCATGATCCCGGCGGAGGCGGTCAACAGCATGACGGTCATGAAATCACCCTTCTCATAAAATGGGCGCATGATTTTGAATGGAGAAGTAAAATATATATTCTCCAGAATCGTTTTTCCGTCTTTTTCCGCCGCGGTAATCTGAAGCTTTGAAAGCTTTCCGAACTGATTCTCCATCATCAGCTGCATCCCTCTAAAAGGACACTTTTCCTGATCCAGTCGAGCACGGGATCAATGCCCTCGCGGTCACGGATATTTGTAAACAGGAACGGCCGGTTTCCGCGCATTTTCCTGGAGTCCCGTTCCATCACGCCCAGATCTGCACCCACATAAGGGGCGAGGTCAATCTTGTTGATCACCAGCAGGTCGGAACGGGTGATGCCCGGGCCGCCCTTCCGCGGTATCTTATCTCCTTCTGCCACGTCGATGACAAAAATAGTAGCGTCCACCAGCTCCGGGCTGAAGGTGGCGGACAGATTATCTCCGCCGCTTTCAATAAATAAAATTTCAATATCCGGGAAGCGATCCATCATCTCATCCACCGCCTCCAGGTTCATGGATGCGTCCTCGCGGATCGCCGTGTGCGGACAGCCGCCGGTCTCCACTCCGATAATGCGCTCCATCGGCAGCACACTGTTTTTGCACAGGAATTCCGCGTCTTCCTTAGTATAAATATCATTTGTGATCACACCGATGCTGTAATCTTTCGCCATTTCGCGGGTCAGGCACTCGATCAGGGCTGTCTTACCCGAACCGACCGGACCGGCCACGCCGATTTTAACATATGACATATAGAATCCTCCAATTTTCACCAAACTCGCTCAGGAACTGATTCAGGCGACAAAAGGGCAGAATGGTTGTAATTCTCAGGGTCAGGAATACGGATACGAGCATCCATTTCTGGCCTGTTGCCCTCCTCATGACATATAAATCCGTGAATACAGGCCCTCATGCTGCATACACCGGATATCAAACCCCGGTGCGGACAGGCAAAGCTCCTCTTCTGTCAGTGTATCGAGACGCTCCAGTATCTCCTGGAACATCTCCTGACAGCGATAGAGCAGCTGCTGCCCGCCCGTCTGGCTCAGCGGAATCGTTTTTACACAGTTTGTCACCATGGACGAGGCCTGGGCATAAAGATAATTTTCCATGGCTTCCTCCCGCGGAATACCGACCGCCGCGCAAAACACGCCGTAAACCACGGAGTGCGTCACACCCGCCCCTCCGCGCAGATGCGTATAGTCTGTAAACACATCCGACTCAAAAGGGATATCCAGACCGCGCACAGTCTTTACAAAACGGGAGCCGAGTTTACGCCCCGCCTCCCTCGTCTCCCGCGGGATCCGGCTCGCCTCCAGAATATCTTCCAGGTGCATGATTTTTTCTGTCTGCCCTTCCGCGGCATACTCATACGCCAGCCTGGCAGAAAGGAATTCATTATAACAGAAGCCGTAAGTCATCCGTCGGTAAATAAAGGCCCAGGCTTCCTCCTCATTTGTCACCAGACTCTTCTGAATATAGGTCTCCAGACCATAGGAGTGTGAATACGCCCCGATCGGGAACAGCGCATCATTGACCTGCAGCAGCAGAAAATGTTTTTTCCGATCCTTACTGTCCATTCATCTTCTCCACTCTAAGGAACTTCACTGCGTCATTCATCACAGCTTTAGTGATGGTGGTTGTTCACCGAAGAAGAAAGCGCTTTGCTGAAATCAAATTTCCTGGTCACTTTCTCCGCAGTCACGCCATGAATAGCATTCAGTTTCTCCAGCAGCGGCTCATGATAGGGAGTATAAAATGTAAAATCATCCTCTCCCCGAAACATCGTCGTATGCGTGTTGCCCACCTCATAACACAGCTTTGCAATCTGACTCGGGTGATCATGGCGCACCACCGCGCGGATGGCGTCGCAGGCCGGTATGTTGACCGCGATCACCTTTTCCTCATCCGCATAAATCACGTCGTCCTGGTTCAGTCCCCGGCTCAAAATCTCGTTGTCCATCCGGATGCCGACGTCCTCCCCGTCTGCGGATGTCTTCCTGTGCAGACGGGAAAATGCCTCGTGCCACTCGATATCTACATAATCAATCCGCAGACCCGCAAACGCCTCATCCGATAATGTCCCCAGTATCTTCTCACATAACATACGCTTTCACCTCTCCTACCAGACGCCGAGCATAAGCATCACGCCGGGGATCCAGGCGGTGATAACGCCCTCGACGACCTGAATCACCGGCACAAATTTCGCCAGTTTCTTCATTCCCAGAATATCGGTAAAAAACGATGATCCCCAGAGCACTGCCCAGAGCCACCAGATGGCCGCCCATCTCCAGTCCGGGGTGATGCCGAGCTGAACACTGCCTGTCACACCCTCAATGATGCCGAATACAATGGCATTGACCGCAACAAAGCTGGAAAACCAGGCAAAGGGAAGCGGATTCAGGTCAAAAATATTCATCATCGCCACAAACAGATAGGTAAAGCAGAACAGCAATCCCGTACCGGCAGCGTAATAGTTGCCCTGCACCAGATTGACGAAATTGATGAACAGGGAAAGTCCTCCGGTGAGGATATTCATGACCGCGGCAGACTTTTTATCGACCTTTGAAAGGGAACAAACGCCGTTATTGATCAGGACAATGCCGACAAACAGCAAACATACACCTAACATAATTCAATCCTCCATCTGAATTTTGGTTTATCTATCGAAAACGGTTTCCGGAATCATCGTTCAAATACCATATCAGAACAGACTGTACAGCTGTGTCAGCGGCAGCGTCTGCGCAGGCTTTGACTCCAGTTTCACCCCGTCGGCGCATACCTCGTAGGTCTCCGGGTCCACCGTGATCTCCGGCGTCATGTCATTGAACTTCATATCCGCTTTGCCGATATTTCTGCAGTTTTTCACCGGGACAACGGTCTTTTTCAGATCATATTTACCTTTTACATCATGATCCATGGCCGCTTTCGAGACAAAGGTCAGGCAGCTCTCATACTTCGCCGCGCCGTGCGCTGCGAACATCGGCTGATACAGCACCGGCTGCGTGGTCGGTATGGACGCGTTGGCATCGCCCATCTTCGAAGCAATGATCATTCCGCCCTTGATGATCATATCCGGTTTCGCGCCGAAAAAGGCCGGATTCCAGAGCACCAGATCCGCAAACTTGCCGACCTCTACGGAGCCGACATAGTCCGCAATACCGCAGGTGATCGCCGGATTGATCGTGTACTTTGCGACATAGCGTTTCGCACGGAAATTGTCGTTTCCGTTCTCCTGATCCACGCCGAGCGGCCCCCGCTCCTCTTTCATCTTGTGCGCGGTCTGCCAGGTTCGTGTAATGACCTCGGCCGGACGGCCCATCGCCTGGGAATCAGAGCTCATCATGGAAAAAACACCCATGTCATGGAGCACGTCCTCCGCCGCGATCGTCTCCGGACGGATACGGGAATCCGCAAAAGCCACATCCTCGGGAATATTTTTATCAAGATGGTGGCATACCATCAGCATGTCAAGATGCTCATCGAGCGTATTCACCGTAAACGGCATCGTCGGGTTGGTGGAGGAAGGAAGCACATTCTTCGCACCCGCTGCGCGAATGATATCCGGTGCGTGTCCGCCGCCCGCGCCCTCAGTATGGAAGGTATGGATCGTGCGTCCGCCGATCGCGTTCAGCGTATCCTCCACGCAGCCCGCCTCGTTTAAGGTATCCGTGTGAATCGCCACCTGAATATCATATTCATCGGCCACATTCAGACAGTGATTGATGGCCGCCGGGGTGGCGCCGAAATCCTCGTGTATCTTCATTCCCATCGCGCCGGCCTCCAGCTGCTCGATGATCGGTTTTTCGTCGGAACAATTCCCCTTTCCGTAAAAGCCGAGGTTCATCGGATACTCCTCCGCTGCCTTCAGCATCATACGCAGATTCCACGGACCGGGCGTACAGGTTGTCGCGTTCGTGCCGTCGGCCGGTCCCGTGCCGCCGCCGATCATCGTGGTAATCCCGGCATACAGAGATGTCGGAATCTGCTGCGGGCAGATATAGTGGATGTGGCTGTCGATACCGCCGGCCGTAATGATCATGCCCTCTCCGGCCAGCGCCTCCGTGGACGCACCGATCGTCATGCCGGGCGTCACGCCGTCCATGATATTCGGATTGCCGGCCTTGCCGATACCGGCGATTTTTCCGTCCTTGATACCGATATCCGCCTTGATGATACCGGTATAATCCAGAATCAGACAGTTTGTGATGACCAGATCCAGGTCGCCGTCCTTACTGCAGGTTTTCACTGACTGGCCCATGCCGTCGCGAATGGTTTTGCCGCCGCCGAATTTTGATTCGTCGCCATAGGTCGTATAATCCTTCTCCACTTCTATGATCAGGTTTGTATCCGCCAGACGAACCCGGTCTCCCACGGTCGGGCCGTACATCATGGCATATTTTTCACCGGAAATTTTACAGCTCATTCTATTGCCTCCTTTATGTTTTGTAATGAATCACACCGATTAAACAGAACAGTCCTCTACATAAAACCGCGCAGTGTGGCGGTCTGCACCGATGCCGCCTTTGTATTCTCCGTCGCCTGATCACAGGTCAGGTCATTCAAGCCGTACACGCGCTTCGCGCCGCCCATCTGAGTCAGCTGCACTTCCTTTTCCTCACCCGGCTCAAAACGGACAGATGTACCGGAAGGAATATCCAGATGATAGCCGTAGGCTGCCGCACGGTCAAAGGACAGCTGACGGTTTACCTCAAAAAAATGAAAATGCGAACCCACCTGTACCGGACGATCTCCGGTATGCTTTACAGTCACCGTAACGGTCGGCTTCCCCTCATTTAAAATAATCTCTCTGTCTTTCGGAATTACTGCACCAATTTTCATATTCTGTCACTCCTCTCTCTACTGAATCGGATTATGTACGGTTACCAGCTTTGTTCCGTCCGGGAAAGTCGCCTCCACCTGAACCTCGTGCACCATATCCGCCACACCGTCCATGACATCCTCTTTTGTGAGGATCTTTGTGCCGATGGACATCAGCTCCACCACACTCTTTCCGTCTCTGGCATATTCCAGCAGCTCGGAACTGATGTAGGCGACTGCCTCCACATAATTCAGCTTCAGGCCTCTGTCTTTCCTCTGTTTCGCCAATTCTCCGGCCATGTGGAGCATCAGCTTTTCCTGTTCCTTTGGATTCAAACGCATAGCACTCTTCCTTTCTTTAAAATACGCAGGACGGCTTTTTGCCTGCTGCCCGACCACACATACCCTGCGAAGCCCGGCCGCAAAAACCCATACCCGGCCAACTGCATACAACAAAAAAGGAGTCCACACTAATAGCAGACTCCTTCGCCAACAAAAACAACTGATATCCCCCGTACGGGGATATAAACCTTTGCTACCCATTATAAATATCCCGGAGGAAATGTCAAGCAGTTTTTGACATTTGCAGTTTCTGCAGTTTCTGACATTTGTCGTTGCAGGCCGGATTCTGACACCGGAAATAACATTTCCATATCTCAGCTTTATTGCACCGCATCAGAAGGCTTCTCAGGAGCACAGAGAATTACATCCCCTTTCTTCAGAGAGAGCGGCAACACATACGGTCCGAATGACAATCGTTTCAGATAGGCGACTTCCCTGTTCACCGCATGAAACATCCGCTTTACCTGATGATAGCGTCCCTCCTGAATCGTCAGAAGAACCATCTGACCCGCGCACAGACCGTCACGATACTCTTCCGGCAAATACTGAAACGCAGGATGATCCGCTTCACAAATCACGAGCTCAGCAGGGAGTGTCGGTGTATCATCCCCGATATCCACACCATCCGAAAAAAGGGCAATATACGCATCCTCCGCCGGGTAATCGAGCAGGACAAGATACGTTTTATCCACATGGCTGCGCGGAGAGAGCATACGGTGCGCCATCATGCCGTCATTTGTAATCAACAGAAGTCCTTCCGTATCCCTGTCCAGACGGCCAACCGGAAACAGATCTCTGCCCTGCGGTATGAGTTCCATCACGGTGGGGAAGCGGTTGTCTTTTACAGCACTGACATAGCCTGCCGGTTTGTGCAGCAGATAAGTGACATGGCCGCGCAACGCCACAATCCTGCCATTCACGGCAACCTCATCTGTATCCGGATTTAACTTTGTCTCCGGTCTCGCGGCATGCACGCCATTGATGGTGACAGCTTTTCTCTTTATAATGCTTTTTACTTCACTTCGTGTGCCAATTCCCGCATCCGCCAGGAATTTGTCCAGTCGTATCTGCATGAAACCTCCTCATCCGGATTTTACCGATAGAAAATACCTGACCAATGGCAGATGCTCTGCCATCACATCCACGCAGCGCTCGAATGCCGCATTATCTCATGCGCTATCATACTACTTCTTCACTGGACTTATTTTTCTTGTACCAAAGCAGTATCCAGTTTTCTGTCTTTATAATAAAACTCTTTGTCTTTATATCCAATCTCACGAATCACTTTACAGGGAACACCATAAGCCACCACATTTGCAGGAATATCGCCTGTAACTACACTGCCGGCTCCGATTACGGAGTTATCACCTATCGTAATTCCGGGCATAATCTGAACACCGGAGCCAATCCATACATTTTTTCCAACATGAATCGGCAGATTATAAACATAATGACGCTCTCTCAAAACCGGAAGAATCGGATGACCCGATGTGCTGAATACAACATTCGGAGCAATCAGACAGTTATCACCGATAAAAATATGCTCATCATCAACAAATGTCACATTAGAATTAAGATAGACACCCCTTCCAAGATGCACATGTTTGCATCCCCAATTAGCATTTAACGGCGTCTCTACCGTACATCCATCCCCGATTTCCCCAAAGACTTCTTTCAGTAATTGCTGCCTTTTCTCTACATCAGCAGGCAATGTCTGATTGTATTCGCACATCTTATTCTGATATATGTGTTGATCACCCAGCAAGGCGGGATCATCGTAACAGTAGGGAAGCCCTTGTTTTTTGCGTTCTACATTATCCATAATCTCCATAATCAAGCTCCTATATCAAATTCCGATTTACCGGCCTGTTTTCAAAGACTGGCTGTCTCAAATTATATCCGAAGACAATCTTTAAAGCAACCAGAAAATGACAAATTGCAGGGTTGTTTCATGAACAGGTCGTGATATTTGTGGGAGCGAATTTGGGGAAGTTTGCAGATCGATATGGTTTCCAAAGCGGTTTTTGAAGGATGCTTCCACCGCTATGACAGACCTGAGGACAAATGGGCGTATCTGGCATTTTTTCTGCATACCACGCTGACCGCACCGATCCGCCAACCCTATCTGGATTTGCGCAGAATTCTGAACGGAAAGGATTACTTTATCCTCACAACCAATCAGGATACGCAGGCGATCAGGACGTTTCCGGAAGACAGGGTGGCGGAAACGGAAAAGCTTACGAGATCCAGCAAAAGACTTGTTAAGATGCCTTCCGTTTGTTAAAATACTTGCATGCAATTTAATTTGGAGGAACCTGATGCGATGGAAAAAAATTATGACGCATTAAAAATTGAAAATCAGCTCTGCTTTCCTTTGTATGCATGTGCGAAAGAGCTTGTCAAAAAATACAGGCCCTATTTGGAAGAAATTGATTTGACTTACACGCAGTATATTACCATGA
>JAJBUT010000033.1 GCA_020860185.1 Lachnospiraceae bacterium | reverse complement strand
TTCTCACCGGCGTCTGAACTGCCGGACATGTAACCCCCAATATCGGCCTTCTGCCTAGCATTCACGAGCTTGGCTATGAGAATTCCTACATCTTATATTATCAGTGCATTGAGAAAGGATTGATTGAAAAAGAAAATATTCCGTATTACGCAATATCATCCGGAAAGCTCCGCCGATATTTTGACCCGAAGAATTTTTCAGATCCGTTTAAAGTGATGAAAGGGTATCTGCAGGCCCGGCATCTGATGTTTAAGCTGAAACCAGACATCGTCTTCTCCAAAGGAGGATTTGTCAGCGTTCCGGTGGTTCTGGCCGCAAAGCACTCAAAAATTCCCGTGATTATTCACGAATCAGACATCACGCCGGGACTCGCTAACAGGCTTGCCATCCCGTCAGCCACCCGAATCTGCTGCAACTTCCCCGAGACACTGAACCATCTTCCCGAAGGAAAAGCGGTTGTATCCGGTTCCCCGATCCGCCGGGAACTGCTGTCCGGTGATAAGGCAAAAGCCTGTACATACACCGGACTGACACCGAACCGACCGATCATCCTCATCATCGGCGGAAGCCAGGGTTCTCAGGTAATCAACGAGGCTGTGCGCAAATTGCTGCCGGCACTGCTGACTTCCTGGCAGATGATCCATCTTTGCGGAAAAGGCAATCTGGATCCGGCACTTTCTGATACTGCCGGTTATGTACAGTACGAATATATAAATGAAGAACTTGCCGATCTGTTCGCCGCCGCAGATCTGGTTATCTCACGTGCCGGAGCAAACGCGATCTGTGAATTGCTGGCGCTTGCAAAGCCGAACATCCTGATTCCTCTGTCCAAAGCTGCCAGCCGGGGTGATCAGATCCTGAACGCAACATCTTTCGAGAAACAGGGATTCAGCTATGTGCTTGAGGAGGAAAATCTGTCAAAAGAAACTCTCTCGGAAGCAATTTCTTCCGTATGGGAAAACAAAAAGTCTTATATCTCAGCCATGGAGAAAAGCCGGAAAACAGATGCCATTGAAATAATTGTCGGACTTATTGAAGAGTTAAGAAAAAAATAGACGGTTTTATTCAGAAATGCGCCGCTTTTCAGCGAGCGTCATTCCATCCACATAGAATGGCATGGTCTGAAAGCAGCGCATGTTCTTCCGAAAATCAGATTTGTCACATATAATGTGTCATTAATCATCCTATGGAATTTCTCATATCCAGCATTTTCGCGACCTCCGATATTTCATCCGCGCTCAGCTCTGCGTGATTCCATCCAAGCTTCTCCTCGTTGCCATCCCCGATATAGCGCGGAATCAGATGCATATGGAAGTGAAATACCGTCTGTCCCGCCACCTCGCCGTTGTTCTGCACGACATTAAAACCGTCGCATTTTAAAACTTCTGTCATCTGCGTGGCCAGCTTTTTCGCCAACACAAATATCCTGGATGCGTAATCATCCGGAAGCTCATAAATATTCGCGGCATGCGTTTTCGGCAAAATCAGCGCATGTCCCCTCGTCGCAGGACTCGCATCCAGGATGACAGTAAACATCTCATCCTCATAAATCACATGAGCCGGGATATCCCCGCATGCCAGTTTACAAAAAATACAGTTGTCGTCTTTCATACAGTACCTCCTGATATATAAAATTATCTTTATAGCCTCTTTCATAATATTCCTCTTCATTATAAAAAAAATCATTACAAGTGTAAAGCTGATTTTTTCAATGGAAATTACCCTCTACGATTTTACTCTTATCTGTGGTAAAATAGAGATTATACCCGACAGGGCAAATAGAATCAAATACCGAAAGGACACCATAGCATTATGCAGGGAAGAATCAAATACAACGTCATGTCACCCGAAGAACTTACGCTCTTTAAGGACCGTGTCGAACGCCTCCTGGCAGAACGCGGCGCACGCATGGATCATCCGAAGATGAAGGAGGAACTGGCTGCCGCCGGATGCACGGTAACGGGCGACTCGATCCGTTTCCCGAAAGCTGTCATTGACCGGGCACTGGCCGCCGTTCCGAATACCTTTACACTCTATGCACCGGATGAGACATACAATATGACTTTCCCTCATCCCGAGGAAAGCTTTTACACCAGGACCTGCACCGGTGCACCGAATTATCTGCCGGTGGATGGCGAAAAACACTACATAACGCTGGAGGACACCGCAGAATGGTTCCATCTGGTAAACGAGATGGACCAGATCGATTATGTGGCACTGCCGTCCACCTGTGACGACAGTGTTCCCGGAAAAGCCATCGATGTATTTACACTGGAAAAAGCGCTTCAGATTTCCAGAAAGCATATCTGGATACAGCCCTACGAAGCGGATAACACGAAATATCTGATTGAAATGTGCGCTGCCGCCGCAGGCGGTGCGGACAGGCTGCGTGAAAAGCCGATCTGCAGCTTTATTTCCTGCAGCGTTCCGGTTTTAAAGTTCAAATACATGGATGCCGAGATTTTATATGAATGCGCAAAGGCAGGCATTCCGGTTCAGCCATGTGCACTTCCGACTGCCGGGGCCAATACACCGGTCACGGCACAGGGTACAGCTCTGGCAGCCTGCGCGGATGTACTTGCCCAGATCGTCATGCTGGAGCTCCTCTGCCCGGGACTGCCGGTCATCGCCACACCGCTGCTGTTCTCCATGGATATGCAGACCACTTACACCCTGCAGTCCAATACGGAAATCACATTCGGACGCCTCATCTGCATGCAGGTATTTGAACAGGGCTACGGCATCCCCTGTCATTCCTACGGCACGGGGACGGACAGCATGACCCTCGACGGTCAGAATATGATCGAGCGCACTTCCCTCATCCACATGATGGCCATGTCGGATGCCAGCGTGCTGGGCGGCGCCGGCCAGCTGGAAACAGCCAAGACCATCAATCCGCTGACACTGATCATCGACAATGAGATCTTCGGCATCGCCAGACGTCTCCGCTCAGGGCTCGGCATTGATGATGAGACGCTCAATTTCGAGGAACTTCTGGATGGAGACGATGAGGACGGTTACCTGATGAGCGATCACACGCTGGATCACCTGCGCGACGCACATCGGCCGGAGCTGTTCTATAAAGGATATCTGCGCGATATTCGGGACGAAGAAAAAACGATTCTGGACCGTGCACGGGAGAAATATGACACATTACGAAAGCTTCCGGTTCCATGTATGCTGGATGAAGGAACAGAAAATGCGATTCACGCCATCGTGCTGCGGGCTGCGGAAGAACTGCAGTGAGAAATAAATTCTTTCATTAAATTTTGTTCTGACACAGAACGATGAAAGGGGGATTTTCATGAAATTGACAAGAGCAGAAAAAATATGGCTTGCAGCCGTCATTATCTTTTACGCATGCTACAACCTGCCCTTTGTGCCGGCCTACGGCCATGCGAAGGCAACCCTGATTCACGGATTGATTACGCTGATTCCTCTGTGGATTTCCGTTTATATCGGTCTGGTAAAGATATGCCGGATCTACCGCCTGCGCGATCCACAGGCGCAAAAATCCTCCCCCGGCGCAGAAACGCCGCCGGAAACAGATACAAAAACATCTCTGTCGTCGCAGACAACAGCCGGAGAAATAACGAAGGAGGATACGTCATGTTAAAAAGTTCTACCGTATGGATTGCTTTCCTGTTATATCTCGCTTTTCTTCTGATCGTTGCGCTGACAGAGCAGATGCGTTCAAAACAGAATAGCGCCCGTGGTTTTGCCACGGCGGGCGGCAGCATCAAATGGCCAATCCTGGTGATGACCTACATCGCTTCCCTGATGAGCACCTGGGTCTTCTTCGCCGGCCCCGGCGCGTACTATCGGGGCGGCATCGGATACTGGGCATCGGAGCTGAGCTACATCTGTCTGTTCCCCGTCGTCGTGCACTTTGTCATGAACAAAGTATGGATCACAAACAGCACGCGGAAATACACGACCCCTGCGGATTTTTACTATGACCGATTCAAAAGTCCTCTGCTGCGGGTTCTTCTGGCACTCATTTTTCTGAGCGCTTCCTTTCCCTATATCGCCAGCGTCCTGATCGCCATCTCCAAAGCCGCGGAGATTGCCACGGGCGGCGCCATCGCATACCGGCAGGTCGTGATCATCGTCGGTGTCGTGATCATCGCCTATGTCATGATCGGCGGCTTAAAATCTATTGCGCTGACAGACACCATCCAGGGGCTTGCTTACATATCCATTCTCTGGATCATTGTATTTGCCTGTCTGTTTACCGCCTTCGGCGGCTCGCTCGGCAACGCCGTATCCACCATCTGGGAAAACACCAATGAATGGTTCTCCTACCCCGGTCCGGACGGCTGGGTTCCTTACAGTGCACGCTTCGGATACCCCTTAAGCTGCGCCATTGGCTGGACCGTTATGCTGCCACACGTGTTTATCCGCTCCGGATACTCCGGCTCAGACCTGAACACCCAGCGGAAGCTGATGTTTCTGACACCGCTTCTGCAGGCTTTTGTCTGGACCGGAACCATGATGATCGGTCTGGTCAGCATCGCCCTGCTGCCCGGCCTCAGTACAGATGAGACGGAATACATCATTCCCTACCTGATCCAGAATATCATTCAGAACATCCATCCGAATATGGCTGTCGTCCTGATGATTTTCTTCTTTGTCGGCGCCGTCGCCGTGGGAATCTCCACCGCAGATTCCTTTCTGCTGGTCACCGGCTCCATCATCTCGGAGGATCTGCTGCATCACACCCTCGGGATTAAAATGAACGAAAAAAAACAGCTGCTGTCCGTGCGGCTCGTCATTCTTGCGGTCGGACTGATCAGCATCCTGTTCGCCATCAACCCGCCGGATCTGATCTTCACACTGATTATGTTCGCCATCGCCATCGTCATGCCGCTGTTCCCGATCCTGGTGCTCGGCATTTACTGGAAAAAAGCGACGAAGCAGGCCGCCGTCGTCTCCACCATCGTGGGCACGGTTCTTGTGCTGATGACCTATTTCGTGTGGGATCTGGGTGGATCGTGGTACGGGGCGTTCGGGCTTGCGGGTTCGCTCGTGTGCATGATCGTGGTGAGCCTGCTGACACATCAGGATCCGGAAGATTCCAGAGAATTTTATGAAGCGCTGGAAAGCGGAGAGCGGAAATACTATGATATCCGACAATAATCAGGGAAGTTCCCTGTAAATGTGAAGGTACTGAACAATTACAATTTACCTTTATACTCCAGACAGTAAAGAGAACTGTCGCAAACGGCATCCGAACTGCCGGTCAGCACCATCCAGAATCCATCCCGAAAGGGGATCTCCCTCTGCATGACCGGCAGTTCATCCACAACAGAAAAATAATCCAGCCCGTCTTTTAATCCGGCGCCGGTGTATTTGACATAACTCTCCTTATATGCCCACAGTCTGCTGAACGCATCAAATCCGTGCTGTTCCAGCCATCGTATCTCGGAGGGATGAAAAAACCTTCGTGCCAGCTTCTCACCGTCCCCCTTGTGGCAGATCTGCAGATCCAGACCGACCTCCGCATCACTGACCGCGCAGGCCCAGACATCGCCGCTGTGCGAGATGGAAAAATGTATCTCCGGCATCTCTTTTACATACGGCTTGCCCTGTCCTTCCCGCTCAGCAGCTTCCGAAGCACCTTTCCGGCGAAGGTATTCTTCCGGATACGATCTGTCCGTATCCGCGCGCCGGCAAACGGTGATTTTATTTATTTCCTGCCCGATGTACCGGCTGATTGCCAGTCTCAGCAGTTCATGAGATTCGGTTTTTTTGTCCCAGTCACAATAATATACAATTGCTCTCATTTTTCACTTTCGCCGACGTACTCTATACGGGATCTCCCAGCTCATACCCGGAAAAACAGAATATAAGACTGCATCTCAGATACATCAGTTCTCCTCCGATCTGCCCCTGTAACGCTCATACAATCGCCGAAATGCCGGCAGACTCCTCGACGCCACCTCGTCCGGCACGCAGTAAGAGATACGCACCCATCCCGGCCCATAAAACGCGGTCCCCGGCGCCATAAGAATTTTTTCCTGCTTTGCCGCCTCACAGAACACGGCGTCATCCTCCTCCAGCACCTTTACGAACAGATAAAACGCACCGTCCGGATGGATACAGGTATAACCGATCTCCCGCAATCCGTCATACAGGATGTCTCTGGTCTTCTTATAAATACTGATATCCACCGAGGCATCCACGCATTTCAACAGCATCTTCTGCTGAAGGGTCGGCGCGTTGACAATGCCGAGATACCGCATGGAAGCCGTCAGACCGGCATACAAGTCACGCATATCCTGTACACAGGGCTCCATCGCTATGTAGCCGATCCGCTCGCCGGGGATGGAGAGCGCCTTGCTGTAGGAATAGACAACGATCGTATTCGGATAATAATGCGTCAGGTATGGCACCTCGATATCATAGGCAAGCTTCCGGTAAGGCTCGTCCGACACCAGGTAAATCGGATGGCCGTACTCCTCCTGCTTTTTCTTCAGAATATCTGTCACCGCGCGAATCGACGCGTCCGTGTAGACAGCACCGGTCGGATTGTTCGGCGTATTGATCAGTACAAAACGGGTGCGCGGAGTAAGCGCAGCCTCGAAAGTCTCCGGATCCGGCTGCTGGGTCTCCATATTGCAATAGGCGGGAACCAGTTTCCCGTAGAAAGACTCCACATAACTCTTATACTCCCAGAAATAAGGCGCAAAAGTGACGACCTCGTCCCCCTGATCCAGCAGTGTGTTAGCGATCATGGCGATCGCGGAGGCAGCTCCGACCGTCATGATAATACCATCTTCATCATAACTGCATCCGAAGGTCTCATTCAGATAATTCGCAATATGCGCGCGCACCTGCGGATAGCCGACATTCGCCGGATAACCGTGCAGTGAAAGCGAGTTTTCCTCTCTCAGGATCTCAATCATAGATTCATTGACAACAGCCGGCGGTTCCACACTTGGATTACCGATTGTAAAATTAAAAATATTCTCGCTGCCGTATACAGCGGCCATTTTCTTCCCCTCTTCAAAAATATCCCGGATACAGATCGCTGCATCCAGTGATTTCCGCAAACGTTTTGCTATCATAGCCTTCTCCTTTATTCTGTCCTCCGGCACACCCCTCTAAATACCATAAGTTCAGCGTCTGAAGACGTATTTTATCTGTTATTTTACCGCCCGAACGCTTTAAAGCGTTAAAGTAATAAATACGTAGATAATAATAGCACATCTATTGAAAAAATAAAAGGGAAATTTCCTTATAACAATCTGAGCAGACAAAAAACCGATGCAGCTTTCATAGAGCTGCATCGGCACTTTCTCTGACTTTTTATTCATGCTATATTTACTGTACTAGAAAATCCTCCGTACCGTAATAATCGATTTGTAGGTCGCACTCGTATATTTAATACCTCCCGCCGGATATGGCTTGGAATTGGAAGCGTTAACAATCGTGTTATTTCCCACATAAATGCCTACATGACCGCTGTAGCAGACGATATCTCCCGGCTGCATATCTGATACTGACACAGCATAGCCCACGGAACGAAGCGCGCTTGAACTGTGCGGAAGAGATACGCCAAAGTGCGCATACACGCTCATCACAAAACCGGAACAGTCACATCCGCTCGTCAGACTCGTACCTCCGTAAACATATGGATTTCCGATAAACTGGCAGGCGTAATTCGCAACCGCGGAACCGGAACCGCTCACTGTAGAGCTGCTCGTACTGCTGCTCGATGAACTGCTCGTACTGCTGCTGCTCGATGAACTGTCTGCGGAACTGCTGTCTGACGAACTGCTGCTTGTAGAACTGCTGCTCGTGGACACGCTGGAAGAACCGCTCGTTACAGAACCCACTGTAGTCGTAGCCGCCGCGGCCTGTGCCGCTGCGATGATCTCATTCTGTTCAGCGATCGTCGCCTCGTACTGAGCCGCCAGACTCTCGGCCTCAGCCAGCTTCGCATCAAAATCCTCCAACTCACTGCTCTTCGTCGCCTTCATGGTCTCCAGCTCTGTCTGCTGCTCTTCGTATGTAGCCTGAATCTCCTCCAGCTGGGCTTCCTCTTCCTCTACCTGAGCCACCAGGTTCTCAACCTCAAGCTTGGTATTCTGGTACTCAATCAACAAACTCCTGTCATATTCATATACCGTCGAATAACTCTCCAGCTTATTTAAAACATCTGCAAAGCTGTCCGCTCCCATCAGCGCGGTCAGGAAAGAAGAGTCACCGTTCTCATACATATAACAGATCCTCTCCTTCATGGACTCGTACTGTTCCTCCTCAGTCTCTTTGGCGACCTCCAGATCTGCCTGAGCCTGTGCCAGCTCGATCTTTTTATTCTCGATATCGGTCTTGGTCGTGTTGATATTGATAATGACCTCAACCAGCTCAGCATCCAGAGCGTCGATCTGCTCCTGCAGGTCTGCCTGCTGCGCCTCAATACTGCTGATCTGTGACTGTACGGAATTCAGATTGCTCTGTGCCTCGCTTTTTTTACTTTTTGCCTCCGATAAACCTGTCGCACCTGCCATCTGAGTGCCGCCGAAAACCATGACTGCAATCAGGCCAAGCGCTATAAGTCTCTTCTTCATAAAATATCCCTGCTCCTGTCTCTCTATCGAAATCGCTGTATTATCATCAGATTGCTTTCACAGTATAACATCAATACATTCAGATTTCAATACAGAAAGACATTTTTCAGAAATATTTCACATTTTTTTGTAATATTTCTGTAATAATCCGGACATTATGCACGTTTCGGAAGCTGTTTGATGAGCAGGATCTTCATGCCGCCGGATATCCGGTCATTTTCAAGCTGATTGATCTCCCGTATCTGCCCCGTCGTCGTGTGATATTTTTTTGCAATTTCCCACAGAGAATCCTCCGGCGCAAGCGTCAGTCCGACGATCGAAGGCTGTGTATTTAATTCCTCAATCCTGAAATCTTCTTCCCGTATCTCCTGTATCACATCCAGTTCACGAAAACCGGTCACCATGGCCTTCAGGCACACCACCGCCTGTATTTCTACCTCCCCGCTGTTTTTCATCAGAAAAGACAGTGCCTCCAGGGAGTGCTGCAGCTCCACATCGTCTTCCTGCCGTATGCCGGGAATTTCAACCAGGTACTGAAAGGGAACCACCTCCTCCGCCGCTTCCAGCGGCGCACTGTCATGATCCGTCAGATACAGAAGACAGATGCGAACCGCTCCCTCTGTCAGAATTCCCGCTTCCGTGACCGTCTTCCGGTCAATTTCTTCCATGCCGAAACCGGCGCAAATCTGCAGAATGCCGCTGTCCCCGTTCGGTATTCTGATTGTGTCATTCACGCGGCACTTTGATTCATTTTTCATGCGAAGTTCCGGAAAAACACCGGTTCCCCGACTCAATACCAGATGGCGGTTCAAAGCGTATGTATCGACGATCATCTCCTGTTTTTCTGCCTCGTATAAACGAACATCCGCATGCAGTTCGCCCTCCGCCAGAATCACCCTGGACTCTCCGTCCGCATCGCGTTCCGGACTGCAGGACAGATTTTGTATCCGGACACTCAGATACGGCACCATCGTACTCTCAGCTTCCGGGATCTCAAATTCACAGCGGTACGGAGCTTTCACCGCAAACCACTGCAGGCTGCTGTTTTCCTCGCTGACATAGACCACCAGGATCTGCAGTTCTCCCTGAACAGAAAGGATTCCGGGCGACAGCCTCTCCTCTGTCCCCAAAACCTGCATCTGCTGCCACAGCACTTTCTGTATATTGGGTTTATTAGACGGCAATAGAATTTCTTCCCGGATATGGCAATTCTCTTTACCGTAATATCTCATCTCCAGAAATTCATGCTCCTCCTTCATGATCTCCGGCTGCTCCTCTGCCTCGACAGCTGTCGGGATCTCCACATCAAATCGTTCCCGGATGACCGCTTTTACTTCCAGCAGCGCCCGGACATTCAGTTTTCTGGAATTGGAAATCCGTATAGACAGATCCTCCAGCACCGGATCGGCCGACACCATGTCAAATTCGCTCATATCCGGTGCAGCGAGGGTCTCCTGAAACGGGATTTCCCCATCCAGGCTGCTGATCTTCCACTCGTTCTGATCCGTCTTATATAAAACGCGATACTGGACCGCACCCTTCACGATCACATGGCCGTTTCCTGCTTTCACTTCATCGAGACGGACATCTCCGCCGCTTAAAATCACTGAATAGATATCCGGAAGATAGTCAGGCAGATTATATCCTTCATCAAAAGTCGCCTGCGTCGATACAACGCCCTTCCTTCTCTCCATCTGAATCTGCGTCTTTAAAAAATCCATATTCGTTCTCCTTCTGCTTATTTTCCGTTTCTGTCCGGATGAGGACATCTGTTTTTATATTTTTTCCCTACTCAAAAATAACATTTTCCTCCAGCCGCTCAGTTTTGATCACAAGATACGGATAACTCACCACCTTTTCCACATCCTCACCGTTCTCCGGTCCGATCAGCTCCGCTTTGAAATAGATGGCATTGTCCGCCAGATAAAATTCCTTCATCTGTATACTGTAGCCGCCGGTCTCCTGCATACCAAATCCCCGCACAATGTACAGGTCGTCACCCTCGCGCCAGGTCAGCTTCAGATCATCCGATTTTCTCTCCGCGATCTCCTCCATCAGCGTCTCCGGTATTTCAGATTCGGCCAGCACGGTATATTCCAGATCGCGAAGTTTCTCTGTGCCCGCTTTTTGCAGACTGCAGCCGCACAGCAGAAGCATCGCCAGCGCAAGCACGGATAACAAGCACCGTTTTTTTCTCATGAACCATTCTTCCTCATGATTCCTTGTTCCATTTTATGAGAATGAATCGGATTTATTCCTGTTTTTACGAAATTATCACCAGATTCGTGAAACGAATTTTACATTGAATCTGGATTTATTTTCTGTAATATGTTACAGTAACAGTTGAGATATTATGGAGGAAACAGGCAATGCTAAGATTTATTTTCGCAGTTGGATTCGCTGTGTTATATTTGATTGTGGGGATTCCGGTTCTTGGAATCGAATATTTGATTGGGAAGGTAAACCCGCGGAAACGCGACATCAGCAGTCTTCGGATGGTGCAGTGGGCGTTTCGCGTGATTATGAAGATATGTGGTGTAAAGGCTTCCGTCGTCGGATATGAAAATATCCCGAAGGACGAAGCCGTTTTGTATGTCGCCAACCATAACAGCTATTTTGACATCATTATCACCTATTCCATGTGTCCCGGCCTGACCGGCTACATATCGAAGGCTTCCATCGGCAAAATCCCGCTTCTGAATGTCTGGATGAAACGGCTCTACTGCCTGTTTATGGATCGAAACGACGTGAAACAGAGCCTGAAAATTATTCTGCAGGCGGCAGAACAGATCAAAAACGGGATTTCCATCTGTATTTTTCCGGAGGGTACCCGCGGCGATTCCGCGGAAATGATGCCTTTTAAGAGCGGCAGTCTGAAAATGGCTGAAAAAACCGGCTGCCCGATCGTACCGATTGCGATTCACAACACCCGCAGCATCATCTCAGACCATTTTCCTGTCGTATGTCCGATTTTTTTTAATTTTTAGGAGTGCAACGAGATCTACACCAGAGACCTCCCGAAGGAGGCAAAAAAAGCTCTCGCGCGCATCACGCAGGACGCGATTCAGGAGATGCTGGATCACATGGAGGCTGAGACTCCGTCCGGTTCAGTTTCGCCGATTGAGAAAAGTTCTTCCGAAAACATTCCTTCTGAAAATGCTGTAAAAGTAACCGACAGCGCACCAGAAATACGCAGAGTTTCCGGAGATGTCCGGCGGGCGCCGGTCACGGCAGAGTATCAAACCTGTCCGCCCAGATGAACGGCTGCTGATCGTAATTACAGGAAATTCCGTTTCAGAGTCTCTACGATCTCAGAGAACTGCATAAAGTGAGATGCTTTCACAAGAACGGCATCTCCTTTTTTTATGAGTGAAAGAAGATGTTTCAACAGTGCTTCACGTGTATCGAAATGCTCGGCTGCGCAGCCGACCTGAGCCGCCTTCTGCAAATCCTCTGAAAGTTCTCCCGTACAGAGGACTATGTCGATCCCCTTTTTCGCCGCGTAGACACCCACCTCACGGTGCAGATCGCGCTCCCGTTCCCCCAGCTCACCCATATCCCCCAGCACAGCAATCTTCCTGCCTTCAGCAAGACTCAGCACATCCAGAGAAGCCTTCATGGAGACCGGGTTGGCATTGTAACAGTCGTCTATGATCGTAATTCCTCCGGTCTGAATCAGATTCGTCCGACCGGCAATCGTTCTCGCGGCGGCGATACCCGCACAGATCTGTGCATGGCTCATGCCGAGCGCATGCCCCACACAGGCCGCGGCGCAGGCGTTATAGATATTGTGAATCCCCGGAATCGGCTCATGTATGGGATAATCCACACGGTATGCTCCGTGTCCGGGATTCATATCATCATCCTCCCTGTATTCGGAATCAGCTTTACTGTCCCCACTATAAAAATGGAGTACAGCGTCCATTCCATTGAGACCGCGGTTTTCAATGCCGTCCGCCGTCACAAAATAGGAATCATTCCCGCGTTCTGCGCTCTGATCCTCCACAAAATAACGGATGGGACGAATCCCCTTCACCTCATCGATGGTGGAGAGTTTGTCATCGTTTCCGTTCAGCACAACCACGCCGTCTGTTTTTAAGAAATCAAACATCTCGGATTTTGCCCTGAGCACACCATCCCTGTCGATCAGATTCTCCAGATGACACTGCCCGATATTCGTCATCACGCAGACATCCGGCCGTGCCATCTTCGCCAGCCGGTGCATCTCGCCGAAATCAGAGATACCCATCTCTATCACGGCAGCCTCATGCTCCGGCCGGATACGAAGCAGCGTCAGAGGCAGACCGATCTCGTTATTAAAATTCCCCTCCGTCTTCAGCACGCGGTATCGCTGCTCCAGAACAGCGGCAATCATTTCCTTCGTGCTGGTCTTGCCCACGCTTCCGGCAACGCCGATGACCGGTATGGACAGAGCGGAACGGTAAAACTCCGCGATATCCTTTAATGCCTGCGGGCAGGAATCCACCCGGATATACGGTCCTGCAGGGTTCTTAAGTATCTGTTCCGAGAGAACCGCCAACGCTCCCTTCGCAAACACATCGGGGATAAATGCATGTCCGTCCACGCGCTCTCCGCGCATGGCAACATAGAGGTATCCCTCCTGCACCTGCCGGCTGTCAATCACTACGCCGGCAGCCTCCTTTTCCATTAGCTCACGCGGGCCGCAGTAGGTACCGCCGCAGGCATGTGCAATATTCTGTAATGACATCTGTCTCATCGTTTTCTCCATGGTAGTTTCTCTCATGTTTGTCCGGTTCCCAAAGCCCTGTAAATGCTTAACGCTCTCCCGAAATCCGGATCAGCTTCTCACAGAGCGATCCGAAATCCATACCGACCGCAGCGGCCTCCTGAGGCAGCAGACTGGTCGGCGTCATGCCCGGAAGGGTGTTGGCCTCCAGACAGAATATCTCATTCTTCTCATTCAGAAGAAAATCCATGCGCGCATAAGTATCCAGACCCAGCACATGGCAGACCTGCAGGGCGATTGCCTTCATCCGTGTTGCGGTCTCCTCCGGCAGATCTGCCGGACAGGTCTCCACTGTGCTCCCTGCCTTATACTTATTCCGGTAATCATAAAATCCCTCTACCGGCGCGATTTCGATCACCGGCAGCGCCTCACCGTCGATCACGCCCACTGAGAACTCTCGTCCCTCAATGTAATCCTCCAGAATCACTTCATTTTCATAGCGAAAGGCCTCCGCAAGAGCTCGTGTGAACTCATCCTCACTTCGCGCAATGGATACACCGATACTTGAACCGCCGCAGCAGGGCTTCACCACACAGGGGTAACCGAGTCCTGTCTTTGAAAACGGCATCTGCTCATGCTTTTTCATGGTAATCCCGCGCGGGGTCGGAATGCCCGCCGTCTCAAACAATGTCTTGGAAAGTCCTTTATCCATGGCAAGAGCGCTGCTTAAATAACCTGTTCCGGTATAACGAATACCAAACAGGTCAAATACCGCCTGTATTTTGCCGTTCTCTCCGTTCTCACCGTGCAGTGCCATAAACACAATGTCCGCCGTCTGACAGATCCGGATTACATTCGGTCCGAAGAAGCAGGCGGAAGAGTCCCGGCGCATCGCCTTTACCTGCGTGAGATCCGGAGCCTCCGACGGAATAGCGCTGATCACTTCATCCGCCTCGGCGCAATGGGAAAAAATATGGGTGATATCCATCTCCTCCTGCCCGTATCCCAGAAAGACATCCAGCATGATCACGCGATGCCCTCTGCCCCGCAGCGCTCTGGTCACCATGCCTCCTGTAATCAACGAAACATCCCGTTCTGTACTCAGCCCTCCGGCCAAAACCACTATATCCATATGTAAAATCTCCTGTTTTTTCGTAAACTTCGCCGTGCTCAGTTCGCGAGCCTCCGGCTCGCTCACTGTCCGGGCTTCGCTCATTTTAACTCATTTCCTGTGCTTTGTGAATGGAAGTACGAAAAAAAGTTCTTTTTTCTTTGGGTGAGCGCTTCTGGCGGTTGCGAATCGTCTCATCCAGTCGGCGAAAACGCTCTTCCTCCTGTTCCTCCCGGTCACGCATCAGATAATTCATCTCCTTGATCACCTTCTCCCCGACCTGCAGACTGATCTCCTCACCCAGCGCACGATTGTTTTCAGCAATGGCCTGTTTCACGATCTCATTCATCATCATCTGAAACTGTTCCAGTTTTGACAGTGTCTGTTTCTGCGCTGTCTCAACCGCCCCCGCATCCGCCGTGCCATCCGCTTCCCTGATCATCTTAATCTCATAATCCTCTGACTCCGCTTCCGGCACTGCCGAAGATGCCGTTCCCTCCGCTGCGCGATCCGATTCCTCTGACACCGCAAATATTTCCGGACACAACTCGGAAGTCGTTTCCAGCGCCATGTGTACGGTTTCTTTCTGTGATCTGCCCGGCAGCTCCTCAGACGCTTCCTCTCCCTCAGCAGATAAACTGTGAATCATCATCCGGATCGCTTTCAGCTGATACCCTTCCTCCTTCCATTTCCTGATCTGTTCAAACTGACGGATATTTTCTTCTGTATAATAGCGGTGTCCCATCTCATTTCTCGGAATATCCAGTTCCAGCTCCTCTTCCCAGTAACGCAGGACATGCGATTCCACCTGAATCAGGTTGGACGCATCCGAAATCATGTAACGCACTTTTTTCATGGTCAGACCTCCGTTTATGATTGACAATGTCAAATCCCGTCCGTTTTTATGCATAAAACCTGTATCTGCTTTGATTTTCTCCGTTGATTTAATTCAGACAGACGGATTTCAGTATTTTTCTCAAAACCAGTATAGAAGAAATTATGCCTGTCCTCAAGAAAATCTCATCGTAAAATTACGACAGGGTTTGTGCTGTTCCTGCACAAACCCTGCCAATTCCGCAAAATAATTATTTTATCCTGTCGTCTCCGGCACAAACACGTCAAACGTCACCGTCACCTTGAACAGATCGCCATCCAGATAAAGCTCCAGGTCGCCGCCCTGCATCGTGGTGAGATTCTTCGCGATCTCCAGACCTAAGCCGCTTCCCTCCGTCGTTCGGGCGATATCCCCGCGTACGAACCGCTCCATCAGTTCCTCCGCGCTGAAATTCAGCTCATGCTCCGACATATTTTTGATCTCAAAGGCAACCTTCCCTGTTCCCCCGCTCCCGAAGTTCCCGATTCTGCCATCCCCGGTGCTTCCGGTTTGACCGTTCCCGGAACCGCCGGTTCTGTCGTCTGACAGGCTGCCGGTCACATAGACCCGGGATCCCGGCATGGCATATTTCGCCGCATTGTTAAAAAGATTCTCGATGACGCGGTACATACGCCGCCCATCGGCACAAATCCGCATCTCCTCCTCCGGCAGATTCAGAACCAGCTGCAGATCCCGTGCCTGAAGCTTATCGTCAAATTCCCCGCTCGCCTGCTTGATCAGCTGCTTTAAGTCTATCTCCCGCATATCAAGTGTAATGACCCCGGAGCTGATCTTCGACGCCTCCACCAGATCGTCCGTCAGCTGTTTTAAGCGCTGGGATTTTTTATCCAGAATGTCGATATACCCGGTAATCCGCTCATCCGGCAGCTGCTCCCGCTTCAGTATATCCACGTAATTAATGATGGATGTCAGCGGCGTCTTAATGTCATGAGAGACATTGGTAATCAGGTCGGTCTTTAAACGTTCGCTCTTCATCTCGACCTCCACCGCACGTCGGACAGCCTCCTGCATATTATTGAGAATCTCCGCCATCTCACGGTTCTCCCCCTGCAGCGCGGCAGCGTTCACCTGATAATCCAGGTTGCCCTCACCGAGTTCCCTCATACCCTTTTTGATCGTCTCCCGTCCGGATGCGCGCTGCACCAGCTTCCACCAGACAAACAGATCAAAGAAAAACAGGCCGACCCACAGAAGAACGGCAAACGCTTTGTTCGACCACCAGCCCCACCATCGCCACCAGAACCCGGCTGCCAGAAACAGCGCCGCAAACTGAATGATGATAAACACGGCATAGACAGTCGTGATCCGGCGGCTTTCCGGCATGGTATTTCCGGTCGTCTCCGCCAGCTTCCGGATTCCCCGTGAAATCCTTAAAACCAAACTGCCGCCGATGAAATGTTCTTTGATGCGCCGGCCATAGCGTTTCAGCTCCCAGGCGAAAAGCAGTGCGCCCAGAGCCGTTCCGACCGCTCCCGCGATCATCAGTTTTGTATACCCTCCGTAATTGACCGGCGCCTCATAGTAATACCAGCTCGAGTTCGCTACCGCGGAAAAAACGATATATACCGGGATGAACCAGAGCAGAATATCCATCAATATCATAATCTCAACCGGGAAGCGGTCCATCGGCGCCGGATGGATGTCCGCATCCCCCTGCCGGTGTCCGGTCTGGCAGGACAGAAGGATCAGCATGACAGCCGACAGCGCCAGTGCAGCAAAAAATACAAAAACCGGATTCACGGGGCCGAAGAGAGGATTCTCATTCCACCACTGAAACACCTGCATATCCGTATAAGACGAGCTGGTCGTCATCGGCCAGGTCGTATCCAGAGCCAGGTAGATTTCCCACGTCCCCGAACCCAGATTTTCCTCCGCATCCGTCAGCAGCACGTCGCCGTAAGCGTCAATATGATTCCCCGTCCATTCTCTGACCGGAGAATCCTCTTCGTCATAATAACAGCTGAAAAAAAGTCCTCCCGTCTCATTTGTATCATAATACTCATTTCCGTATATATTCTGAATCTCCCACAGTTCCAGACTCTGCCAGTCAGATATATTGGTATAGACCTTGCCCGTATCTGTATTTTTCAGATAGAGCATGGCGTTCGTATTCGTATCGACCGACTCGTGCGAAAGGAAATAATCGTTGAGCTGATCCGCCGCATCAATCAGCAATGTATAGCAGCTTTCCAGCGAAACCGGCGAATTCGTATCCTGCGTGCTCCGCGCAAGCTCCGCCAGCGTCATACCGGAAACGCTCAGGATTGAATCCTCCTCCAGTTCTATGCCGTTGTTATAGAAGATATTATCAGCGGTGCTGTAAATCTTAAAACGGTACGGAACCCCCGCATCCCCGGTTTCATCCAGCGTATCACCATCCAGATACACAATCTCTCTATCGTAAACCGTTGCGTCCGGTCCCATCTCCTCATAATCAACATCGATGACAATAAAGCCGTCATCATCTGTATAAGTATACGTCGATGTGTCCGTGTCCGTATCATACTCAGCCTCCGCTTCTGTCTCGGTATCGTTCTCGACATTTAAATTATCCGTGACTTCACTCTCTCCCCATTCCAGAGCATAAGCCTCCGCAGAATCCACCAGAAACTGTAGGCGGTAATAATTATTCGAACCATAAAACTCCGCCAGATCCGCCAGCACATAAGTTGTATCCGGATCCTTCTGCTCATTGTCCACCCCTGCGCTCAGGTTCGCGATATCGATCGTCTGCATCTCATCATAAGCGGTTCCCCCGGAGCAGAATACATCCTGCGTCTGCCAGGAATCCAGCAGCGTTTCCGCCTCAGTATACAGATATCCCGCCGCCGTGCTGCTCTGCTCATAGCTCGTACCGTGCACGACTTCGGAGATCGTCATCCCGTACTGCAGACCCTGCACGATCCGCATTCCGGCCAGTCCCGTCAGCAGAGAGGAAGCGGACAGGACAGCCACTGTCAAAAACTTCGCCCATTTTGCGTAAAGTCTTTTCTTCTTCACAGGAAATCTTCCTCCTTCCGTCATGTTCGATATATTATGATACAAGTATATCGAAACAATCTTGCGAAAACCAAAGAAGACATCTTAATGATTTCTTAAAAGGCTACTTTATGTCTTCAATTCGGTAACCCACGCCCCAGACCACCTTGAGATAACGCGGCTCGCGCGGATTGATCTCAATCTTCTCCCGGATATGCCGGATATGTACCGCCACGGTATTGTCCGCGTTGATGGCGGCCTCTCCCCAGACATTCTCGTAAATCTGCTCGATGGAGAACACCCGCCCCTTGTTCTTTGTCAGGAACAGCAGAATGTTGTACTGGATCGGCGTCAGCTTCTCCACCGGCAAACCGTCCACTGTCACCTGCTTGGTGTCGTCGTTGATCTCCAGCCCGCCGGTCCGGTAAATCTGTGCCGCGCTCTCCGCCGCGATCGTGCCGAGCTTCGTGTACCGGCGCAGATGCGACTTCACCCGCGCCACCAGCTCCAGCGAGTTAAAAGGTTTCGTTATATAATCATCCGCGCCCACGTTAAGTCCGAAAATTTTATCCGTATCCTCCGTCTTCGCGGAGAGAATGATAATGGGAATGTTTGACTCCTCGCGGATTTTCAGGGTCGCCCGCAGGCCGTCCATCCGCGGCATCATCACGTCCAGAATCAGAAGCTGGATATCGTTATTTTTAATCATCTGGATCGCCTGGATCCCGTCATAAGCTTTCAAAATATGATAGCCCTCCGGTGCCAGATAGATCTCAATGGCATCCACAATGTCCTTGTCATCATCGCACACTAATATATGAATCATATGTAACTGCCTCCCCCCGGTATCAAAGCACTGTCCTGAATAGTTACCAGACATCTTCTATTATAAATGATCGCAACATATATTTTCTGTTAAATATTGTGAAAATGATACCACTGCAACCTTTTAAAAAAGCATCATGAAACCTTAAGAATTATTAAATTTATTAAAATTGACATCAACATGAATATTTAATTTCTCCAGCGAAAAAACATTCTGCTTTTCGCAGAATGTTTTTCGTGACAGTTC
>JAJBUT010000165.1 GCA_020860185.1 Lachnospiraceae bacterium | reverse complement strand
ATTCTGAAATCATTCCTCTCCTCCCATCCATTTCTCAGATGACAGGCTGCAGTTTTTCTCCTCTGTTTCACAGATGACAGCCTTCGGTTTATCTCTCTTCTGTTTCACAGATGACAGCCTGCGGTTTATCTCTTCTGTTTCACAGATGACAGCCTTCGGTTTATCTCTTCTGTTTCACAGATGACAGCCTGCAGTCTGTCTCTTCTATCTCACTGCCGTAACCACGACGGCGATTGTGATCAGAAACAGCAGAATTCCCGTGAGCATCGCGCGAAAAAGCAGATTGGCTCCCTCCGCCACACTCTCGATGCAGCCGCAGACCTGCGTATCTGCAAACGGCTGCACAATCGCTCCGGTCAGCCGGTACATCAGGTCAAATGCGAGTATTTTTATAAGCGGATTCAATGCGATACAGACAAGAACTACCATCGCCGCCACGCCCACGCCGTTTTTAATCACCACCGCAGAGCCGAAGAAAATACTGCCGGCCGCCTCTGTAACGCCGCCCAGGCCCGGAATCATGCCCAGCGTCTTCGTGACCGATATTTTTTTCAGGTTATCCATCGACGGAGCGATCATATTTTCTATGACATTCATCCCGGTCACACCCGCCAGCATCACACGCAGACTCCACAGAATGATTCTTTTTAACAGAACCGTAAACTTCGATATCAGTTTTTCTCCGGTCAGGCAGTTCAGCATCTGTAAAATCACATAGATATGTATGCCCGGCACAATGATTGTCGCCAGCAGTCGTTCTACCAGATAAATGACCACGATCGTAATCTGATAAAAAGCCGCTGCCGTTGTCTGGGCGGATGCAAAAACCATTGTCATGCAGAACGCCGGTATCAACGCCTGCATCACCTCCACCACCTGCTCCATCACCCCGGAAAACAGATCTGAAATCAGCAGATACGATTTCAGCAGCAGCGCCATCAGCACAAGAAAACACATATAAAATCCTGCTCTGGAAATCTGACTGTTCTCGAACACATGAATAAAATTATTGAAAAAAGCAAATGCGATGGTCAGCAACAGAATCTGAATAAACGTCGTCCTGCACGCCGCCAGTTCGCCAAACGCCAATGATACGATCCGGCCGGGGAGCGCTGTCTGGGACAGATTACGATCCGTATCCAGCAGTTCGCTGACAAGATCCGAAAAAGAAATATCTTCTGTACCCTCATTCGTCGCCAGCACATCATCAACATCATCCAGGCTCAGCTCTGAGAGCAGTTCATCCGTCAGCTGGTCGATATCCGCTTCCGAACTGCCTGCCGCAGACTTCTCTTCTTCACTGCCGCCCACCGCACTCACCAGAATCCTCTCGCCTCTGTCAGCCGCAACCGCCGCCGGACAGACCGGACCCAGGATCAGAACTGTCCCGAAACACAGCAGCCATATTTTTCTTATTCGTTTCCTGATCCGCCATCTCATATTTCCTCTTTTCACGATCCCTCACCCAACACCTGCGTTCTTTCACACTCCCTCAGCGTCTGTATCACGCTCTCTCAGCCGCCTGATGTTCTCTCACACTCCTTCAGCACCTGATGATCTTTTACGCTCCTTCTGCGCCTGATATTCTTCCATGCTCCCTCACCACCTGAACCTGCTGTTCTCTCACGCCCCAGCAGCCGCTGTGTCACTCCGCCAGCAGCTGCCAGCTCGTTTTAATACCGCTCACGCCCCAGCAGCCGCTGTGTCACGCTCCCATCAGTCCTTCCACCGTCTCAATCAGCGCCAGAAGCACGGGCACGCTGACCGCCATAATTGAAAGCTTGGCAAACATCTCGATCTGACTGCCCAGCGCTCCGAACCCAGCGTCCCGGCAGATCTGGGCGGCAAATTCCGACACATAGGTGATACCGATCATCTTCAGCAGGATTTTGATCATGGCGGAATCCAGCTGTATATATGACTGAATATTCCGTACAGTCTCCACCACGCTGCCGAGCTTCTCCACAGACAGAATCAGAATCAGAACCGCAGCTCCAAGACTGATATACAGCGCATATTCACTCTTCTGCTGACGGAACATCAGAGCCAGTACAACACCGCCCAGCCCGATCATTGCGATCCGTATCATAGTCTCTCACTCCTCTGCCACAGGGATTTACGATTCCGATTCAGCCTCTCACATGCGCACACACTGAAATCTCCGGCTGCAATCCGATGCGTATTCACCAGATCCCTGTATCTCTCATACACACACGGCGGAACTGAGTTTCTCCCTGAATCTGCTGTGAATCGCAGCTACAGAGAAAACAAATCCCGAATTTCTTCAAACAGGCTGTAGATATACGGCACAATCCAGAACAGCACGATGATCAGCCCTCCCAGACTGACAAGGAATGCGTGTTCCTCACGGCCGCTGTGCTTCAGCACCTGTCCGATCACCGTCACCAGAATACCGACAGCGGCAATTTTAAATAACAGATTCACATCCATGCTCTTCCTCCCTACAGGAGCACGAGGATTACCATCACACCGGCCGCTACGGCGAGGTAACGGTAAATCCGTTTCTTCTCATCCAGATCCTTCTGTGCCTCCTGAAGCTTTTTCTCCAGACGCTGACGGCAGTGACACAAGTGATTCATCTGCGCTTCCACATCCAGATATCCCAGATTTTTCCCGGTGTCCAGAAGGATGTCCAGTTCTTCCTCTGAGAGCATCAGGTCTTTTTGTTCCTTCCGGAAAATGCTGCTCCATACGCTCTCCAGATTCTCATATGTCCCGTCCATAAGGCGTTCCGCGATCCGACGCATCGCTTCACCCGCCGGTCCCCGGTATTTCTGATTCAGATTTCGAAACGCTTCCGCCATGGTCAGCCGTTCATAGCGGATTTCTCCCGCGAGCAGTTCCAGAATCTGTATCAGTGACAGCAGAACATCCCTGTGATATTTCTGTCTTTCCGTGAGAGCAGCGGCATATCCGAGACAGGCAGCCAGAATGCATACAGCGCCGACAATTTTCATCTGCATTCCGTCGTTCCCAGCAGTCTTCCCGTTTCATCAAGGACCCGGCCAACCCGTCTTCCTCCTTCGCGCCCCAGCTCTACATAGCGCGAAAAAAGCTTTTGCTCCCTGCACTTCGACCATCCCGGCTTGTCCGAAAGTTCCTCCAGATCACGGCTGTGAACTGTCGCCAGAATCCTGCAGCCGCAACGCAGAACATATTCCAGCGCTCGCAGATCATCCTCTCCGCCGATCTCATCCACAGCCAGAACCTCCGGCGACATGGAACGAACCAACAGCATCATCCCCTCCGCCTTCGGACATCCGTCCAGAACATCTGTCCGTAATCCGATCTCGTTCTGCGGGATTCCCTGAACACTCCCCGCCACCTCCGACCGCTCATCCACCAGACCGACTTTCTTTCCCGAAAATCCTTCCCGCCCGACGGAAACCATACGCACCAGATCCCTCAGAAGCGTTGTCTTTCCGATTCCCGGCGCAGACAGAAGCAATGTGTTATAAAAACCGTTATCCCGATGCAAAAACCGAAAAACGCCTTCCGCGCATCCTCTGTGTTCCGACGCAATCCGGATATTCAGATACGAAACCGGATAAATCCTCCGGATATGCCCGTTTTCCGCAGAAACCTGACCGCAGATCCCAATGCGGTGTCCGCCCTCCACAGTCAGAAACCCCTGACGCATCTCCTCCTCATACGCATAAAGCGAATAGTTGGACATAAAGGTGCACATCTGATCCACATCTGCCCGCCCCATACGACAACAGGCGGCATCCGTCTTCCTCACCAGTTCTGTTCCGCGCAGGAACAGTTCGCCCCGTGCGGTGAGAAACATCAGATATTCATTGACGCGCACGCGTATCTCCTCCAGATCACGCTCAAACACACCGCTTTTTGCGAGATTGTCCCTCATATGTATCGGAAACAGACGAATAATCTGCTGCATACCTGTCCTCCTCTTCGATGTATTGATACAGTATATGAAAAGCAGAGAAAAATAGAAGTTTCAATTCAGAACCACTTTCGCAAAGTCTTAAAAAAGCGAAAAGGACACCACCTGAAATATATCTCACAGGTGATGTCCCGATCATCATATTGTTTTGGTAATTTACGTCATCATACGTATTTCGCAGCAGGTGCGAAGTATTGTCCCGAATAGCTTTGTTCACTGTATATTTTCAGAGGACAGCCGTTTCCGATACGGGAGACCCACATACAAAAACCCCCGCCTCTTTCGTGATGTAAAATCCATTTTTCACCGCCGTCTCCGCATATTCCCGGAACTCCTGATACCGGTCCAGCAAAAGCTCCTTCTGATTCCCGTGGCAGGACATAATATAGTCGATCAGCGGCTCCGCCTCGTCGATCCAAATAGCATCCTCATAGCGGCGACATTCCACCCTCTCAAAAAACCGATGCAAAATCTCCGCGCCGTTCTCCAGACCGAACTTCTCATACAGCTTCTCCCCGGAGAGCATCACCCGGCTGTCAAACCCCCGTGCCAGCTCCGTGACCTCGCGCATATGATTTCTGCCGTAAGTACTGCAGACAAAAACGCCGCCCGGTTTCAGAATACGGCATATCTCCCGGCTGACCTGCGGGATATCCTCACAATAAAAGAGTACATGATTTGCGATCACCAGGTCAACGGAAGCGTCCTCCGCATGAATCCGGTGCGCAGGAAACACCTGCCAGGAAAAACGACGGTCCCCCGCTCCGATATTCCTGCGGGCATCGCGCAGCATCCCATCCGACGCGTCGGAGAGCAGAATCTCCACCTCCTCCGGCAGCTTCCGTCGGTTCTCTGTCCACAGCGCGCCGTCGCCGCAGCCGATCTCCAGAATCTTCATACCGCTTTGTATCCCGCACTGATCGTAAATCCAGGGAAACCATCCCTCCGGATTCTGTGAATAATCCCGGTGCAGACGAATGCGTGCCGAAATATTTCCTGCATCCAGATACTGTGTTTTCAGACTTTTTTCCATACCGGTCAGATGAATCAGCTCCAGCATATGGCTCCAGTCCACCCGCTGCTTCTCCTTCAGCGCGGACACCGTACTCTCAATCGCCTGTTCCACCAGCTGCATCTGTTCGATCCGATCCTGCACCAGCTTTTTCTGAAGCTGTAGGGAATGCAGCAGATAACGGTCATCCGGATCATCAATCAGCATCTCACGGATATCCTCCAGAGAAAACCCCAGATACTTCAGCAGTAAAATCTGCTGCAGCCGGGCCAGATCGCGGTCTGTGTAAAAGCGCGCTCCGGAATCATTCACGTAAGCCGGTTTTAAAATGTTCTGTTTGTCATAAAAGCGGATCGTGCGCACGGACACTCCCGCCATGCGTGCGAACTCGCCGGAGGAATAGTAGCCTTCCAGTTTCATAGTCTCCCCAGTCCGGACAACCATATCGAGAATACTGCCCTTTTCACAAATCTTTACATTACCCGAACAGCCAGATTCCGAGCTGTCGCTGCAGCGGCGATTTTTTTATCTTATATTTCCTGTAGATCTTCAGCCGCTTACACTTTGAAAAAGTATTGATCCGCGCATAGACCGCAACGACAGAGTCCTCCGGAAGAGAAAATGTCTCCGCAAATACCGCTGCCTGTTTCCGGAACGCTTCCACCGAATCGTGAATCTCCTTTTTCTGATGAAACAGCTTATCCAAATAGAGACGCAGACCCGCCTGCTGCGCGCCCGTATCATTTCCGCTGTGCTGGCGGTACAGAATCGTCGGCCGGTCAAGATAGCACATCACGCCGAACTGCGCGGCGACCAGGGCCGCCCACCAGTCGTGCATGATCACGGAATCCGGCTCCCTCAACTGCAGCATCCGGTCTCTCAGGCTGCGGTTTGCCATCATGGTGCATCCCGTCGCCACATTCTGAACCAGCACATGACTGATGCCGGCATCGGCCATGTTTAATTTCTGATAACGATCCATGCTCTCCGCGATCACATGCAGAGATTCATCCGCAACCGTCAGATCCGTGTACACCATGCAGGGCTTTTCCGGAGCGGCATCTATCTCCTGCATTCTGCGCAGCGTCTGCTCGATCTTATCCGGCAGCCAGACATCGTCCTGATCACAGCACATATACAGCGGTGCATCCACGCATTGAAACAGATAAAAAAAATTGTCTCTGGAGCTTCCGGTGGGCACTCCGTCGATACGGACAAACCGATCCGGATACCGCGCGGCATAATTTTCCAGGATCGAAAGGGTACCATCCGTGGATCCGTCGTCATGGATATACGCCGTCCACGCCGAATGCGTCTGCGCGAGCAGGGAATCCAGCTGCTCCTCCAGAAATTTTTCACCATTGAACACAGCCATCAGAATAGCTATCTCCGAAGTATGATATATGTTCACGATAACCTCCGGTTTTTCCTCATCTGATCCCAGAAAAAATCAATCCAGATTCAGCGAAAAATCAACCCTGTGCTGCGACAGATTCGGGCTGTAGAACGGATCCTTTCCTCTGACAAACTGCGGATACCTCTCATACAGCTTTTCCTGCTCCCGCATCAGACGGTCAAACTTCTCCGAATCTTCCAGATCATTTCCCCTGCTGACCGACTCATGGTGGATCAGCACCGCGTCATTGCGGATCACATGATAATATCCCTTCGTGAGCAGATGAAAACACAGTTCCACATCATTATACGCAACTGCCAGTTCCTCATCAAAACCGGAAACCTCTTCAAACTTTGTCTTTTTCACGAGCAGACAGGCTGCCGTCACCGCCATCTGATTATAGTCCAGACGGTTTTTTCCAAAATAATATTGGATTTCATCGCTTTTGCCCGCCAAAGCATGGCATGGGCCGTTTAAAATATTGATCACACCGACATGCTGGATGGTCCGCCGGTCGGGATAGAGCAACTTTGCTCCGACTGCCCCCGTATGCGACAGGGACGCCTGTCCGACCATGCGCTTCAGCCAGTTTTGTTCGATGATCTCTATATCGTCATTCAGAAACAGCAGATATTCTCCGGTCGCCGCCTCGCTGCCCAGATTGCACATATGAGAAAAATTAAACATTTCCTTCTGATAAAGATAGGTCATATGATACTGATCAGAAAGCTGCTGATATCTGCCTCTGTTCTCATCCGTGCTTCCATTATCCACAAGAATGATCTCAAAATCTGGATAATCCGTCATCTCGTGAAAAGAAGACAGACACCGGTCCAACACCTCATAATTATCTCTGGACGGTATGATCACGCTGACCTTCGGCCATACCGCGGGCAGATAATTGACCCGATACTGATAGATACCCTCGATCAGCTCCACTTCTCCCGACAGACCTCTGCGCGCCAGCGCATCCTCCTTCGCCTTTTTCGCAGCCTCGAGGATATATGGCTTCGCCATCTGCGAACCGGCGGTCGACTCCTCTCTCACTCTCCAATGATAGAGAACCTTCGGGATATGCGCGATCCGGTCTGTTTTCTCTGTAAACCGCAGTGTAAAATCATAATCCTGCGAGCCTTCCACACCTGTGCGAAGTCCGCCGAGGTCCACCGCGACTGACCTGCGGTACACGCCCAGATGGCAGGTATACATATGCGCCATCAGTGTATCCGGCGCCCAGTCTGATTTGAAATATGGCATATAAAACCTTACTCCGTCATCATCCGTCTTATCCTCATCGCTGTAAATAAAATCCAGATCCGGATGTTCATTCAGCAGCTTTGCCACTTCGTACAATGCATCCGGCGTCAACAGATCATCACAGTCCAGGAAAGCAATATATTCACCCGTCGCCGCCTCCAGCGCGGAGTTCGTAGATCTGGAGATGTGTCCGTTTTCACTCCGGTAAACAATCCTGACCTGAGGATGATCCTCATACTGACTCAGCGTCTCCCGGACATTGTCCCAGGTGGAACAATCGTCCGCCATGCAGAGCTCCCAGTTCCCATATGTCTGATTCAGCACTGACTCAATACAGGGGACAAGATGCTTATCCAGCACATTGTATACCGGAACCAGAACGGATATCCTGGGCTGATACGTAAACACTTCCTTTCTCTGACGCTCCAGCTCTTCCTCTGTCAGCTGATGTATTTTCAGAAACTCATCATACTGGTCAAAACCGGATCTGGTTTCACGTATTTTTTTTAAAGTATTTTTTATTCCGTAGTCTCTGCAGTAGGCAAACGCCTTGCGAAACATCTGTACGCTAAAATCAATTCTCGACATATGGTTCTCCAGAATCCGGCATTTCGCCGTTATTCGAATTTTTCGCATACCGGACAGAGGAAATCATATCCGGTATGCAAGCATTAATAACGATAGAGCTGCGCCATATAATTGTCCCGGATTGAGGCTCCGTATCCCACAGATGTCGCCCAACCGTATCCGTTCGGATTCTCATGCATCCTGAGCCATTCCGGCCGTGCCGATGGTCTGATGTATAAATTCAATCATCAATTAAACTACCCTTTTATGAATGTCCGCTCCGTACTGCCCGGAGACGAACCACCCTTCTCAATTAGCACAATCTGAATGGATTCCATACGTTTTGACAATCCCTCCGTGCCGGCGGATTCTCCGTTCTTTGCCCAGCCGAGCCAGCCATAAGTCTGTACATGAACCCGATAATAAACATCGTATTTTTCAGCCATATCTCCTGTCAGTTCAATCTGAATCGCCTCCAAGCGTTTGGCCTCCCCTGTAGTGCCTGCTGTTCCACCTCCGGTCGTCCAACTGTTTTCCCAGCCATCGGTCTGTACATGAACCCGGTAACGAATGGAGTCTGCCTCTCCCGGTTCTGTCAGAGTAATCTGAATCGCTTCCAGGCGTTTGGACAATCCTGTTGTACCAGCATACGCTCCCTCCACCAGAGAACCCTGCCATCCATAGCTTTGTACATGTACATTATATTTGATCCTGCTTTGCCTGAACACATTCGACGTAGAACCCGGTGCGGAGGAGCCAACTGGTATCACTGTGATCTGAATTGCCTCCATACGCTTGTCGTAACCATATGTTCCGGCAGCCTCTCCGTTTTTAGCCCATCCCGTCCAGCCATATGTCTGACAGTGTACACGGTAATAGATATCATAATCTCCCGCCGCATCACCGGTCAATTTAATCCGAATCGCTTCGATATATTTTGACTTTCCTGTCGTGCCTGCCGTTTCTCCATCTGACACATAGTCCATCCAGCCATAGGTCTGCGAGGATACACAGTATGTCACTCCCAGATCATCATAGGAATCACCCACGCTAATCTGAATCGCCTCCATACGCTTCGATAATCCGGTCGTCCCGCTTTGATAACCATTCTCAACCCAATCCTGCCAGCCATAGGTCTGCATATGTGTTCGATAGGAGATAATATCTGAATCGTCTGTCTCGACCGGATCTGCGTCCGTCGACACCCAGAAATCAATATCCACATATCCGTCGATGCCATCGACGGTTCCGGTTGATGAACACTGCCACATGTCATAGGAGCCCGTGTAGGTGCATGTTGCATTATATTGAGCCACCCATTTTGACCATGAAATATTATCAAAAACCGAACTGGTCAGATAAGTGTTCCACCAGTTTTTATTGGCATAGATTCCGACATCATAATTGGAAGCAGACACCGTATCGCAAAATGTCTCAGCTATGTTACCGAGCATAGCATTTCCGACAGAAATCGTCGAATTATCCTCCATGTCCAGGTAAACGGGATACGTCGGGCTGTGATCTTTCAACAGCCGCAACGCGTGCTGAGCCTCACTGGCCGCATCCGCTGTACTTGTAGCATAGGAATAAATATATACGCCATAGTCAATTCCAAGTCTCTCACATTCAGACGCATTATATTCCCAGTATTCATCGTCATAAGCAGAATTATCTACACCATACCCACAACGAATGATTGCAAAATCAATTCCTGCCGCTTTTACCTTCTCCCAGTCAATCTGACCCTGCCATTTGCTGACATCGATTCCCTTTTTCTGCGCATTGGGTATCTCATCTCCCTCGCTGTTAATATATACACCATTCTCCTTATTCCAAGCATTGGCATAGGAGACAGACATGATATTCATTGTCGTGTCCTGTATCAGCTCGCCATTCGAATATCGCCAGCTGTTTTCAACAAAAACATCTGTATCATCTGAAGAATTTCTCTCCATTGCTTCCGTCTGAGACTCTGCTGTCCCAACTACTTCGGCTGTTTCCTCCGCAGTAGCCGAAAGCAAAGTCCCATGTAGCCCAGATACAATAAATATTCCCGCTAGCAAAACACTTAAAATATTTTTCATACGTTTGATACTATCCTTACCTGTTTCTATTTTTATGAAGTATACTCCCGCGGTGCGTTTAAAACAAAAAGATTTAACTATTATTAGAAACTGACCACTCTGTCCGCACTGCCGGAATCAATCATATTTTTAATATAAAATACACTTTCCCTCCGCACAGTCAGCGTATCCACTCCGTCTCCGTCCCAGTCACCCGCCAGCACCTCATCCGTGCTCCTTCCATAAGTGACTGTCTGATCCGCACTGCCGGACAGAATGGAATTTTTAAAATAATATATATTTCCTCGCCGCACGCACAGCGTATCAGCTCCGTCTCCGTCCCAGTCGCCCACCAGCACCTCATCCGCCGTTCGTCCATACGTGATCACCTCATCCGCGGCTCCTGACGATATCGTGTTCTTGAAATAATATACATTCCCGCGCCGCACGCACAGCGTATCCACGCCGTCTCCGTCCCAGTCGCCCACCAGCACTTCATCCGTTTTTTTGCCGTAACTGAGTACCGCATCCGCATACGTTAGAGACAGGTCATTCTTGAAATAATATACATTTCCATAACGCATGCCCAGGGTATCCGTCCCATCGCCGTCCCAATCGCCGGCCAGAGCATCCCCGTCTTTTTCAACCAGCACAACCTCTATCGCCTCCGCCCGTTTACTCAATCCGACCGTCCCGGCCATTTCACCGTTTTTCACCCAATCTGTCCAGCCGTAGGTCTGGCAGTGAACACGATAGTAAACATCCCAGCGATCAGCCGCATTACCGGTCAACTCGATTTTGACCGCCTGAATCATTTTGTCCGTCACGCTGTCCACCTCGCCGTCGTAACACCAGTCCCGCCAGCCATATGTTGCAACATGTGTAGAATACCGGATTCCGCCGTCTGTCCGTGTATTTAATACCATCTGCAGACGATACAGAGCCTGTGCCTGACCCGTACTGCCACTCAGATTCCCGTCAGTCTCATATGAGCCCCAGGATGTGCCGTATGTCCGGTATACCACATTCTCTGTCTGTTTTAATTCTGAACTATCCTCGCTGATGCCGCTGCCTCCGTATATTGTATGCTCTCCGCTCCCAAGAGTGACAGACAGGTACAGATCGTCAACCAGCTCCGACTCCGTTGAAATTCCGTCTACCATCAGGCTGGAGGCAGATGTGTTCTCCGTCGGTATCAGAACGCGCGCCTGTGTATTTGCTGGTACCGTGATATCCAGCGTAACCGCTCCGTCCCCATCCATGGTATAAGACGCGTTTATGCTTCCCCGAAGTGTCGGCACCGTCACATCAGCTTCGTCCACACCGCCCGGCTGAAGCCTGACATCAAAGGTCTTATAACCGCCGGATGTCGGCGTGATACCAAATAGTCCCGTCACTAGCCAGGTGCCCGGCGCGCTTCCCCATGCATGGCTGTACGACATATTTGTTTTTACGGAACTGTCCCACGCCTCGGTTGTGATCGTCGCTCCTGCGCCGTAAAGCATATTTGCCCAGGTATGACTTCCCTCATACGTACTCGGATCACTCATAATCTGTCTGGCCAGGGTTCCCTGGTTGCTTCGGTAGAGACCCTGCAGCAAAAAAAGGTTGCGTAGACGCTGGTCTGATTCAATCCATCCTTACTGATACTGTCCCCCAGCGTGTTCGCCATGGACTGATCCGAATAAATACCGTAGGCCAGTGCAAACGCCGTCGCCTGCTGCGCATAATGATCCACCGCAGTCCCGTCGGATGCCAATCCGTCCCGGTATCTCCCTTCGTCCGCGTCATAAAGGGCTAAGATCATACAGGCTTTCACAGACTGTGCAGCGGTAGCATAAGAATTCTCCCCGTCGGTTTTTCCCAGTACGGCAGAAATATCCGCCATCGATTCACATGCTCCCACATATACTGCATTCAAAACGGTATTGTAATAAGAACTTTCCGTGTCATAACCGTCTCTCTCACTCGTCGGCCAATCCACTAGCAAAGTATAAGCCGGCTTTTCCACCAGACCGGTAGAATCAATATAAAACTGAGACATCAGGGACTGTAGCTGCCCGTAATGTTTCTCCAGAAACTCTGTATCGCCGGAATAAAGATAATACTGCCATGTAGCCAAAACAGAGTACAACAGATATTCTGCCGGCCAGGTCGGATAAGAAATAGCGTAATCCAGCGACCGTTTCGCCAAAGCATAATCACATTCCATGGAAAAAGCTGTCGTCATATTGATCAACAAGTCTCCGCTGTAAACCTGCCGTTCCCTGCTCTGCGTATCCACATACAGATTCTGACTGGTCGCCTTTATGGTATACTTTGCCAGGCTGTACTCATCGTTTAAAATACTGTTAGAACTGTAAAAATTCGAAGCCTCATCGGAAAAATCCTGCCGAACCATCAGTCCCGTAATATTTCCCGCTGTAATCGTATCAGCACAACCACTAATCTGAACATATCGAAACGTTTTCATGTTCAAACCCGCTATCTGCTGGTTGCCCTGTTTCAAGGTCCACGTTTCCGAATATACATTACCGGTTCGCATGGAGTATTTCACACTTCCGTCGCTGTCTAATTCCTCGCCGTAGTAAACAGAAATACTCTGCTGATCGGAACTATTAATGGTAAGTTTCAGACTTCCCACAATCTCCTGGCCGAAATCAATCAGATAACTTCCATCTGAAAGTTTTTTTACACTCTGAGAAGGCACCTCATATTGCAACAGAGGATCGGACTCCTCCGGTTCCAATGTATAGGCAGAAATTCCTCCGGCAGCCGATGCCTCTTTCCAGGCTGTAGCATTAAAGCCCGTTTCCAACCATCCATGAGGATAAACCGTACTGTCTATATTTTCAGCAGCCAGCGTATAATAGGTCAAATTGGACACCGTTGCAGAAGTTTTTCCGTAAGCGTTATCTCCCGGCATGACTAACCATTTGGAATGTGATGTATCTGTATCCAGCAGGACTTCACTTGTCCCATTTTTGTAAAAAGCAGTCATCTGTCCCAGGAAGGCATGTCCGGTCTCTGAATAACAGATTGCTCCTACGACATTCGTTCCACTTTGCATAAATTCAGTCACGTCATAAATGTTGTAATATAAAACGTCGGAATTTATGCGGGATGGTCCCATGCCCACGCACTCTCCGTTGATATAAAGCTGATAGACATACTGTCTGGTATCCTCCGGAGATATGGCTGTCACGGTAAAGATAATCTTCTCTACCTCGCTCATATCCACCGTTTTTTGGGCTCTCAGAAAGACAAAATCATCTGTTCCGGCCCAGATCCCCTTTGAAGAATCCCACTCGTTGCCCACAGCAGTTGAAAAAGCCTGTGCTGCGGACAGCGCACTGATCCTTCCATCATTGTCCTCAATCTGCACCTGCCAGTAATACAGATGATTTTCTTCAGCTTCCATATCAATGGATACGTTCGTACTCTCGTCCGACTCGACCCAACCAGAATCATACACATAAATTCTCTGTTCAACATCTTCCATCGTCTCTGACACAAGAATATGGTAAGCAGTTTGAATCATATTATTTTGATCTGAATCTATACTCCAGGAAAAATACAGAGAATCAGCGGGCACTCCATACGGATCAGACAATTGGTTTACACGCATATGATCAATACAGAGCCCGTCATGCTCTGTCTCTTCTTCCTGTTTTAAAACATTCTCTGCATGTACACTTGTTTTCGCTGAAAACGTGGGCACTGTCAGTAAACAAATAATTGCCAGAGAAAGTGCCACACATCCTGCACGTTTTAACATTACTGCTTCCCTCAATCAGCGTCTCACACAAAGCGTATCCACGCCGTCTCCGTCCCAATCGCCAATTAACACTTCATCCGCAGACCTTCCGTAAGCTGTCACCATGTCTGCGAAACCGCCGGCAATACTGTTTTTGAAATAATAGATATTATCTCTCCTGACACAAAATGTATCAACACTGTCTCCGTCCCAGTCACCCACCAATACTTCATCTGTATCTCTTCCGTAATAGATTATCTCGTCTGCATCTCCGCTACGCAGGCTGTTTGAAATATAATAAGCATTTCCACGCCTTACACAGAGCGTATCCACACTGTCTCCGTTCCAATCGCCAATCAGCACCTCATCCATATCTCTTCCGTAATGGATAACAATATCTGCATCACCGCTGGAAATACTGTTCATGATATAATATATATCCCCACGTCTCACACAGAGTGTGTCCACACCGTCTCCATTCCAATCACCCACCAGTACTTCATCTGTATCTCTTCCGTAATAAATTACCTTATCCGCATCTCCGCTGCTAAGACTATTTGAAAAGTAATAAGCATTCCCGCGTCTCACGCAGAGTGTATCCACGCCGTCTCCGTCCCAGTCACCCACCAGAACCTCATCTGTACTTCTTCCGTAAAACACGATGAAATCAGCAGAGCCCGAAGATATGCTATTTTTAAAATAATAGGTGCATCCAGGAGAATATGTCACCTCCTGCGCGTATAATCTCGCCATATAATCATCCCGGATCGAATATCCGTATCCGACAGAAGTCGCCCAGCCATATCCGTTCGGATTTTCATTTTGTCCCAGCCATTCCACATAGATGGCCGATCCCCTGGTAACTAGACTAAACCTCGGATCAACACAGGTATTATTCAGGCTGTCTGTACTTCCATACGCTTTCAGATGCTGTACATGTGCTCGGATACCCAGACGCACTGTGGAAAAGGTTGCATATCCGGAAGAATTGGAATCCGTCGCTCCGAGGCCGCAGAAATTATATGCGGAGATTGGAACACTTCCACCGAACTTCAAAAATCCAGTTTCTTTCATCGCCTGACAGAACGCCACTGCCGGATCGACGCCCTCCGCCACACATTCTTCATAATAGATCTGACAAAACTGGTAGATGGTCGCTGCATCCGAATCGCTGTAGTAACTCGGATAGGAGGCATTCGCGTTGTAATAAGACATCATCTGAAGAACGGTCGTCGTCGGTTCATTCATGATCGGCGTATAGATCATCGTCGTCGCGTTTCTTCCCTCCTTCTCACCATAATTTATGTAATGCAGATAATACAGCACCAAATCATCTCCGTATGCCTGCTGCAAATCATAATAATTAGCCTTATAAATGCTGACATCAAAATCTTCACTGGCCTGACGTCCCTCAGACATTCCGTAAGTTACAAAATGCAGAAGTGCCGCGCCAGCATCATCCCCAAAAGCTGCCGCCAGATCTTCATAGTTACTGATATAGTATTCATAATCGTATACTGCGGCATAATCTACTCCATCATATACCGTCGGTGCGCTTTTAGAAAGCCCAAAATAATTTGCTATCCCAGTCGCGTCCGCGACCCCGAGGCTCTGCAAACCGGACTCAGACGAAAGGTATGTTGATACATCAGATTCATTTGTCAAAAACGCATGTTCCACAATGATCCCAGGAAAACCATACAGCTTACTGTTATTGATAACAGTATAATCATCTGCTGTACTTCCGTCCGGATAAGTATATCCGTCATCGTCATTTAACTTAATCCCGCGGTCTGCCAAACCAAGTTCCACCAGCTGCTCCAAAATGGATGTGGCAAGTGCCTCTCCTGTCTCGCCGACCTCCGCATTATAATTGGAATTCGGATAATAGACTTCTGCTCCGTTCGCTGAAGTATTTGAAGCAGAATTCAAATGAATGGCTACATACACGTCCGCTCCAACATCAGCTGCATAGGCCACACGGTTTTTGTTACACTGTGTAGATGATGTTGCATCAGGATAAGGACAGTCATCGCTATCGCGTGTCATATACACCGTCACACCGTAATAGGTCTCCAGTTCTTCTTTGCAATACTGTGCAATCTTCAGTGTAAGCTCATATTCCTCAAAACCATTCGCGCTCGCTCCGATATGTGTCGAATCATGTCCGGGATCTAAGACGACAATCACATTTCCAGATGAAGAGGACGCATCATATGCAGAAAGCGTCTGATTATAAATCTTTGACTGTTGTTCAGCAATTGCTTCCTCAATCGAGCTTTCCGATATTTGATCTCCATTTTCGTCAAACCGGATTACGTTGATATCCAAATCATAATCGGCATCCTTATCCGTCACAATCGCGTCCGGATTAGTCTCTGCTTCAATCTCAACACCGTAAGAAGCACAGATCCCGATATCTGAAAGATTAATTGTATCCGAGACTCCATCCACTGCATACGAAATCGTATCCAGAATATATATACCCTTATCGCTTTCTTCATCGCAATCTATTTCAAACAGCAGGGCATCATCGTCAATTTCAGAAGATTCTACCGTATATGTATTGCCGTCCGACTGGCGATGATATGTAAGTTGTGCGGAATCAAGCATGACTCCATCTCCGCCGACAGAAACTACAATACTCTGCGTCTCCCCACAATTCACATATGGTTTATCTACGACCAGGTAATTTAACAGAACCTCATCATCTCCTGACTTTTCCACCACCGTGTCCTTATCTGTATCAGATTCCTTCTGCACATCCGCAGCATATACAAACTGTACTGGCATTACCGATAAAAACACTGCTGCGGATAACAATACTGCAAAAAAGCGCTTTCCTTTCATAATTGTTACTCCTTTCAGCTGAAAAACAACTTCCTTCGTCATTTCGAGAGAATTACTACTTTACTATAAAACAACTGTGCCCATTTTTCAAGGCACAGTTGTTTTTTTCATGATAAGTGACTTAAAATTTATCTGGTACATCACTTTCCAAATCAAACCAAGCTGCATGTTAATACACAACTACCGTCGTTCCCCGCGGGACATTATCATAAATCCACTTTGCATTCTGAATCTCAAGTCTCACGCAGCCATGGGATAAAGCCATTCCGACTCTCCCGTCCTGCAGTGTACCGCTTTTTGTGTACAGCACGGAATGGAACAGATAATTTCCATAAAACTGCGTCCACCAATAGCACCTGGACGATCCTGAATCAAAATAGGTTCCCTTATTTTGCACGGAAAAAACTCCGCCCACCGTGGGCGTGCTGGCCTTTCCATTGGCACAGTCCCATTTAGCGACATATGTCCACTGTCCCTGGCTGCCGGTAAAGATGCCCACCTTATGTGCATCGCGGTCTACCATGATCAGATACTGTGTGGGGCTGGAATACTGCATGGCCTTCGCATGCATGGTATCGGTCGTCGTTATCTTTTTCTGATTCGTATAGTAACCGGAATTGTCTCCGGGAGCAGCGGCATCCTTTGATACGAGTGTGATCTGCAACGCTTCCAGTCGATAGGATATTCCTGTCGTTCCTGCGATCTGTCCGTTCTTCGCCCAGCCCAGCCAGCCATAATCCTGTACATACGCACGGTAATAAATGTCATAATATTTCGCCAAGTCTCCGGTCAGCTGAATCTTTACAGCCTCGAGCCCATACGCGCTGGTATTGGATCCACTGGCAATGCCGCATGTCGACCAGTCCGTCCAGCCATGGCTGGATATGTGTGTCGCGTACTGAATGGTTCCAGAAGGAACCTCTGTACTGTTGCCTGACAGATAAAGCGTAATATTCTGCAACTGCTGCGACTGTCCGGTCGTGCCGAGCGTGTTTGTCTGAGCAAGGTAGCCGGTGTTTCCGACGCCCTTAATCTGCGCGCTGTAATAGAAGCAGCCCTTCGAATATCCTTCGATATATTTGTCACCGGAGGTATCTGGCACTGTGTCGACACCCTTTTTAACCAGGCAGATCTGTATCGCCTCAACCCGCTTGCTCAATTCTATGGAACCCGTCACCTCACCGTTGCAGGCATAATTGCACCAGCCGATCTTTGCCATATGTACACTGTAGTAAACATCATAGTAATTCGCGACATCCCCGGTGAGTCTGATCCGTATCGCCTCAATCCGTTTCCCCTCACCTACGGTTCCTGCCGTCTGTCCATCTGATTTCCAGTCCATCCAGCCGTAGCTCTGTACATAAACCTGATACTGGATACTGCCGCTGTATTCTATCTCTGAAGAAAGCTGTATGCGGATGGACTCCAGTCGTTTGGCCGCGCCGGTCAATCCGGCCACCTCATTCTCTGTCACACTGTCCTGCCAGCCGACCGTCTGCGACTGAGCCTGATAGCTGACCCGGGAATACACGTACGGCCTGGATGTGGATCCAGGTGCCGCTTCCCCCTTTTCAACCAGTACAATCTGAACAGCCTCCACGCGTTTGGCATATCCGGTGCTCCCCGCCTTTTCTCCGTTCTTTGCCCAGTCAAGCCATCCGTAACTCTGGACATGCACACGGTAATATATGTCATATTTCTCAGCGATCGGTCCAGTCAGGCTAATCATAACCGCCTCCACGCGCTTTGCCTGACCGGTCGTGCCGGATCCCGCTCCGTTGCTCACGGACGACAGCCAACCATATGTCTGTACATGTGTCGTATATTCAATCCCGCTTCCTGCCCACTCGTCCGCATCAATATTGGCAAGACTGATGCGAACGGCCTCCACCGCAAGAGATTCTCCGGTTGTACCTGCGACCGTTCCGTCACTGACCGTATCCTGCCATCCTTTTTTTGCCACATGAACCTGATACTGTACGGACGGCGTCTGACTGACGGACGTATCCGCATAAGCGTTCATCGTCTGAGCCTCATCTGCGGTAGATTCTTCCTGATCTGAAATCATATCTTCCTGCTCTGCAGTGACCTCTTCCTCTCCCGAAAGCACTCCTTCCTGCTCTGCGGCGATTTCTTCCTGCATTGAGGCCGAAACTGACTCCGCATATACCGAAGCACCCGGACTCAGCCCGGTAGCTAGCACCGATACCGCAACCAGCACGGCTGTAATGTTTTTTACGATTCTTTTCATGTTGTCAACCTCCCTCTGTCAAAATCATGCCTAATGAACTGTTAAGAATCACGATCCATAAGTCAGAAGCGTATAAAGGAAACTGCCGTAAAACATGAGCAGAACAACGGCCAGCGCCAGCCACTTGATCCATTTTCCCGCACTGTCTGTTTTCACCGCGCCGTTTTCCTGTGCATCCTGAAACAAATACGCAAACGCAAACGCCAGAACCGGAACCCAGCATAAATAATACCGGCTCTGGAATCCTCCCATATATCCCGCAGTAAAAAAGAAATTCCTATAGGCGCTGTAAAACTGCATCCACGAAGCAGCAAACATCCCCGTAAAAACACAAAGGCAAAAGACACATTTCCCTTTAT
>JAJBUT010000143.1 GCA_020860185.1 Lachnospiraceae bacterium | reverse complement strand
GTGTGGACATACGCGTCTTCGCGATCCAAGGATAGACCTTCTTGCCCGGCAGATGTCCGCCCTCGCCGGGCTTTGCGCCCTGCGCCATCTTGATCTGAATCTCCTGCGCACTCACCAGATACCGGCTGGTAACGCCGAACCGTCCGGACGCCACCTGCTTGATCGCGGAGCAGCGGTTGCTGTCCAGCCGCTCCAGGCTCTCGCCGCCCTCTCCGGAGTTTGACTTCCCGTGCAGCGTGTTCATGGCGATAGCCAGACATTCGTGCGCCTCCTGTGAGATGGAGCCGTAGGACATGGCGCCGGTCTTGAAGCGGGTCACGATGGAATCCACGCTCTCGACCTCCTCGATCGGCACGCCTTTCTTCGGATAGTCAAAATCCAGCGTCCCACGGATATTCATGATACTGTTCTCATCGTCCACCAGATCCGTGTACTGCTTAAACAGCCCGTAATCGCCGCGCCGCGTGGACTGCTGCAGCAGATGGATGGTCTGCGGGTTGTACAGATGCTCCTGCGCGCCGCTCCGCATTTTATGCCGTCCGACGCTGTCCAGCGTCTTTTCCGTGCCCAGCCCCAGCGGATCATATGCCTTGGAATGAAGCACATCCACATCCCGCTCGATATCCGCCATGGTGATGCCGCCGATGCGGCTGACCGTCTGGGTAAAATACTTATCAATGACCGATTTGTCAATGCCGATCGCCTCGAAGATCTTGGAACCCTCGTAGGACTGCAGCGTGGAAATACCCATCTTGGAAGCGATCTTTACAATGCCGTGCATCACCGCGTAGTTATAATCATCGATGGCGGCATAATAATCCTTGTCCAGCATATGGTCGTCAATCAGCTGTTTGATCGTATCCTGCGCCAGATACGGGTTAATCGCGCAGGCGCCGTAGCCGAGAAGCGTCGCAAAATGATGCACCTCTCTGGGCTCGCCGCTCTCGAGGATCAGAGCGACTGCCGTCCGCTTCTTCGTCTGGACGAGATGCTGCTGCAGAGCGGACACCGCCAGCAGGGACGGGATCGACACATGGTATTCATCCACCCCCCGATCAGACAGAATCAGGATGTTCGCGCCGTCGCGGTACGCGCGGTCCGCCTCGACAAACAGTCGGTCGATCGCCTTTTCCAGGCTTGTATTCTTATAGTAGATCATGGAGATCACGCTGACCTTGAAGCCGTCGCGGTGCATGTTCTTGATCTTCATCAGATCCGTATTGGTCAGAATCGGGTTCCGGATCTTCAGCACCTGACAGTTCGTCGGCTGCTCCTCCAGGATATTGCCATCTTCACCAACATAGGTCGTGGTGGAGGTGACGACCTCCTCGCGGATCGCATCAATAGGCGGGTTCGTCACCTGCGCGAACAGCTGCTTAAAATAGTTAAACAGCGGCTGATGATCGTCGGACAGCACCGCCAGCGGAATGTCGATACCCATCGCGGCCGTCGGCTCCTCCGCGTCCCTCGCCATCGGAAGCATGATATTTTTTACGGATTCGTAGGAATAACCGAACGCCTTCTGCATGCGGCTCAGGTCCTCGCCCGTATAGCGGGGCACCCGTTCGTTCGGGATCTTTAAGTCGCCCAGCTCGAGCATATACTCATCAATCCACTGGCCGTAAGGCTGTTTCCCGGCGTAGCTTTCCTTCAGCTCCTCATCGTCGATCACACGTCCCTTCACCGTGTCCACCAGGAGCATCTTGCCCGGGCGCAGACGGTCTTTCGCGACAATGTGCGTCGGATCGATATCGAGCACACCCACCTCGGAGGAAAGGATCAGATAATCATCATCTGTAATATAATAACGGGAAGGACGCAGGCCGTTCCGGTCAAGCACCGCCCCCATGATATCTCCGTCGGAAAATACGATGGAAGCCGGCCCGTCCCAGGGCTCCATCATCGTCGCGTAATACTGATAAAAATCCTTCTTTTTCTGCGACATGATATGGTTGTTCTCCCACGGCTCCGGGATCGTGATCATCACGGCAAGCGGCAGATCCATGCCGCTCATCACGAGGAACTCCAGCGTATTGTCCAGCATGGCGGAATCGGACCCGGCGATATTCACCACCGGCAGAATCTTGGAAAGCTGATTCTCCAGATGCTCGGACTCCATCGTCTCCTCGCGGGCCAGCATCTTGTCTGAATTGCCGCGGATCGTGTTGATCTCGCCGTTGTGGACGATGAAGCGGTTCGGATGCGCCCGCTCCCAGCTCGGATTCGTGTTGGTCGAGAAACGGGAGTGCACCGAGGCGATCGCAGACTCATAATCCTCATCCTGCAGGTCGTCGAAAAAGAGCCGCAGCTCATTCACGAGGAACATACCCTTATATACAATCGTTCTGCTCGACAGAGACACCACATATGTATTGTCGTTCGACTGTTCAAAAATGCGCCGCGCCACATACAGCTTCCGGTCGAAATCCAGTCCCTTCTCCACGCCGTCCGGACGTTTGATAAACGCCTGCATGATATACGGCATGCAGTCCAGCGCCTTCTGTCCGATGACCTCCGGATGGATCGGCACCTCCCGCCAGGCCAGAAGTGCGAGCTTCTCCCTCTCTAAAATCACCTCGAACATCTTCTTCGCCTGATTGCGCTTCAGCTCATCCTGCGGGAAGAAAAACATGCCGATGCCATAATCCCTCTCTCCGCCGAGGTCAACCCCCTGTGCGGCCATTGTCTTGCTGAAAAAACGATGCGAGACCTGCAGCATGATGCCGACGCCGTCGCCGGTCTTTCCGTCGGCGTCCTTTCCGGCACGGTGCTTTAAATTCTCCACGATCTTCAGCGCATTCTCCACCGTCCGGTGGGTCTTGATGCCCTTAATATTTACCACGGCGCCGATGCCGCAGTTGTCATGTTCAAACCGGGGATCGTACAGCCCCACGGGCCGGGCATTGCTCTCATTCATCTGTAAGCTTCCCATACTGTCTGATTCCTTTCTTAGTATACTCCCATGCGCTGCTGTCGCAGCGCGCCAACATCTATGAAAGTCGATTGCTCCG
>JAJBUT010000056.1 GCA_020860185.1 Lachnospiraceae bacterium | reverse complement strand
TCCCGGGAATCTATCAGATCACGAATGATGAGGTACTCGTCAGCCGGTTGAAATCCGTAGCTGTGGAAGACCTGCTCGGCAGGGAACCGATCCGTGTGGATATGGAGGAAATTTTTCAGTACATACAGGGTAAAACAATCCTGGTCACGGGCGGAGGCGGTTCGATCGGCAGCGAGCTGTGCAGGCAGATCGCGGGGCATCAGCCTGGGCGGCTGGTCATTTTTGACATTTATGAGAACACAACATATGCGGTAGAGCTGGAACTCCGGGAGAAATACCCGGATCTGAACCTGAATGTTTTGATCGGGTCTGTCCGCGACAGCCGCAGGATCAATCAGGTGTTTGAGATTTATCATCCGGATATCGTGTTCCATGCGGCGGCGCACAAGCATGTGCCGCTGATGGAGTACAGCCCGAATGAAGCCGTCAAGAATAATGTGGTCGGTACATACAAGACGGCCTATGCGGCGTTGAAGCACGGGACGCAGCGGTTCGTACTGATCAGCACGGACAAGGCGGTGAACCCGACAAATATCATGGGCGCGTCCAAGAGGATCTGTGAGATGGTGATCCAGAGCATGGACGCGGTGAGCCGGAGCGGACGGATGGATATGCTGCCGTTCGTACACGCGCATAAGGATAAGGTGATTGGCGGACAGGTCGCGTCCGACCCGGTCGATCACAAGGCGGCCGGATGGGAGGAGACTGATGAACCGGATGGCGTCATTGGTGTAACCGGGATAAGCGCGTCAGGAAGCGTTGCCGGAACGGACAGAATAACCGTGTCAGGTGATTCCTCCGGTATGGACAGCGTGGCTGGTTCAGGCCATGCTGCAGTTTTGGACGGCATGGCTGAGCCTGGCCGGAACCGCAGTAAATTGAAAATTGAGAGTGTAAAGAATCAGGGACGGACAGGCACACAGTACGTGGCCGTCCGTTTCGGGAATGTGCTCGGCAGCAATGGGTCGGTGCTGCACCGCTTCAAGAAGCAGATCGAGGAGGGCGGTCCGGTTACGGTCACGCACCCGGATATCATCCGGTATTTTATGACGATCCCGGAGGCGGTCAGCCTCGTGCTGCAGGCGGGCACTTACGCCTGGGGCGGAGAGATCTTCGTCCTAGATATGGGCGACCCGGTGAAGATCGACACGCTGGCGCGGAACCTGATCCAGCTGTCCGGGTACAGGCCGGATGAGGATATCCCGGTGGTCTATACCGGCCTGCGGCCGGGCGAGAAGCTGTATGAAGAAAAGCTGATGGCGGAGGAAGGGATACAGAAAACCGACAATGAGCTGATCTATATCGGGAAGCCGATCCCGTTCGATGTGGAGGAGTTTCTGAGGCAGCTGGAGGAGCTGGCGGAGGCGAGCTATGAGAACAGCGGTGATATCGTGGGGATGGTAGAGAAGATCGTGCCGACGTTCCATCCGGTGGGAGAGAAGCCGGGGGCGGTGCAGACATGAGATATCGTTCACATGTTCTCGCGAAGAATATTCAGGTATTGTTCGTAAGAAAATACTCTTGCTTTATCTCCCTTTGCGTTTTCCTGAAGAATGCCAATGCTGCAAAAGTCTGTGACATATCTGGCAACCGTATTGTAAGCCATATGAAGAGCGGCAGCTGTCTTCTGAATCTCTATGATGGGATTTTGTTCAAGATATGAAAAAAGCTGCATAGCGTTCTTTCTGGAGCGGGTGCCAAAGGAAGATATGACAAGCTGCCGGTTATTGTCATGAAGTTCAGACAGTTGATCGATCGTCTGGATGGCGTCTTCGGCTGAGGCAGCTACTGCACGGAGGAAGAACTTAATCCATTGTTCATAGTCGCCTGTTCGCCTGACTTCAGACATGCGGTCATAGTATTCGACACGATTCTGTTTGAGGTACCAGGAGAGATACAGCGCGGGTGAGGAAAGCACATGATTCTCCATCAGGTAAAGAGTGATAATTAATCGTCCCATCCGGCCATTGCCATCCAAAAATGGGTGGATTGTTTCGAACTGATAATGAATCAGTGCAATACGGACCAGGTGGTCAATGGTGTCTTCTGCATGAATGAACTTTTCCAGATCGGACATGGCATCCGTCATATCCTGAGGGTTTGGCGGAATATAGCGGGCATTTTTTAAAGTGCTTCCCTGACCGCCAATCCAGTTTTGAGAATAGCGAAATTCACCGGGATTTTTTTCCTGACCGCGGACATTCTCCATCAGGACGGCATGAGTTTCACGGATCAGTCGATTGCAAAGGGGAAGAGACTGGAGCCGTTCCACGGCAAAATGAACAGCGCGAACATAGTTGACGACATCAGCTACATCACGATTTGCATTTTCATCTAATAATGGGTCTAGAATATCATCCAGAGTAGCCTGTGTGCCTTCAATCTGTGATGAAAGCAGCGCCTCTTTCCGTACATACATAGACACAAAGAGCTTCATATTCGGAATGCGTGCTGTAAGCCCATCCAGAAGAGCAAGATGGCTGTGAGCAGATATTAAGAGCTGCGTTATTTCTTCGTCGATGTTTATCTGGGGGGTGGGAGGCAGAGGAGAGGGGAGAAACGATTGATAAGCCATATCTCCGGATAAGTTTGTAATAAATTTTCCAGCGCGGATTTTATTGTCCATTGTGGTACCTGCCTTTCTGTGAATTTGAAATAGGTAACTCAATTTTAGTTAGTTTATTTCAGAAAGTCAAGAGTATTTGAAATGATAAATGATGAATTAGTTCAAATTCGCGCGAAAATTTGAAATGAAGAGGGCGGAATATGGAGAGTGATTTCAATTTCGCATAAAAGAGGTTGTGTATATTGAAATGAAATGATAGAGGGGATTATTCCCCTCTATTAAATTGCGTTTTTTTGGGAATTAAAAGAAAGCGTGGTCAAAAATCACAGTGTTGAATAGACCACACTTCATATATATGGTCAGTAACTGGCCGCACAAATTAGAGGAGGATACGGAAAGATGAACACAAGGGAGTTCACACCGTTTGAAAAGAAAATCTGGCTCTCATCCCCGAC